>CAYZTP010000036.1:0-10345 GCA_964481555.1 uncultured Clostridia bacterium | reverse complement strand
AAGCGTATTGACCGATCGTCGTTACGCTGTCCGGAATCGTAACGCTCTTCAACGTCGTATTGTTCTGGAACGCGAAGCCGTTGATCGAGGTGATATTATCGGGAATCACGAACGTTTCGGCGTCGCCGACGTAAAGGATAAGATCATATCCGCTGTCGGATTTCCTGATGAACATACCGTTCTCCACGGTCACGTCGCTGTTCTCGAGGGTCGCAAAGACGGAAACGCTGTCGACCGAGCCGTTGCCAAGAGTTTCAAGATCTTCAATGTAGAGCTTCGTAAGCGATGTACAGCCCGCAAACGCATAGTCGCCTAACGTCTTCACGCCGGTGATATTCAGTTCTTGAAGCGAGACGCAGCCTTTAAACGCCGAGTTTCCGATAATCGTTACGTTTTCGGGCAGGATGTTCCCCTCTCCCGCGTAACCGTTATAACTGATTTTCGAAAGCTTATAACAGCTGTTGAACGCATACGTGCCGAAGCCCAGGAACGAAACGTTTTTCGGCAAAACGATCTCTTCGAGAGACGTACAACCACTGAATACGTAACTCGACGTGGTCGTCTTAAACGCCGTCGTCGCCGTCGGTTTCGTCGAATTAAAGCCGAAATACATCAACGTGTCGGGGAATTCAACCTTCTTTAACGAGCTGCATTTATAGAACGCATAGCCGCCGATCCATTCCAAGGAATCGCCCAAATCGATGGAAGCAAGATTGGTGCAGTCGTAGAACGCATAATAGCCGAGATCCGTGACGCAGTCGGGCAAGGTAATCGACGCAAGCGCGGAACAGCCGCGGAACGTGTAATTGGGAATCACGGCATACGCATAGCCTGCGGGGAATATGACTTCGGTAAGCGCGGAGTCATATGCAAAGGCATATGTGCTCATAGTTTTAAGACCCTTCGGAAGCGTAACCGATTCCAAAGAATAGCATTTTTGGAACGCGTACTGTCCGATCGTGTCTACCGTAGAAGGAAGCACAATGTCCGTAATGCCCGTTTCGGAGAACGCGTATTTTCCGATCGAGGTCGTCGTCGCGTCGGCGGTAAAGGTGAAAGTAGTAAGCGTGGAAATCTGATAGAACGCTTTCTCGCCGATATTGCCGCCGCTCCATACAACCGTATTCAGTCCGCTGTCCTGGAATACGCTCGTTCCGATCGATTCGAGGCTTGACGGCGCGTTGAATTGAGAAAGCGAAATACAGCCGTTGAACGCGTAATCGCCGATTTCTTTTAAGGAATACGTCGTGGTTGTTCCGATCGTTTTGCCTTCTACCTCGAATACGCTGAGCGAGGTGCAGCCGTTGAACGCATAATCGCCGATCCCGAGAACCGAACGGGGAACCGTGATCAAGGTCAACGCGGTACATCCGCTGAACGCATAACCGCCGATATATCCCAGATTTTCGGAAAGCTGAACGCTTTTCAGCGCCGTACAACCCGCAAAGGTATAGGTGTTCGTCGACGTATTCGCCGCGCCGAACGTCGTTACCGTATCGGGAACCGTAATGCTTGTAAGTTTCGTGCAGTTTTGGAACGCCGCGTAGCCGAGTCCGAGAAGCTTCGAGGGCAGCGTAACGCCGCCGAGAGCCGTACAGCCGTAGAACGTATTATTCCCGAGATACAAAATATTGTCGGAAAGTTTCACGCTCGTCAGCGACGTACAGTTGTAGAAGTTGCTCCCGCCGTGACCGTCGGTCGTCGTTGTATCGGCAAAGTAATATTTCGAATTTTCATCGTTATCCGCGCCGAACTCAACTACGGAATCGGGAATCACGATATTGTTGATTTTGGTACAGCCGTAGAACGTCCAATCGCCGATTTTAATCAAACGGCTGGGATGCTCCGCCGTGTCTTCGAACGTGACGGACTTCAACGACGTACATTTTTCAAACGCGTAATCGCCGATCGCCTGCACCGTATACGGAATCGTAATCGATTCGAGCGCGGTGCACTCTTGGAAAATATAATTGCCGAGATCCGCATTGAATCCGTCTTCAAAGGTTACTTTCTTCAAAGAATAGCACTGCCAGAATAAATCGTCGGCGATCGACTGAGTGCGCGCGGGAAGTTCGATTTCTTCAATCCCGGAGAGATAGAACGCTTTCTCGCCGAACGTAAGGGGCGCCGTGCCGGATTCAAAGACGATTTTCCGAATCCCCTTGATATTGTAGAACGCCCAAGCAGAAATTTCCGTAACCGTTGCGGGAATCACATATTCGTCCGCCTCAATCTCCAAAGGACAATACACGATCGTCGTTATCGCGTCGTTATAGATAATGCCGTCGACCTCTTTCAAATAAGGATTGCTTTGGGGAATCTTTATCTGAGACAAGACGCTGCATCCCGCAATCAGCTTGGCAAAGGTTTCAACCGTTATCTTGTCCGAAAGCGTGATCGACGTCAGCGACGCGCAGTTGTTGAAGGGCGCGTCTCCGAGCGTATCAACGCCGGAAGGCAATTCGATCGTCTGAATCTTCGTGCCCGCAAACGCGTTGGTACCGATATAGGTCAGATTGCAACCGTCGGCAAACGTAACGGTAGAAAGAATCGTCGCGTACGACGTGCCGTTATAAAAGGCATAGTCGCCGATAGAAGTAAGACGCGCGGGGAACGAAATGCTCGCAAGTTTCGTGCAGCCGAAGAACACGTTCGTCGCATAAATATAGGTGAACGTTCCCGTGGTGGCATTCGAATGGTTGGCGGGGTATGTATCCGGAAGCGAAAAACCTACGGCGTCCGCCGAATTCTCCGGATCTAATATAATAATCTCCGTCACCTGATTGCAGAAACGGAATGCGCTCGGCGCAATCTCTTTCGCCTTGGCGGATATCGTTACGACGCCGGCTCTCTTCAACGGGCAATACAACACGACTTCTTCGTCGCCGAGGTAAAGAACGCCGTCGTAAGAGGAATAATTTCCGCCCGGCTCCACGGTGATTGTTTGCAGACCCGCCGCCCCGCCGTTCGAATACGTGCCGAACGTCGTATTGTACGTCGTGTAATAGCTCACTCCGGAAGTAGTATAAACGTAAGGCTGGAATACGTAGTACGGATCATTGGCTCCCTGCGCGTCAATACCGGCAAGACGGTTGGGAAGATTCAGCTCCGTCAGCAACGAACAAGAATAGAATACTTGCTCGCCGAACGAAAGTCCTTTGATCTCCGATTCGGGAATCGTAGTACCCGTTTTTGTTTCAAGTTCGCTGACCGTAGTAAACTTAACCGTGCTCAGCGCCGAGCAGTAATAGAACGCGTACGATTCGATCGCGCGATGAAGCGTGCCGTTTCCTTCCGTCGTTACAACGGTCTTTCCTTCTTCTTCCGTTACATAGGTATTTCCGACGGAAACGGGAACCGTAACGCTTGCCAACAATCTATCGTAGTAGAACATATGATCGGAAATATACTGCAAGCCTTCGGGCAACACTACTTCGGTGATCAAAGAGAGATAAGAAAACGCATAGCTGCCTACGATTAAAGGCGTTGCTTCCGTTCCCGCGGGAGCCTCGTTGAAAGTGAGCGTCTTAACCGCGCTGCAATAATAGAACGCATAGTTCCCGATTGAGCCGACCGTAGAAGGAATCGTCAAGCTCTCGATACTCTGCATATAAGCAAACGCATACGAACCGATTGATTTCAGCCCCTCTTGCAGCGTAAGAACGCTTGACTTGACGGAATAGAACGCATAATCGCCGACTTCCGTTGTACGGGCGGGAAGCACGATATCCGAAACAAGATTTGTACAGTTGTAGAACGCTTTTTCGCCGATCACGAGCGGATTGCCGCTGCCTTGCTCAAAAGTAAGCGATTTGAGCGAAGTGCAAGACTCGAACGCGTTTGCGCCGATATACTCAACGTTCTTGGGAATCGTGATCGAGGAGATATTCGTTTTGCCTTGGAACACCGCACCGCCGATCGAAATAACCGTGGAGGGAATGACGTAATTGATTCTCAAAGCGTCGGGATAATAGGAAATTTCCGTTTTATCCTTATTGTAAAGAACGCCGTCGCTGTCGGACGAATAATAGTTATTCGAACTGTCGACGTTGATCGCGGCAAGATTCGTGCACTTGTAGAATACAGAGTTCACCGCCATATACCCGACGTTTTGGGTGAATGTAACGGACTTCAATCCGGTACAAGCATTAAAGACACGGCTGCCGAATTCAAGCTCGGTGCTGATGTGGCTCAGATCGAGGTTGTTAAGCGCGGTATTGCTGCGGAACGCGTCGTCGTCAATGTAGCGTAACGTAGAAGGAAGAACGAGAGACGTTTCTCTGTTATTATAGAACGCGTCTTTCCCGATCGAATAAACGCCGCAAGTTTCGGTTGCATCGTAATAATATTCCGTAATCGTTTCGCCGTTCTCGTCGGTCGTCTGTTTCGATTTGAGTTGTCCCTTCTCCTCAAAGACGATAGACGTAACCTTAAGGCAATAATAGAAGGCTTCGTCTCCGATCGCAAGCGAGCGGGAAGAATTTGCCGATGCCTGGAACGTGATAGAGGTTACCGAATAATTGTAATAGAACGCCTTATTCCCGATGCTTTGCAAATTGCTGTGGAATACGAGCGCGGTGAGTCCGTTATGCTTCGTAGAGTTGAAGCCATAGAAAGCGCCGTCTGCGATTTTCGTGATTTGCGTAGGAACGGAATAAGTACCGGTCTTTCCATAAGGGCAGAACAGGATGGTGTCTCCGATGCTGCCTCCAACAGCATTGCAAAGAACGCCGTCGATGGAAGAATAATACTCACCCGCTTCTGCGTTGATATCGACGAGATTCGCAAAGAGCGAATAGACCTGATAGAATTTATAGGTCGACTGATCGATTTCCGAAAGGCGCGCCGGAAGATTGATCGTTGTGATCGCAGAGCAAGTCGTAGTCGATTTTTCGACATTGACGTCAATGAAATCGATCGCCAACGAAAGCGGTTGAGCCTCTTCTCCCTCCGCAGCGTCGAGAAACGTGATCGTCGTAAGAGCGGTACAATTTGCGAAAGCAGATTTGAGAACAGAGTTTACCGAAGCCGGAATAATAACTTCCGTGACCTTCGCCATACCGTTAAACGAGTTTTGAGGAATCTTGGTGACTCCGTCGGGAATGGTATAAACGCCCGATACGCCGAGAGGCGCGGCCTCTAAGTCATATTCTTGCGTTATCGGGTTGTGTCTGATAATCGCGCCGTTCTGCGACGAGATATACGGATCGGCTTCTCCCGTATCTCTTACCTCGAAGCTGACGATATTCGTGCATCCGGCGAACGCTTCTGCGCCGATCGTTCTGATCGTATCGGGCAGGCTGACGGTTTTTAAAGAAGTATATCCTTTGAATGCGTAGTCCGCAATGCTGACAACCTTGATTCCGTTATACGATTCCGGGATAACCAGATCGGAAACGCGAGCGACGCCTGCCGTTCCGGTCACTTCATAAAAGTCCCCGTCCTTCGTAAATGTGAAGAGGTCGATATAATAAGCGTACAGTACAATATCGTCCTCGGCAATCGTCCATTTCACCAAGCTGTTCCCTTCGGCGTCCGTATACCGCACGCCGTTTCCGTTCTTGGACGAATACCATCCGAGGAATACCTTTTCCGAAGTGTTAACTTCGGGAACGGGTAGCGTAAACATATTATTATATTTTGCCGAACCCGACGTCGCCGCACCGTCTACGGCATAATCGCCGTTATCAAGCGTAATGGAATAGGTTTTAGACGTCCAGTTCGCATACAAAATCAGGTCAGAATTACCCGTAAAATATGTTTCGGTATAAGCGGCGCCGTTGACCGCCGCACCGCCGGGCACGTTATACCATCCGTCAAAGTCATAACCGAGTTTTGTAGAGGTAGTGGGAAGCGTGACCGCGTCGCCGATTGCAAGGTAAATTTCATCTACTTCGCTGCCTCCCCGAACGTCAAGCGTAATGGCGTAAGCGTAAACCTCGATGCTCACCCATGCGCTTTCGCTGTTTTCGTCATAAAACCGTACGGAAACAGTATTATACCCTTCCCGAGTAAGCGTAACCGCGGCGGAATGCGAACCGTCCTCAACCGTTAAAGCGTCTCTCGCGACGCCGTTTACCATAACCTCATATTTCGTCGCGCCGATAACGGGACGCCAGGACACAGTGTTGCGATTATAAGAAAGCGTTTGGTACAACGCATAGTACCGCGCGTCGAATTCGTCGCTCCAAAGAGAAGAATTGTTTGCGCTCAACGCTCTGACGGAAATACGGTAATCTGCGGAATTTTCCCATACGATGTCGCTGTCGCCGAAATCGAATGAATTCGTATCGGAAGAGTATATCTTGCCGTCTATTTTGATCTCGTACTCGGTTGCGTTCGTTACGCTCTCCCAACTTAATACGGTCCCCGTAATCCGTAACGTCGCAGGCGTAGCAAGCAACGTTCTTGTAAAACTTTGCGTCGTAGCTTCGGGCGAATTATAGCCGTTTGTTTTCGGCATAACGCCGACTTTGATCGAGCCGGTATATTCTTTCAAACTGTAATTCGTATAATTGCCGACGTCAAGCCCGTCTACCACGACGGCGCCGTCTACTTCTACGGTCAAAACATATCCGACCGCGTTTTCGACGCTGTTCCAGGATAAAACGCCCGTCTCTTCGTTGAACGATAAACCGCCGACTTTGTCCAGCGATTTTTCGTATACGAAAGTGGAAGCGACGGAATCCGCATAGCCGTCGGCTTTGGCGTAAACCGTAAATTCAATGCCGCCCTTCTGCATTTCACAATTTGCGAAATTGTAGTTTGTGGAGTTCCCGTTGTCAAACTCCTCGTGTACATGGCTTTCGTTGCCGCAGTTAATCGTAATAATATACTTTTCCGCGTTGGCTATCGCGTTGAACACAAGAAGCTGTCCGTTAACAACTTTGAAATCCCAAATCCTGCCGAGAGCTTTATTCCTGTACCATCTTGTCGCCGTCGCGCCGTTTACGGTAAACGTTACTTTATAATCTCCCGCAGGCGCAGACGAAAAATCGATCTCTTCCGATGTTCCCGCCGTCGCGCCGATCGACTTTGTAATTTTTGTAAACCCTGCGGGACCTTCGACGGTCAGTTTTCCTTCCGCCGTCTGGGTATTCCACGACGCGCCCGCCGACGTTACGCTCAAAGCCGGCGCCGCCGACTCGCCGTCTTTTCTCCAAACGGCAAAAAGCGTCGTATCCTCGGTAAACACAACGTCTTCCGTATACTGATAGGTCAGTTTCTCGGCGTCTTCATAAGCGCTTATCCACCACCCCGTAAACGTATAGCCTTCTCTTTCGGGAGTCGCTAAATTGAACAGCTTTCCGCTCGTCGTTTTCTGCGACGGCATCGTCGCGCCGTAACCGAGATCAAACGAAATTAAATAATCAACGGCAGTAGCCGCCTCCCAACGAGCGTAGATCGTCGTATTATTCGTAATGATCGTCGATGTGAAATCAAACAATTCCGTATATTCGGAATCGCCGTACCACCCGATGAAATTATAGTTTTCTCTGGTAGGATCGTCGGGTTTGGTCACCGTTCTGCCGTTCCACACGACTGTATCCGCTACGTCGCTACCGCCCCGCGTTTCAAATGAAACCGTGTATTCCAATTTTCTCAGGAAACACATCGTTTCATTATTATATGTAAGGGTAATTACGTCGTTTGCCAAAGTCGCCGAAACGTCTTCCGCGTCCGAGTCGAACACGAAAGTCAGCGTTTCGCCGGTCAGATCGTAATGGCCGGTATCATTGGATCCTTTCACAAGAAAGATAAGTTCTTTCCCGCTCCTGAGGTCGATGTAATACTGCCCGTTCTCGCTATCGTAATAATAAGTTCCGATTTCGGGACCGTCGACCGTAGGAGTCTCGGGTTTTTCTTCCTCCCTTTTGCAAGCCGCCGCACCAAATGCTAAGCACAACAATAAAGCGGTAAAGAGAAGAAATCTTGCCCAGTTGCTCTTTTTTGTCATAAAACTCACTCCTTCCTAATAGATTTTCTTTTTATCCTTTATGAGGGATGCGTCGCCGCTTTTTTCGTAAAAACAGTCTGCAATCCCACATGTATAGTGTTATTGTATACCTATTCACTTTAAAAGTCAAATGAATTTCATATGCATTTTTTATTTTTCGATGATTTTTATAAGAAATTTTTTTGGAATTTATAAGAAAATTTATGTTCTTGTCGTTTATACCGAAAAGATATATAATTTTATGCGTTTTTTTGTTTTACCATGCATTTTTACGGGAAATCGCTTTAATTTTGATATTATACATAAATTTATTTATAATATACGAATATATAATTCCAGACGGCAAAACGGGCTTATGATATCAAATCAACGCGGCGTTTCCGCCGCGTTGATTTGATAAATTCTCCAAGAGTATACTGCATTGTCAATAAACTGAGCCGCAGTTTTTTCCGCCGTGGCGAAAAAAATTTATAAGCCCTCCAACTCGTCGAGCGTAAGGGAAAACGCAGGCACAAAATGCACGAAAAAATAATCGACCGCCCGTAATTGCATTTCTTTTAACGCGGCCTCGATCGTCTTTTCCGCCTGCAAAAATTCTTGATTGCCCGAACGTCTTTCTTCTAAACATTTGATATACGCGGAAAGCTTATCCGCCGCCTTTACAAACCGATATTCCCGCGAATCTTTATCCGCTTGCAAATAGGGATAAATCTCCTCTTTTACCCCTTTCGGCAGAGTATCTGCTATTTTGTTGACGGCAAGCCGTTCCAATTTTTCGTATTCGCCGTGGATGTTTTGATTAAAATATTTCACGGGCGTGGGCAGATCGCCCGTCATCACCTCGCTCACCTCGTGATAAAGAGCGTAGAACACGGCGGTCTCAGTATCCACTTCTCCGCCGAATACGCCGCGTTCGATCGCGCAAAGCGCGTGCGTTAAAACGGCGACGGAATGGGAATGCTCCATGATATTTTCGTCCCGCACCGAGCGCATAAGTTGCCAGCGTTTGATAAACTTCATTCTGTCGATATAGGCGTAAAATTTTTCCATACAAAATCTCTGTTTTCGTTTTTTTCGATTATACACCTTTTTTCGCAAAAAAACAATTGACTTTGCGTAAAAAAGAGGATATAATCAAAATATAATTGAATTATCCGTCGTGGGTGCCGTAACAGGCTGAGATGATACCATTTGAATCGGACAGGGTAATCCCTGAACGAAAGAACGTGATTTTCTTGAAAAAGTTTTTCCCTGCGCGGTTCCGCGCAGGGAATTTTTATTTTAGGGACGGGTGACTCGAAAAAATTTTACGGAGGTTTCTATGTTACAAAGTTCCCTGTTGGCGACAAAATGGTATCCCGTTTTATTTGATTCGCCCATGAATATCACGCGCGCCGTCTTTTTTTGGCTGACAGTCGCGCTCGCGTTGATTTTCGTCTTATGCACGCTTTTGATCAAAGGTGAAAAACGCGCAAAGTTTTTGAAAATCAGTTTGATATTCTTTATCGTTTATGCGTGCGCGGTCGGAATTACGTTGCTTGCGTTCACGTTCGCGGAGGACGGAATCCAAACCATTCTCTTTATTCCCCTTCTCGTGCTCATTTTAACGGTTGCGGGCAGCGCAGTTGCGCTTTCGCTCAAACGCAGTCGACTCGTCTATATCGTAACGGGCTGCATCGTCGGCGCGGCGCTGATTGCGACGCTCGTGTGTATGGGAATCCACTTCGCCTCGGGCGACGCGGCGGAAAATAACGGAACGACAAACGAGGAGGTCAATTCGATCGGGCTGTATCTCAGTGCAGCCGTCATGATCGTCGCCGTCGTTGCAGCCGCTCTGTTTTTCGACAGAAACAATGCGCACGGATTTAAGTTCAACAGCAAAGAGATCGCATATGCGGCGGTCTGCATTGCAATGAGTTTTGCGCTTTCTTATCTTAGAATCGTTAAAATGCCGCAAGGCGGCTCCATTACCATCGCTTCCTTGCTTCCCCTCATGATTTATTCCTATATGTTCGGCACAAGAAAGGGCGTATTCGCGGGATTTATTTACGGAATTTTACAAGCGTTCCAGGATACTTATATTCTGCACCCCGCGCAGTTTCTGCTCGATTATCCCGTGGCTTTTGCCTGTATCGGGCTTGCAGGAATGTTCGCGCAGAAGAAAAAGTTGGAAAAATATCCGCAGATACAATTCGCGCTCGGCGCGATCGTCGCGGGAGTTTGCCGCTTTATCATGCACTTTCTTTCGGGAATGTTCGCATTCGGTATGTGGGCGCCCGAAGGTCAGCCCGTATGGCTGTACAGCCTCTCCTATCAAGCAGCTTACGTCTTGCCCGATATCGCCATAGCGATCGTCGTAGGCGTGATCATATTCTCTTCCCGTTCCTT
>CAYZTP010000035.1:0-10499 GCA_964481555.1 uncultured Clostridia bacterium | reverse complement strand
CTTCGCCCCTTTTATAATCTTCTATTTCCCTTTGAAACATCTCTTTTTGATATTCATTCTCTCCGTCATACCACATTCCCACAATTCCGCTTCCGTCATAGTAATACCGTTTTTGTAATGGCTCTGTTTTCCTTCTCCGCGATGATCCTTTCGCCGTCTATAATTCGGTTGTATTCTTCTTAATAGAGAGAAAGAAAAGCGACAGTTATTTACACAACAGCGCGTTGTGTAGTGTTATATCGGGAAAATTAAATTTTGTTTAATAAATTCAAAAACCATGTCTTGACCGCAATACTTTGACAAATCATTTCCATTTCCAATCGCCCGATTCACAATTTCATCGATAATATGTATTACTTGCTTTCGGGTATAAAAATATACGTTAATCATTTCTTTTCTTCCGCCTTTACACTCTATTACAATATGCGGCATAGAAACAAAAATAAACTTTAAATCATGATTTTTGGTATCGGTTGTCATACTGTGCAATGCAATTTTTTCAATGTCCTGATACTCAATCTTGACTTCATGTTGCAAGCGTCTTATAATTGATTTTGATTTATCTTCCTTATCCTTTGAAACATATAAATAATCTTCATTAAATTCTATCTTTCTTATAGCAAATGAATAAAATGCGAATGAACAGCAAAGTCCTGTTAAAATACCGCAGATTGTTACAACGATTGTTATAAGAGGTTCATATTCATTTAATATCCCAAAATATATAACAACTGCCCATCCAAGTATTGCAAAGGCAAGCATCAAAAGTTCAACAAAAACCATCAAAACTGTATGCGGTCTAACTCTTTTCATAAATCCCCCAAAGTATTTAAGGCAAAAAACGCGAATTTAATCTCGGCAAATAACCAGGAAACGAATGTTGTTTCATATACCATGCATCTTGTATTTTGTGTGAACGCACGCTAATTTCGTTTGCCGAAGATCGCCGTGCCGAGGCGGATCATGTTGGCGCCGCGGGAAAGACATAGTTCCCAGTCTCCGCTCATGCCCATGGAAAGATAGGAGAGGGCGTTGTCGTTTTGTTTTGCGCGTTCGTAAAGGGCGCGCATTTCATCGCATAATTTTGTTAAAAGCGCGGTATCGTCCGATAAAGGAAGCATCGCCATAAATCCGCGTACGCGCAATCCGTCGGTTCGGGAAAGCTTTTCGTAAACGGAATCTCCTTCTTCAAGGGGATAGCCGCCCTTGCTCTCCTCGTTTCCGATATTGATTTGAATGAGAATATCCGAAATTACGTTTGCCCCGCGGGAACGTTTTGCGATCTCTTCCGCAAGTTCGTTCCTGTCTACCGAATGAATGAGATAAGTTTTCCCGATGAGATATTTTACTTTGTTCGTCTGTAAACGCCCGATAAAATGGCGGTTTCCGCCTTCTACCGAATCGTACTTATCGCGGAATTCTTGTACCTTGTTCTCGCCGATATCGGTGATTCCCGCTTTGATCGCGCGATTGATCTCTTCGGGCGTACGCGTCTTAGTCGCCGCAACGAGGCTCACTTTTTCGCCGAAGCAATTTCCGCGTTCCAGACGGGAAAGCAGCGTTTTTACGTTTTGTTCGATTATATTATTCATAGGGATAGAACGTGCCCTCCTTTAAAAATTGCGCATAAAGGAATTTGTTTTTTGCGTCGAGCGTTTTGTTTCGTTTGTCGAAGATGAGATATTTTTATGCGTTTTTTCGGGTATCAGTATTTTTTCAGCCGTTTTTGCAGCGAGAGAATCCCTTTCTTCGCCGCGGAGACGGAAGAGCCGCCCACGGAGTTTCTTCCCTCGGCGGAAGCGCGCGTTTGAACCGCTTCCAATACGTCGTCTTCAAACGTATCGCTCATCTTCTTAAATTCCGCCAACGTCAGCCGGGTAAGCGTCTTGTTTTGTTCGATGCAATACCGCACGATTTTGCCCGTTATCGCGTGCGCGTCGCGGAACGGCACGCCGCGTTTTGCAAGATAATCGGCGACGTCGGTTGCCGTCGAAAATCCGCTGCCCGCCGCTTCGTACATCGCTTCGGGATGGAAACGCAGTTCCTTCAACATAGCGGAATAGACGGAAAGGCAAGAAAAAAGAGTGCTTTCGGTATCGAAGAAAAGCTCCTTATCCTCCTGTAAATCTTTGTTATAGGCGAGAGGAAGCCCCTTGATTACCGTTAAAATCGCCGTCAAATGTCCGTACACCCTGCCGCTCTTGCCGCGTACGAGTTCGGGAAGATCGGGATTTTTTTTCTGCGGCATAATCGACGAACCCGTCGAATATTCGTCGGGGATTTCCCAATAACCGAATTCTTCCGAAGTATATAATATAGTGTCTTCGCACAGCCGCGACAGATGCGCCATCGCAAGCGCCGCGCAAAAAACATATTCGGCGACGAAATCGCGGTCGGAAACGGCGTCAAGGGAGTTCTGCGAAATCTCGTCGAATCCCAAAAGCGAGGCGGTAAATTCGCGGTCGATGGGGTAGGACGTACCCGCAAGCGCCGCACTGCCGAGGGGCAGAACGTTCAGCCGCCGTCCGCAGGCATGGAAACGGTCGAGATCGCGCAAAAACATTTCCGAATAGGCGTTAAAATATTGCGCGCCGTTGATGGGCTGCGCTTTTCTCAAATGAGTAAATCCGGGCATCAGCGTTTTTACGTTCTTTTTTGCGAGAGCGAGGAGCGTTTCAATCAAATCTTTTAAAAGATTTTCCGCATTTTTCACGCTTTCGCGCACATACAGTCTGAAATCGGTCGCTACTTGATCGTTGCGGGAGCGCGCCGTGTGTAATTTTTTGCCCGTGTCGCCGATGCGGGAAACAAGTTCTCCTTCGACGAAAGAATGAATATCTTCCGCGTCTTCGATGGGAAGTTTTCCGCTTTCTATATCGGAAAGTATGTTTTGAAGCCCTTCGCATATCAGCGCAGACTCCCGTTCGGAAAGAATGTTGCATTTTCCCAACATGGTTGCGTGCGCAACCGAGGCGGTAATATCTGCGCGGTAAAGTTTTTTATCAAAAGAGAGGGAGGATTGGAATTCGTCCGCCGCTTTTTCCATGGGAGCGGAAAATCTGCCTTGCCAAAGTTTCATAGGATACTCCGAATTGATTATTTTTTATGATTGTATCCGATTTACAAAAAAAAATCAAGTAGAAACGGACGCGCGGGCAAACTTTTCGCATATAACGAAAATATGTTTGACAGATCGGTCGCTTTCGGTTAAAATAAACATATGAAAATATTGGGATTGGATCCCGGTTTCGGTACGATGGGGTACGGCGTGATCGAGAAAGACGCGCGGGGAAATTGCAGCGTTGTCGATTACGGCGTGGTAAAAACGCCTGCAGGCGAAAATCTCGCCGTTCGGCTTTGCATGATCGCAGACGGCGTGAACCGCATCTTCGATCGGTTTCAGCCGGAAGAAGCGGCGATGGAGGAGCTGTTCTTCTCTAAAAACATTACGACGGGAATCGCCGTAGCCGAGGCGCGCGGCGTGATTCTTATGACGTGCTGTAAACGGTGCGGGCGTATGTTCGAATATACGCCGAACCAAATCAAGCAGGCGCTTACGGGTTACGGCAAGGCGGATAAAGGACAGATGCAACGCGTGGTGGCTTCTCATCTCAGGCTGAACGCAATTCCCCGTCCCGACGACGCGGCGGACGCGTTGGGCGTGGCGTTGTGTCATGCGTTTACCAATCGATTTTCGGATATGTTCGGAGTGAAATAATACATGATCGGTTATTTAAGAGGAAAAGTTAACTGTCTCACGCCCGATTACGTTCTTTTGGAAGTGAACGGCGTGGGATATGAGGTTGTCTGTTCGGGGGCGGCGTTTTCCCGTCTTTCGGGCGTCAAAAAAGGGGAAGAGGGGGAAGTTTTCACCTATCTGCAAGTCAAAGAGGATGCGATCACGCTCTTCGGCTTTGCCGATCTCAACGAAAAGAACCTCTTTTTAAAGCTCACTTCCGTGCAGGGCGTGGGGGCGAAGATGGCGATTGCGCTGCTTTCTTCCATGCGCCCCGCGGACATTTCCGAAGCGATCGCCCTTGCCGATTCCAAACGGCTTTCCGCCGTAAAAGGATTGGGCAAAAAAACGGCGGAGCGGATTATTTTGGAATTGCACGGCAAGATATCGGCGGACGAGCTGCTCGGCGGCGAAACAGCCGCGTCCGTAAAGTCGGCCGCGCCGCCCACCGCGCAGGAGGACGACGCCGTGTCCGCGCTCATGGGATTGGGCTTTACCAAACAGGAGAGCGCGCGCGCCGTAGAGCGGGCGAAAAATGCGGGCGCAGAAACGGTGGAAGAGATTATTTCCGCCGCGTTGAGGTCGATGTGACGGACGGAATCCACGGAGAATAACATATGTTCGAGGACGAATTTAACGATAACGAGGACAGGCTCCTCGCAAGCACGAAAAACGAATACGACGCGGAGGAAAACGTTCTCCGTCCCCGCACGATGGAGGATTACGTCGGGCAGGATAAAGTCAAGGAAAATCTTTCCGTCTATATGGCGGCGGCAAAGTCGAGGGGAGAGGCGCTCGACCATGTTTTGCTGTACGGTCCTCCGGGACTCGGCAAGACGACTCTCGCGCATATCATTGCCAATACGATGGGAACGCAAATTAAGCTGACGTCCGGTCCTGCGATCGAACGTTCGGGGGATCTCGCCGCCATATTAACCAATCTGAACGAGGGCGACGTCTTGTTTATCGACGAAATTCACCGCCTTAACCATGCGGTGGAGGAGATTTTATATTCCGCCATGGAGGACTATGCGCTCGATATCATCGTCGGAAAGGGACCATCTGCGCGAAATATCCGTTTTTCTCTGAAAAGATTCACGCTGATCGGCGCGACGACGCGCGCGGGAATGCTCTCTTCTCCGCTTAGAGATAGGTTCGGGATTATGTGTCGTCTCGATATGTACGCTCCTTCGGAACTGCAAAAAATCGTATCGCGTTCGGCTAAGACGCTTGGAATCGCCATCGACGAGGGCGGTAGCTACGAAATCGCCCGCCGCAGCCGCGGAACTCCGCGTATTGCCAACAGATTGTTAAAAAGGGTGCGCGATTTTTCCCTTGTCGCGGGCAGTAAAACCGTGACGGAGAGTTCCGCTTCCGCCGCGCTTTCCAAAATGGAGATCGACGGGTTGGGGCTTGACGAAACGGACAGAAATTATCTGCGCGCCTTAATCGAAAAATTCGGCGGCGGTCCCGCGGGAGTGGAAACGCTTGCCGCGACCATCAACGAGGATGTGAACACCATCGAGGACGTCTACGAACCCTATTTGTTGCAGCTCGGTTTTATCGCGCGCACGCCGCGCGGGAGAGTGTGCCTGAAAGGAGGGTATGAACATATGGGCGTGCCGCTTACGGATCATTTGAAGCGACAACTCTCCATGTTCGGAGAGGACGAATAACACGGAGCAACTATGTCGGAAACATTAAAAACAAGCGATTTTTATTACGATTTGCCCGAAGAACTGATTGCACAGACGCCTGCGGAGCCGCGCGATTCTTCGCGGCTCCTCGTCTATCATTGTAAGGAAAAAACCATCGAACATAAAGTTTTCCGCGATATTATCGACTATCTTCAAGCGGGCGATGTGCTTGTCGTCAATCGCACGCGCGTGCTTCCCGCAAGACTGTATGCGCTTACGCAAAACGGCGGCAGGGTAGAAATACTGCTTTTAAAGCGGTTACGGCTCGACGAATGGGAAGTTCTTGTAAAACCGGGTAAAAAATGCAAGATCGGCGTAAAACTTATCGTAAATGAGGAGCTTTCCTTAAAAATCACGGGGATCACGCCTTCGGGCGAGCGGTATGTAAAATTTTATTACGAAGGGGCGTTCGAGGACGTGCTGTCGCGCGTCGGAACCATGCCGCTTCCGCCCTATATTCACGAAAAGTTGAAAAATCCCGAACGGTACCAGACGGTGTACTGCAAAGAGAACGGTTCGGCGGCGGCGCCCACCGCCGGACTGCATTTTACGACCGAGCTGCTCGATCGCATCCGAGAGAAAGGCGTGGAGATCGCCGAAGTTTTGCTTCACGTCGGCTTGGGCACTTTCCGTCCCGTGAAAGAGGAGAATATCGGCGATCATAAAATGCATTCCGAATATTATGAGGTGAGCGAGGAGGCGGCGGAGATCGTCAACCGCGCAAAAGCGGAGGGCAGGAGAATCATCGCCGTCGGCACGACTTCGGTACGAACGCTCGAAACCGTGGCGGATGAGCGCGGTCATATACGCGCGTGCAAAGGGGAAACGGAGATTTTTCTCTATCCGCCGTACAGGCTCAAATGCGCAGACGCGCTTATCACCAACTTTCATCTGCCCGAAAGCACGCTGTTAATGCTTGTTTCCTGTCTGTGTTCCCGCGAGGAAATATTGCGCGTTTATGAATGCGCGGTGAAGGAGCGATATCGTTTTTTCAGTTTCGGCGACGCGATGCTGATTGTAGACAAGATCGACGACGATAAAGAGAAACCGCAAGATATAGTAGAAAAAGGCTAATCTCGCGGTCTTGTAATACAATATGTTGTGTTCAGTTGAATCTAAAATCACAATGTATAGTATAATAATAGTAAAAATACCACTATAAATAGTGGTATTTTTAAATATGGCGCAGAGAAAGGGATTCGAACCCTTGTATACATTCCTGCATAACACGATTTCGAATCGTGCGCGTTCAACCGCTCCGCCATCTCTGCAGGACATGAATCATTCTACACGAAATTTTACGAAATTGCAACTGATTTCCGCTTTCATTTGCAATTTTTGTCAAAAATTCTTTCTGGAACTACGGTTCGGCGACTTTTGCAGTTACAATAGCGGGAATAAAAAACAGCGAAGCCTTTTATCAGCTTCGCTGTTTTAAAACTGCTGTTATTATATCAAAGTTATGGTAAGGGTTTCCGTACAACCTTTGTAGGTAATGGTTATCGTGTAAGTGCCGGCTTTCGTAAAGTCTATCTCACCCTCAATCATGTCTTCCGTAACTGTAAACGTTTCCAGCTCTTCGGTTCCGTCAGAATAGGACACAATCAAATTCAAATCGATATATGCTTGTTCACCTTCTCCTTTCACCTTGTATTTTGATCCATTTAATTCAAACGACACAACCGTTGCAGGCGCCTCTACCTTCGTGGTTTTAGTGATTTGCTCTCCGTTTTCAAACGTGAAGGTGAACGTGTATATGATGTTCCCTTCCTCGTCGTAGGCGGCTTTCACGCTGATATCGGTAATGGAATTCGAGGAACCCTGTTCGCCTTTAATCGAGCCAATGCTTTCCCATGCGCCTTCGGCTTTTTGATAAACGGTGTACGTCGTAGTATCCATATACATATCGCCGTCTTTGCCGAGATCTTCGGACGGTTCGCCTTCGCCCAAAAGCCAAGTTGCGCCGTCTTTGCCGTTCTGTCCGTCGTTTCCATCGTTTCCGTCGGTACCGTTGTTTCCGTCCGCGCCCTTAATCACACCGACGTTTTCCCATGCGCCTTCGGCTTTTTGATAAACGGTGTACGTCGTAGTATCCATATACATATCGCCGTCTTTGCCGAGATCTTCGGACGGTTCGCCTTCGCCCAAAAGCCAAGTTGCGCCGTCTTCGCCGTTCTGTCCGTCGTTTCCGTCCGCGCCTTTAATCGAGTCGACGAGAAACCATCCCATGAATCCTTTCTGGTAAACGTTAAAGGTTGATTGATCAAGATAAAAATCACCGACTTTGCCGAGATCTGCGGAAGGATCACCGGAACCAAATTGCCACGAAACGCCGTCTTTGCCGCTTTCACCCTGTTCGCCGTCCGCGCCTTTAATCGAACCAATGCTTTCCCATTCGCCGTCCGTTTTGCGGAAGATTTCAAACGTCGCAGTATTCATATACATATCGCCGTCGTTGCCGAGATCTTCGGACGGGTCGCCTTCGTCCAAAAGCCAAGTCGCGCCGTCTTTCCCTTTTTCGCCTTGTGCTCCCTGATCGCCTTGCGCTCCCGTAACGGGACCCGCGTTAATCATATTCCCGTCGGAAAGGGTGATGATCAGCTCTCCGTTTGTGTTGATCGCGATATTGTCGATTCCAACGCCGTCTGCGCCCGTTTCGCCCGTTTCGCCTTTAAAAAGGGCGATCAGGTCGTCAAGCGTGCCCTCAAAACCGAGGTCAACCGCTTCTGCATACACTTTTTCTATCGTCCAAAGGGAAGATTCCTCCGTTTGCTTGCAGGCCGCAAACGCAAACAGACAGCTCACTCCCATAGCGACAGAAAGGACAGTTGCAATCATTTTTCTTTTCATAAAAAAATTCCTCTCTTGTAGATTGATAGCATATTTATTATATAAAATTCCCGCTGTCAAGTCAAGCGTTTCAAATATAAAAAACAGAAAGATTTATACTTTTGAAAACGGACGGTTACCTTTTGATAACAAGCTTGATTTTATTTGATATTTTTTTTTGTTTATGATACAATCTTTTCCCGAGAGGTGCGTTATGCAAAAGAAAGTTGTCGTATCATATTTCAATAAGCAGCAAAAACGTTTATGGCTGATTGCGCTGCTGTTATCTTTGGCGATTGCCGCCGTTTGTTGGACGTTTGCGTTTTTGCTCAGCGATTTCACCGTCCGCGTTATCCTGTTCGCAGCGGCGATAGCGGCTACGGCGGTGCTTTGTTTGTGTATCTCTACGGTGAAGCTGCGCGCTTCCGCTTGGTCGGCGGACGATGAGGGCGTGGGATTTTACAGCTTCGGGAAGCGCCGCGTCTTTATAAAATGGGAAGAGATCAAAGAAGCGGGTTTTTTGAAAATCGTCAATCCGCGCACAAAATCGGCGGCGTTCTATCTCTATTGGGCAAAGGAAAATCTCACTTCGACGTGCCGTGACTTTTTAAAGGACGGCGTGTTAGAACGTAAGACGAAATATCTCGGAAAATCAAATTGCAGCGGAGCGAATATCATATTATATGCGCTCGAAACCTTTCGTCCCGCGGAAGACGAGCTTTTGCTTTTTACGCGGGCGCATTATTCGCATCCGATGAAAAATCCCAAAGCGTTGAATTGGGCAGTCGAAGCGGCGGACAAAGAGTACTTGGAAGAGGAACAAAGCCGTTTTGAAAGATGAAGATCGAAAAAAAATTAAATTTAAAAAATTTGTAAGATTCTTATAAAAACGCAGTCTTAATCATAACAACGCTTGAAAAAGAGAACGCGACGGGAAAGATATCGAATAAAATTATTCATTCAAAACTTTTATGAATTTCAAAATGACACAGATTGACGAATTCTCCTTTGCAATGTATAACAATACCATTCAACAAACAACAATGTCGTTCAAATTTGCATTTAATATGTAAAGTCATGGATAACTATAAGTATAAAACAGAACAAGGACGGGCGCGCGCGAAGAGATGAGAGAAAGAAACATAAAAATAAAACTATTTTAAAGAATTTTATAAAATTTCAAAATACCTATTGACAGATCTCTTTCTATGCTATATAATGATATTATTAAAAATATAGGGGGTTCATAAATATGAACATTGTAAAACGTATTTCTTTTGTATCTGCCGCGGCTCTTCTTTGCGCGGCTTGCGCAGTCGGCTTTTCCGTAACCGCTCTCAGCGCTTCGGCGGAAGCCGTACCCGAAACGAGCGCGGCTTTCGAAGCGGAACTCTCGTTGGGCGAAACGTATTCGACGGCGGCGACGAATGGTATTGTCGAGTCTCCTGAAGTTAAAGTTCAAGACGTTGAAGGACATCGCTACATAGCATATTATTGTTTTGTGGCATATGAAATTCAAAACAGGCATCAGCATACGGTCGATATTATGATGGGGCAAAACAATGGAGTGGCAAATGCGCTCACCTATTATAATGTTCAATTTGGTGAATCGGTGTTGTATTTTGCATATCCGAGTTATGAAAATTATTGTTATCCGAATTATTATTTGGCAACGGCATATTGTGCAACCTGTGGGTTAAACTCATCTACCAACGGGATAATGATAAATGATAAAGACAATGCTTATAATGCAAAATGCACTTATGGTTGTACCAAACGTACGGTAAACGCAACGATTCCCACTTCATACGACCAAGCGGGAACCGTTTGGGAACACAACGGAAGTGATACGATTTACTTTACGATTGCTTGTAACGGCGAAGTTGCAAATGGAACTGTAAAAATACCGCCTTTATTTACAAGATCAACGACTTTAACGGTGGGCGGTGTGACGTTTGGCGTTAGAACGGGACCCAATAAAGTCTCCGTTAAGGCGAATACCGAGGTAACGTGTACTTCTCAGACGAACGTTTTTGCGTTTTATGCGATTTAAAGTATAGTTGCGGAGGGATTCTCCCTCCGCAAAATCATAAGCGGGGGATTATCAATGTCAAATAAAACAAATAGAACAAAAACGGGTGCGTTGTCTCTCTGTGTTATATGGCAATTTATTAAGCGCGGAGGCAGAATTCCGACAAAAGTGATAACAATCCTCTTGTCGGTTTTTTCATTCACGT
>CAYZTP010000034.1:0-11002 GCA_964481555.1 uncultured Clostridia bacterium | reverse complement strand
TCTTTTCCTTCATCTCGTCGATGAGTTTTTCGAAGTATTTCTTGCCGACTTCCATCACGACGTCGGAGAACATTTGAATGAATCTTCTGTAACAGTCGTAAGCCCAGCGGGGATTATTCGACTTTTTGGCAAGGACTTCTACCACCTCTTCGTTCAAGCCGAGGTTCAGAATGGTATCCATCATTCCGGGCATAGAAGCTCTTGCGCCCGAACGAACGGAGACGAGCAAAGGATTTTCTTTGTCGCCGAACTTTTTGCCGGTTATTTTTTCCATCTTGTCGATGTACTCCATGATTTCGGCTTGGATATCGGGATTGATCTGTCTGCCGTCCTCATAATATTGCGTACACGCTTCGGTCGAGATTGTAAATCCCTGAGGCACGGGCAAACCGATATTGGTCATTTCCGCAAGGTTCGCACCCTTGCCGCCGAGCAACTCACGCATCTTTGCGTTACCTTCCGTAAAAAGATAACAATACTTTTTAGCCATGAAATAATTTCCTCCTAAAATTTTACAAATTATCCGTACGATATTGTACAACATTCGCGATAAAATTTCAAGCCCTTTGCGGTAAATTTTTACAAAATATTTACATGGAAAAATTTTTCTAAAAGATTATCCCGTACCGTCGCGGAAATTCTCTCGTCGGATTCTCTCAGAATACGACGAGCAACGTCGCTTTCCCTGTCGGGATAAAAAAACGGCTTCCTTTCGGAAGCCGCAAAATCGTCCGCAATTAAAGCTCTGCGAAATATTTGATGGTGCGAACCATTTGGCTCGTATAAGAATTTTCGTTATCATACCAGGAAACGACTTTCACAAGCGTTGTGCCGTCGCCCATAGGCATACACTTGGTCTGCGTTGCGTCGAACAGAGAGCCGTAAGTGATCCCGATGATATCGGACGATACGAGTTCTTCTTCGGTATATCCGAACGAAGCGGACGACGCGTCTTTCATCGCTTGATTGACGGCTTTCGCGTCGATTTCGCCTTCGCAAACGGCAATGAGCTGAGTCAGCGAACCGGTGGGAACGGGAACGCGCTGAGCGCATCCGTCCAAAACGCCGTTGAGTTCGGGGATAACAAGCCCGATCGCTTTCGCCGCACCCGTGGAGTTGGGAACGACGTTAACGGCAGCGGCGCGCGCACGGCGAAGATCGCCCTTGCGGTGAGGTCCGTCAAGCACCATTTGGTCGCCCGTATAAGCGTGAATCGTGGTCATATAGCCTTTCTTGATTTTGCACAGCTTGTTCAACGTATTCGCCATGGGAGCAAGACAGTTCGTCGTACAGGAAGCCGCGGAAATGATATTGTCCGTCTTCTTGAGCGTCTTCTCGTTTACGCTGAATACGATGGTGGGAAGATCGTTGCCTGCGGGAGCGGAAATAACGACTTTCTTAGCGCCCGCGTCGATGTGCGCCTGCGATTTCGCTTTGGAGCAGTAGAAGCCCGTACATTCGAGAACGACGTCTACGCCTACCTGCGCCCAAGGAAGGTTAGCGGCGTCTTTTTCCTTGTAGATCGTGATGGTCTTGCCGCAAACGGTAATGGTGCCGGCTTCGTCGTCCGCAGAGACTTCGTCGGCGTGTTCATATCTGCCCTGTGCGGAATCGTACTTCAAGAGATGCGCAAGCATTTTGGGGCTGGTAAGATCGTTAATCGCTACGATTTCGTAGCCCTCTGCGCCGAACATCTGACGGAATGCGAGACGGCCGATACGGCCAAACCCGTTAATTGCAACTCTTACATTTGCCATAATAATTATTCCTCCGATACGGCTGTCGCTTTTTGCAACGCCGTAAACTTTACCTTAATATTGTAACATACTTTCCCCTGCCCGTCAATGACTTTTGGAAAATTTTTCTTATTCCCGCAATCTTTATCAGGTTTCGACAAATTTTTCAATCGCGTCAAAAATTTTATCCGCGGAAACAGTCGTCTTAAACCGAATCGGTTTATAACGGACAGCTTTGAGCGCCTCCGGCACTTTCATCGCCGTAAGCAAATTGATTCGTTTAATCCCTTTAAAACTGTCTTTTACGTCGTTTCCCGTGAGAGCGTAATACACCGCCTGCGGGAATTTGTACGGGCTTGCCGTGGAAACGACCACCATGGGTCTTATCTCCGCGTCCATCTGTTTCGCCCGCTTTTCGGTATAGACTTGCGCAACGTGCATGGCTACGCCCGTATGCGTATCCATCGGATATCCGTACTCCGTAAAAAATTCGTAAATACAATCTACCGTTTCCTCTTCGTTGGCGTACCCCGCATAGAACGTCGCGCGAATGGCTTTCAGCTCCTCGGCGCGCACGGAATATTTCCCCGTAGACGAAAGCGACTTCATTCTCGTCTCCGTAAGGGAGGCGTCTCTGCCCGATATTTCGAAAATCAGTCGTTCCAAATTGGACGATATCAAAATATCCATCGAGGGCGACATCGTTTTAAAGAAAGGACGTTTGCTGTCGTAAGTGCCCTTTGCGATAAATTCCGTAAGCACGTTGTTGCGGTTCGAAGCGCAAATCAGCTTTCCGACGGGCAGCCCCATTTGTTTTGCGTAATATGCGGCCAAAATATTCCCGAAATTCCCCGTGGGGACGGCGAAATCCACCTTATCGCCCTGCGCGATCTGCCCCGAAGAAACAAGATCGAGATAAGCGGAAAAATAATAGACGATCTGCGGCGCAAGCCGTCCGAAATTAATGGAGTTCGCCGAAGTAAGCCGTATGTTTTTCTCTTTTAGTTTCGCCCTGCATTCCTGCGAATTAAAAATGCGCTTTACCGCCGTTTGGCAATCGTCGAAGTTGCCGCGCACGGCAACGACGTCTACGTTATCTCCTTCCTGCGTACACATTTGCAGCTTCTGCATTTTGGAAACGCCGTCTTCGGGATAAAAAACAATGACTTTCACGCCCTTCGCGCCGCAAAATCCTTCGAGCGCGGCTTTCCCCGTGTCTCCGCTCGTGGCGACGGGAATGAGAACGTCCTCTTTGACGCCGACGATATCGCAGCCTTTTCTGAGCAAATAAGGCAACACGGCGAGCGCCATATCCTTGAACGCGCAAGTGGGTCCGTGAAACAGTTCGAGTATGAACATTCCGTTTTCCACTTTTACAAGCGGCGCGGCGTCCCCGTCTTCAAAACGGGCGTACGCAGATTTCAACGCCTGCAACAGCTCGTCCGCATCATATTCGTCGAAATATTTTCTTAACACGAGCGCAGCTCGTTCGGGATAATCCATACCGAGCATCGCCCCGAACTCTTCGTCCGAGACTTTGGGAAAAGCTTCGGGTACGAACAATCCCCCGTCTGCCGCGATCCCTTCAACGACCGCCTGCGCGCCCGTCACGCGTTCGCCGCCGCGCGTACTGACAAAATACATAATCACTCCTAATCCGGAAACTCTTTCGCAAACTACGCCGCGCCCGTTCGGGTGCGGCGAAAACAAAATCACAAATAAGTTTCAGAAAACGTTAATCCAAATATTTTTTTGCAAAATCGGGCAGTTCTTCTTCCGTACAGCTGCAAGTAATATAAATTTGCAACGAACGCATCTGCGCCACTTTATCCAACATAAAAAAGATCTGCGCCATATCCTTTATGTTCTTGCCTGCAATACGCGCGATCCCGTCGATGAAAACATACTCGTTATCGTAACTTCCCGCAATTGCGCCCTTGATGAATCCGCAGAGAGCGTCTTCGCCCGCAACGGAATAATCGGTGACGTCGAGAAAGCGGATCTCGCGCTTCAAATCGTACATATAACGCTTGGTATCGGTAATAAATATAAGGTGTCCTTTGGCAATTTCGACCGAAGCGTTCGCCGCGTCGATAATCCTCTTGGTTTTACCGCTTCCTTTGGGTCCGCAGATAATTTTGATCATAACAATCCTCCTGTGCCGCCGAGCGGCAGAATCTTACTGTCTTTATTTTATCAAGTTTTCGCGCACATTTCAAGGGGTTTCCCGAAAAAATATGCGAAATTTTTATGATAGTTACCTTAAACTCATAACGAAAGCGTCGATCCGCTCCAATCCTTCAAGCATATCCCGCATCGACAGGGAATAGGAAATCCGCACGCAGTCGTCCGCGCCGAACGCTTTCCCGGGAACGACCGCGACTTTTGCCGCGTCCAACAGACAATCGGCAAAAGATACGGAATCCTCGATTTTTCTGCTACCGAACGATTTTCCGTAAGTCCCGCTCACCACCAGCATAGCGTAAAACGCGCCGTTCGGAATCACGCAATAAACGCCTTCCATCTCCGAAACGCGCTCGATCATCGCAAGACGGCGGCGGGAAAAACGCGCGACCATCTCTTCGACGGACGCTTCGGGCGAAGAGAGCGCTGTCAGCGCGGCGTATTGCGCGATGGAATTGGGATTGCTCGTCGCATGGCTCTGAAAAGAGTCGATCGCTTTCGCTACGTCTTTGGGCGCGGCGAGATAGCCGATTCGCCATCCCGTCATGGCGTAGGTTTTGGAAACGCCGTTCACCGTAATGACAAGATCGTTTTTGAGTTTTTCGGAACAAGCCGCCATGGAAAAGGGTTTCTCTTCCACATAAATGAGCTTTTCGTAAATTTCATCCGCAAGTACGAAGATTCCCGCCTCTTCGCACACGGTCGCAAGCGCGCGGACTTCCTCTTCGGTGTAAACCGCCCCCGTAGGGTTGCAAGGCGAATTAAAGATAAACATCTTCGTCTTGGGCGTAATCGCAGCTTTTAGCTGATCCGGCGTAATCTTAAAGCCCGTTTTTTTACTCGCTTTCACATAAACGGGCACGCCGCCGCACACCTTTACCACCTCCGGATAGGTTAGCCAATAAGGCGCGGGAATAATGACTTCGTCTCCCTCGTTTAAAACGGCGAAACAAACGTTAAAAATGGAATGTTTCGCTCCGTTGGAAACGATAATTTGCGACGGCTCGTATTCCAGCCCGTTATCCCGTTTGAATTTGCTGCATATGGCGCGGCGCAGTTCCAACGTGCCCGAAGCGGGCGTATATTTGGTAAACCCGCGCTCCAAAGCGTCCTCCGCCGCCGCAATAATATGATCGGGCGTGTTAAAGTCCGGCTCGCCCACGCCGAAGTTGACGACGTCCTCTCCCGCCGCCTTCATCGACTTCGCCTTTGCGCTAATCGCAAGGGTAAGCGAAGGCGAGATGGTGCGGATTCTGTTTGCAAGTCTTTCCATATCGGTTCTCCCGCGGTTCCTCATTCTTTATATCGGCGTTCTATTCGTCCTGCGCGGTAAGCGCCGCCTCGCGGTCGGCGCGGGCAAGCGCGTCGATCATTTCGTCAAGATCGCCCGATAAAAATCTCTCCATGTCGTGCAAACTCAGCCCGATCCGATGATCGGTAATCCGACTTTGCGGATAATTATAGGTACGGATTCGTTCGCTTCTGTCTCCCGTACCGACGAGGCTCTTTCTGTTTGCAGCCTCGGCGGAGTTTTTCCGCCCGTTATAATAATCGTACAGGCGCGCGCGCAAAACGCGGTACGCCTTTTCTTTGTTTTTTAATTGTGAACGTTCGTCTTGACAGGTAACGACGATCCCCGTGGGAAAATGCGTCAGTCTGATCGCCGTCTCCGTTTTATTCACTTTCTGCCCGCCCGCCCCCGAGGAGCGGAACAAATCCACGCGAACGTCTTTTTCGTCGATTTCGACTTCGAGCTCCTCCGCCTCGGGAAGCACGGCAACCGTCGCCGTGGAGGTATGGATTCTGCCCTGCGATTCCGTTTCGGGCACGCGCTGCACGCGATGCACGCCGCTTTCGTATTTCAGCCTGCCGTAGGCGCCCTTCCCGCTGATATTCACGATCGCCTCTTTCATGCCGCCGAGTTCCGTCTCGTTGGTATCGACGACCTCCCATTTGAAACGGTGGGAATCGCAATAACCCATATACATACGGTATAAAACGGCGCCGAAGAGCGCGGCTTCCTCTCCGCCGGCGCCCGCGCGGATTTCAAGCGTACAGCCTCTGTCGTCGTTCTTATTTTCGGGAAGGAGCAGCGCTTTCAGCTCCTCTTCCAATTCTCCGAGCCGCGCTTTCAGCCGATAGCCCTCGTCGGCGAGCAACTGTTTCATCTCGCCGCTTTCCCGTTCCGCTTCTTCGAAGGCGGCGTTCATTTCCCCCGCCGTGCGCGTATAAACGCGATATTTTTCCGCGATCTCTTCCAGCGACGCGCGCTCTTTGGAAAGCGCCGTATAACGCCCGACGTCCGAAGCGACCTCTCCGCTTGACAGCAACGCGTTCAGCTCTTCGAAACGATCTGCAATTTCTTTTACCTTTTCCAACATATCAAAATACGATTTTTACCACGCGTTCGATCCCGCTCAGATCTTTCACGACCATCGCGTAATCGCAGCGGGAGAAAATTCTCAAAACGTCCTGCGCTTGGTTCTCCCCGCATTCGAGTATCAGCATACCGCCCCGCGTAACGTAACGGTTGACTTTTTCGGCGATTCTCCGGTAAAACAGCAACCCGTCGTCGCCGCCGTCGAGCGCGAGACGGGGTTCGAAGTCGCGCACTTCGCGCTGTAACGCATCGATTTCCCCGCTTTTTATATAGGGCGGGTTTGCCGTAATAATATCGAATTTGCCTCTGATATTTTCAAACAAATCCGATTTCACAACGTTTACGTTGGCGTTATTCAGACGCACGTTCGTACGCGCGACGTCAAGCGCCTCTTCCGAAATATCCGCCGCCACAACGGTTATGTTTTTATCTTTTGCCGCCTCGCGGGCGATGGCGATGGCGACCGCGCCGCTCCCCGTACACAAATCGAGCACCTTATCTCCCTCCCGCACGGCGGCGATCGCCTGCTGAACAAGGATCTCCGTTTCGGGACGAGGGATAAGCACGCGCTCGTCCACTTCGATGGGATAGCCGTAAAAATCGGTGTTGCCGAAAATATACCACAGCGGTTTCCCCGTAAGCCGTTCTTCGAACAGCGCTAAAATCTCCCCGCATTCCTTGCGGGTTACCACTCGTTCCTTCGTAAGCTCGCTACGCGGCACCTTGAGGGTAAGGCTTAAAATCCATTCCGCGTCGGAATCATCGATCTCGTGCTTTGCAAAAGATCTTTTCATCGTCTCCATCAATTTAGAGAGCTTCGTTTCGGTGACGAACGTCTTTTCCGGCGAATCGGGATCGTTGTCCATTTCAAGCGCCTTTTCGAACGCGAGAATCGCGCATTCGATCATGCCGTCGTCCGGTTCGCGCGTCGTAAGCTTTTGCATGAAATAGCCCGGCAATTTTAACGGCAATACGAGCGGGGACTGCGTTTTCGCCAACAATTTTAATATTTCGTAAGAAACGCCTGCAACAACGGGCAAAAGAATGAGCTTTATCAAAAAACGAATCAAGAAATCCAACGCGGAACGTCCCGTTTGAATTTTTGCGCCGACCGCCCAGCCGACGAGCGAAAACAGCGCTATCGAGATCATGAGTACGATAAAAATAAACGTCGTTCCGCAACGGTCGTGCATACGCGAACATTTTTTCACGTTATCCACCGTGAGCGGCATACCGTATTCGTAACAATTAATCGTCTTATGTTCCGCACCGTGGTAACGGTAAGTTTCGCGCAGCGACTTAAAAATCAGCGTAAATAAAATATAACATATGAAAATCACGAGACGGAATCCGCCGTCGATGAGATTATACCAAATAGATCCCGCGCCGCCGATCGCATCGGGCGCGGCGTTCGAAATCAACTGGGTAAAATAAGAAGGCAGAAATAAAAAAAGAAAAAGCGCGAGCGCAACGCCGATTACGGTGGAAATTCCCGTAAAGATCTCCGACACGCTGATCTTCCATTTCTCGGCGACCCATCGGTTGAGCTTCGGAACTTCTTCGTCCTCATCCTCCGCGATAGCCACTTCGGAGCTGCGCAAAAGCGCTTCCATTCCCGAAACCAATGAAAGCACAAAATTAACGATGCCGCGTATAAAAACAATACGGGTCCAGGATTTCCGCTCTTCGGGTGCGGTCACCCGTTTCGCTTCCATATGCAGCTCGCCTTTGTCGTCGCGTACAACCGTAGCCATACCGTGCTTACCGCGCATCATCACGCCTTGCATCACGGCTTGCCCTCCGATGTAGGTAGGATTGCTCTTCTTTTTCATAAAACTCCGCGCACGCGCGGCGTTCCGCCGCGCAAAATAGCAAAACAGCCCCTTTTAAGTCGAGGCTGATTGCTTTCAAATACCGTATCTTTTTTTGAACTTATCGACGCGCCCGCCCGTATCGACGAGCTTCTGTCTGCCCGTAAAAAAGGGATGGCATTTGCTGCAAATATCCACTTTAAGGACGTCGACGTCTTTGGTCGTTCCGGTTTTGAACGTTTCGCCGCACGCGCATACGACGGTTGCCTCGTGATACTTCGGATGAATATCGGCTTTCATTTGAACTCACCTCGCTTGCCTAAAAATACGCCCGTATCTTTCAATCGGGTATCGCATAGTATATTATAACCGTTTTTTTCTTTCCCGTCAACTGATTTTGAAAAACAAACGAAAAAACTTGTGCGGCGGCGCAAATTTTTCATATTTCCCCGCAAAACGCTTTTTTTTGCATAATCGCTTGCAAAATCAAATGCCTTGCGGTATAATATGAAATAATAAAGCGGAAATTGCAGAAAAGGAGTGTTCGAATGAACGTATGGAAGCTGACGGCAGCCAAAACGCTGGCTTGCGTCGCCGAAAACCCCGTTGCGCGGGAAGGAAAGCGCAAAATTCGCGTTACGAAGGTGTTTGTCAACAAAGACGACGCTTCGATATTCAGCGGCGCGTTGCGGGTGAATTATCCGCGCATAATGGGGCGCTTCGCGGTAGGCGTGGTTGCGGACGATAACGAAGGGCTGTACCGTAAGGGAACGCGCGTTCTTCTGCATACGATTCTTCCCGAACAGGTCGACGAAACGGATTGTCCCAAAGCGGAAACGCCCGTGATTATGGGACAGACCGCCGACGGCTTTTTGCGCGATTTCGTATTCGTCGACGAAAACGATATCACGCCGCTGCCGGACGCGGTGAACGACGAAAAAGCGCTGCTTATCCAATACGTCGCGCTCGCCAAAGCCGCAATCGACAAACTCTCTCCGCAAAAAGGCGATCATATCGCGGTCATCGGCGGAGATATGCTCGGTTTATTCGTTTGCCAGCTTCTCATCTACCAACAAGTTTCCCCCATCCTCGTCGATTCCCGCAAAAGCAGCCTCGATTTTGCGCGAAATTGCGGCGTTTACTACACTTCTCTTGCCGACGAAACCCTGCTAAGCAACCTCGGCGACGTCACGGGCGGAAGATTTGCGGACGGAGTGATATACGCGGCGGCGGACGAAAACGGCGCTGCGCCCTTTCCGATATGCGCGCGGGGAAAGACGGTCGTATTCTGCGGACAAAACGGAAACGAAATACAGCTTCCGCTCAACGATATCCTCGAAAAACAGCTCTCCGTACACGGAATTTCGGAAGGGACGGATTATATCGAAACGGCGATTAACTTGATCGCAAACAAAGCGGTCAATCTTTCCGTCTACCGTGCGAACACAATCGGCGCGGACGCTCTCGCCGCACTGTTCCTCGATTTTATGCAAAACCCCGTACGTCCGGTAGACGAACTGAACATCGTCAACCTGCTGTAACTTGTTTCATGATTAAATTTATTGCAACCGATTTGGACGGAACGCTTTTAAACGCCGAAAAAAGTCTGCCCGAGGAGATATTCCCTCTCATCGAACGGCTGCACGAATGCGGAGTTTTGTTCGCGCCCGCGAGCGGCAGGCAATACGCCAACATAAAACAGCTGTTTAATCCCGTAAAGGACAAGTTGGTTTTTATCTGCGAAAACGGCGCTCTCGTCAAATATCGGGAAAAAACGATTTTTCTCGACCCCATTCGGGACGTCTATTTAAAAGACGCGCTCGACGAGATCCGCGTCCTTCCGCATCTCTACCCCATGCTGTGCGGCGCCGACTGCGCCTATATCGAAAACAACGAGATGCCTTTTTTCCGTTACGCAATGCTTTCTTACACAAATTGCAAGAAGCTGGAAAATTTGGACGACGTGATCGGCAAAGAAGATATCTGCAAAATCGCCGTTTACGACGAAATCGCGGCGGCGGAGAACTGCATGAAAACGCTCCCCCGACGGCTGCCCAATTTAAGAACGATGATTTCGGGATTCGATTGGTGCGACGTATCTTCGCCGACGGCGAACAAGGGGGAAGCTATTAAATTTATCCGACGCGCTTTTTCTCTTGAAAAAGAAGAATGCGTTGCGTTCGGCGATCACATGAACGATTACGAAATGCTGCTCGAATGCGGCAGAGCGTACGTCACGGAAAACGCCTATCCCCCTCTCAAAAAAATTATACGGCGCACTGTACCCTCGAACGCGCAGGGAGGCGTGATCGCCAAACTCAAAGAACTGCTGAAAGAAGCGCAGGGAGACGAACTATGAAATACGTAATTGCTTCCGACATTCACGGATCGGCATATTACTGCCGTCTTTTAAAGGAACGCTTCCTCGAAGAAAAAGCGGATAAGCTCTTTCTTTTGGGAGATTTATTGTACCACGGCGCGCGAAACCCGCTTCCGAAAGAATATTCCACCCTCGGTTGCGCGGAAATTCTCAATTCGCTGAAAGAGCAAATATTGTGCGTGCGCGGCAACTGCGACAGCGAAGTAGATCAAATGGTGCTTGAATTTCCCATCATGGCGGAATACTGCGTTCTCCCCTTAAAAGGTCGCACGCTCATTCTCACCCACGGGCACAAGACGCCCGCCCTTCTCAAAAAAGGAGACGTACTCGTAAACGGGCATTTTCACGTTCCCGCGCTGGAAGAACGCGAAAACTATACCTATGTAAACTGCGGATCTGTTTCCATTCCCAAAGAAGACAGCCCCCGTTCTTATCTCGTGCTTCAAGAAACTACCCTCGTCTGGAAAAATGTGGAGACGGGAGAATCGTTCCGCACGGAAATCCTATAAAA
>CAYZTP010000033.1:0-11585 GCA_964481555.1 uncultured Clostridia bacterium | reverse complement strand
AAAAGAACAGGAAATCCCCGAGAGTTGCCTCTCGGGGATTCCTTGCTATTGGACTATCAATCAACCAGACTGTAGTTAGTAAATTGAATTTCGCATGATACAAACGGAAGATTGTAGTTAGCTGTTATTCCCAACGTTTTCGATTTCGATATCGCCGTGCAGTTGCGCTCGGCGCTTTCGATTTCAATCCCGTCGGATGTTCAACGGCTATCGATTTCGATAGGGTTAGAACAAGTAAGCGTCTCAGCCTTAATTGCCACTTTCTTCGGTCGAAGGCTCTTCGGTCGAAGGCTCTTCGGTCGAAGGCTCTTCCTCTTCGGAAGACGCCGCAGATACGGTAACGGTTATTACAACGTCGTCCAACGAGCCATCCTCAGCAGCGCTGAAGAAAATAGTAATCCACTGAGCTTCCGCACCAAGCGTAACGTTCTCCAACTCTTTTTGATTTTCGTCAACCAAATTAGCCTTTGCCACAGAATCTTTGTAACTGTTGTAATACAAGCTGGTTGTATTTACGCCGGATACCGTAATCGTAATCACGTAACCGTTCGTTGCGTCAATTCCAGACTCACTTAAATCAACCGAAACCTTATGGGTAGTGCTTAAATTGGCGTTTCTTTCCTCATAATCCTCAGAATCAACAGTAATCGTTACGCTGGAATTATCCAGTTCGGTCACAGCATGAGCGATACCGAATTCCGCAGTGGAGTTACCATCTTCGTCAACAGTGTTGTAAGCCGCAACTTGCTCCTCGGTCGCATATACGCTGTGATAGTTATCTGCAAGCGTAGTGTCGTCAAGAACATAAGTCTGGATCGCATAACCGCAATTGATACAGAAGAAGCTGTATACTAAATCGCCCTCTTCATTCGTCTTCGCCGTGTTCTGATAACCGTCTTGCAAAGCGATTATATGATTCTGAGGCTCGACTTCGTTATACCAACCGTTCGTATCCGTGGTGTAGCTTTCAACTTTAGCGTCGGACGATGCAAGCTCTACACTATCGTCCACACCAGTCAACTTCAACTTCGAAAGCGCATTCGTAACAGTCGTCCATTGAGCATCCGTCAACTCGGTCGCATACGCCTCGGGCGCCGCAGCATCTTCCGCCGTATCGATTCTGATATCGCCGCAGTTTACGCACACGTCGATAAACTTCGTGCCTTCGGAGCAGAGCCAAGCGTCTACAACCTTCAAGCCGACAATCAGCTGAGCATAGGAATGATCGGTCTTCTCAAGAGTCTCGGAAGTTACAGTGTAGTTCTCATTTTCCGTCCAAGTAACTTTCGTGTTATCGGCATACCAAGCGAGCAAGCAAGGCAAGCAGATTTCATAGGTATAATCAATGCCTTCTTTCGCGCAAGTAGCCGCAACGTCCTCTTTATACCACTTCGTGTTCTTAAGCAAAGCCGCAAGCTCGTCTGCATACTCCGCCTCAAGTTCTTTGGTGATTTCCGCAAGCACGTGATCGCCCGCAGGCCCCATCTTAACATCGCACCATACGCAGTAGGTCGCGTTCTGGCAGCTCGGGTACTTCCCGACAATCGTCTCATCTTCGCAACGAACGTGAGCGTGGTCGTTACCCATAGCCTCGCCGCATTCGTTCGCACAGAACGCCTTGAAGTAGCAGTTCGCACGACCTTCGTTGGTAACGAAGCCAAGAATATCAAGCTCTTCCATCGTGAATACATACTCGGTAAGGTCAGTTGTCTGCGTGTAGTTCACGGTTACCCAAGAACCCTTACCAACGTTCGCCCAATCGGTATCCGCAAGAGCAGCTTTCACTCCATCCGCGTCATATCCGTTCGCTACGGTGTAGTTGTCTTCAAGCGCAGCCTTAACAACGCTCCAATCAAGATCTTCGCCGTTCAAGGTCAATCTGTAAGCGTAGTACTGTATGTCGTGATCCGTCGCAACAAGGATTTCTCCGCACTTGCTACATACAGACGCAACCTTATTTTCCAAACCTTCGGTCCATTGAGCCGCTTCCCAAATCGCGGTAAGCGCTTCTGTCGTCAAGTTTTCGTTCAACTTCTGAGCGTATGCAATGTAAGAATCAACATCGGTGACATCTTCAAGCGCTACGCACGTGACTGTGTTGGCAAAGCTATGTCCGGTCGCTTTCACATACTTGATCGCGGTGAAGTTGTAACCGGTCGTAAGCGTTTCAAGATCCGCATAGGTGAGTGCTTCGTCGCCCGTCAAGCCAAGCTGGGTATTGATCGCGTCAACCAAAGCCGTCTTCTCATCATCGGTGAGTTCAACGCCTTCTTCCACGCTGAGCGTCGCGTAGAGCGTTTCGTCGGCTTCGTAGCCTTCGGTATCCGCCTTCAACGTAAGCACTCCGTCCTCGTTGTAACCGCATCTGGAGCAAACCTTGATCATCCAACCGGAATCCGTGCAATTCTCAGCTGTGAGAGAATACTCTCCGTCGAACTTGTGACCCAATGCGGGGATTGCAAGCGCTTCCAAAGTAGCTTTGTTCGCAGCTTCTTTTTCGTTCGTCGTATCGTCCGTCGTATCGGTTTCGTCCGTCGTTTCGTCCGCAACCGTTGCCGTCGTTTCGTCCGTCGTATCCGTCGTATCCGTCGTTGCATCCGTCGTATCCGTCGTTGCATCCGTCGTTTCGCCGTAATAATAGCAATTCTCGCCGTTTGCATCCGTTACATAGTTGGTCGAATACTTGTAATCGTCCAAATTCTCTGCCGTCATGTTCTCGTCTGCTTTGATTACCAAATGGCAAACCGTGCAGTACGCGAATGCGCTGTAACCGGCTTCCGTACAAGTTGCATCCACACCCGCTTCATATGTAAGGGTATGACCGTCAGGCTGCGAAACCATAACGGTATCGCTCCAACCGCAACGCAAGCAGATTGTAACATTGTACACACCACCCGTAATGCAATCGCCGTTGACAACCGTTTCCGTAGCCTTTAAGTGACCGAGCATGGGAACAGAGGTACTGTAATCAATTTCGTAATAATCGCACACCTTGCAGTAATATACAACCGAACCGCTTCTATCGCAACCGGCAGTCGTCCAGCAAAGTTCATACTCTTTGGTCTCCCTATTGTAATAGGTACTAAGTTCGAATCCGTAAGGATTGGTATCGCCTTCGTTTACGGAGAAATCGTGTACTCCGTCCGCAGGGATTTCTTCCGTCCTGGTCTTGCCGCAAACAGTGCAGGTGTAAGTCTTTACGCCATTATCAACGCAAGTCTGCGCGGTCGTAACAACGCCGTCGTCCCAGGTATGACCCGTAGCAGGGATAAGTGTAGTATCTGTTGCATTACACACTGCGCAGGTCCTGGTAATCGAGCCGTCCACCTCGCAGGTAGCGGCAACAGTTACCGGATCGCCCCAAGTATGAGCCGCAGGAATAGGTGTGGATTCTGTATAACCGCAATCGTAAGAGCACTTCTGCGCAGCAACGCCGTCTACCGTGCAGGTAGCAGGGTGGCTGTTTTCAGTGTCGTCAACCAAATTATGCTGGCGAGGACGAACGGGCACTTTTGTGGTGACGTTCTTCGTTACGATTTCGCCTTCGCCGTTGACGCTGATGCAGTTTTCGTCGGTACAGTAGAACCATACGTAACCGGTTTCCGTGCAAGAATTGCTTACATAACCGTAAATGCTTTCTTCGCCTGCCGCCGCCGCTTTGATAATCCCGGCTTCAACGTCTTTGCCGGTTTCTTCTTCGTCAACGACAAACGTGTGAACGCCGGATACTTTGTTGTAATTGCCGAATAATTCGCCGCATCTCGAACAAATATCGTATTGCGTCTGATCCGCGGTGCCGGGATAAACCGTAATATCTTCATTATTCCACTTAATGGTTGTCGGATTATCACTGATTTTAATATTCTCGTATACCGTTTCCATTACTTTTGCACCGGTTTCATCATATGTCGGCGTATGCCCAAGCGCATCAATCTCTTGCGTCGCCTCTGTGTTGCAAACGGTACATTTAATAGTCTTTAAGCCCTTTTCCGTGCAGGTAGGCTCTTTCGTTACCGCGACGTCAACCCACGTATGGGCGCCTTCAGTCGGGATCGATTGAGTTGTAGCGCAATTAGCGCAGGTTTTAACGCCGGGCGTGCCGCAGGTAGCAGGGGTTGTAACTGTGGCGTGTTCCCAATCGTGCGCTTTCACCGCAACGTTATCCGTTTTCTTGTCTCCGCAAACGGTGCAAATCCAAGCGATCGTCGCGCCCGATTCGCAGTTCGCAATCACGGGCGTGCCGTTGTTCATAATAAGAGCGCCGTTTGCGTCCGTCGCAAGACCGGTCGAATTCTCCGCGTCCACTGCGTATTCGTGCTCGGTCGTCATGGGAATTATTTCCGAATAAGTTGCCGAGCAAAGCGTGCAGTACCAAACTTTGATACCCGTTTGACCGCAGGTAGCCGCTTTGGTGACTTGATAGTTATCGAATTGGTGTTCTCCGCCGTTCGCCGCTACATAATCCGCCGTTTGAACGCTTCCGCAGCCTTCGCACGTGTAAACGGTAAAGCCTTCCGCACGGCAGGTGGGAGCGATAACCGTTCCCTTTACCCAAGTATGCTCATGAATGGAATCGATAACGGTTTGAATCTTCGTCGACAAATCCGCTTGCGCGGTTGCCAATTCCGTTTTCGCGGTTGCCAAAGCCGTTTCCAATTCTTCCAATTCCGCTTCAATAGCGTTTACTTTCGTTTGAACCGCAGCAACCTCTTCCGCCGTAGCAAGCGTTGCCATAGACTCTTTCAAAGAATTCGCCGTCGTCGACAAATCTCCGATTTTAGTAGTGATCTCATCGACTTTTCCGCTGAGCGTAGCGATATCGGAACTGTTGTTCGCTGCGGCAAGCTGCTCGTTCAATTTTGTTTGAACGGCCGCTGCAATGTCCGCAGCGCTAGCGTTCGCAGCTTCCGCCGCTTCGATCGCCGCCAGCACATCGGCATCGCTTGCCGTTTCGCTCATTCCGCAAACGGTACAGTATCCATCTTGGAACTTATGTCCTGTTGTTGTGATATCAATCACTTCAACTTTGAACTGTCCGCATTCGCACTGTGAAACCTCCAAGCCTGTAGAACCGCACGTCGCGGCGATCGTTTGCACGTTTGTATAGTCATGCGTATGCTCGACTTCTTCTTCGTCACCGCAAGAAGTAAGCATGAAAGCAGACATACAAAGCAAAAACACCGACACCACGGCAATCACAAGCATGAAAAGCTTTCTGGTTGATTGTTTTTCCATAATGATTCTCCTTTCCTTATTTTGAATCTTTTTTAAATGCGCGCAATCGCAAATTACGGCACTTTTGTTATATTCTATCACACGAAAAACGCCCTGTCAAGCATTTTCATAAAAATTTCCGACGAAAACCGAAAAAAAACCAAAACAAACCGCCGTTTATACACGGTCCGACACGGTTTTCGGAGTTGCCCTTCGCAGACTCGCGCTTTCATAATACGCTCGCCTGCATATTTTGTGATAAAACATAACGTCTGCGCATATTTGCACATCGCGTGACGGTACGTTTATTTTATCAGCTCGTTCTATGCTTGTCAAGCGGTTTTTTAAAAATTTTTCTTGGAAAGTATTGGCGCGCCCCTTTTTTCTTTCGCACGGTTTTCGTTTTAACGCCTTTTGCAAGCCTTCGCGCCCGAAAAAACCGCCGATTCGAGAATTCCCGTTTGCACCGTCTCCTTTTCCGCTCTTTTTTGCGACGCCGCGGCATCGATCAGTTCTTGTAAAAAATCGCGCGAGGAGGAAAGACTTTCGCCGAACAGATAGAGCGCCAGAGAGCCGGGAACGGCGTTTAGCTCGTTAAAGTAAACTTCTCCCTCCGCATACAGAAAATCCCCGCGCACAACGCCTTGAACGCAAAAGCTTTCGCAAATCGAGCGCATCATGCGGCAAATATTTTGCGCCGCTTCCTCGGGGATTTCCGCGGGAATACGGGACGCGCGAACGGCGTTTTCGTACTTTTCGCCGAAAGTGAGAATCGGCTCCGCCGAAAAAACCTCTTCTATGGGAGAAAGAACGTATTCGCCCCCGACGCGGCAGGCGGCGCAGTTGAGGTCGCGCTTCTTCGGCAGATACCTTTCGACAAGCGCGCCGTCGTCGAGGCGGAACGCAAGATCGAGCGCGCGCGCGAATTCTCTTTCGTCGCGCGCGACGGCAACGCCGATGCTCGACCCCAATTTACAAGGCTTCACGACAACTGGATATCCGAACGCTTTCATCCGCTCCGAAGCGGAAGCGCGCTCCTCTTCGCGCACGACGAAGGAAGGAAGAACGGGAATATCCAATCCCTTCGCGGCGATTTTGGAAAGCGCTTTATCCATAAACACCGCGGATACGGGCGTTTGCGGAGAAGCGGACGGAATGCGGTACCAGTCTAACAGCGCGGAAAGCGTTCCGTCCTCTCCGAATCCGCCGTGACAGCAGTTCAGCGCGCAATCGAGCGCGATTTTCTTTTTGGGTTTATCCGCATAAGCCAATCCTCCCTCCGCAAACGTTACGGCGGGAAACTTTTTGGCACGCTCCGCGCGAAAATCCCCGACGCCGCGCGCCTTCCCCGCAAGCGACATTCCCCCGCCGCGCGGCAGATAGACAGGCAATACGCGATAGCTCTCCCTTAGAAGTCCAACCGCAAGCATTCCCGTGATGACGGATATCTCGTGTTCGTTCGATTTGCCGCCGAAAAAAACCGCGACTGTTTTCATAAAAAAACACCTCCGATGAATTTCTTCTCTTCGGTGCTTCTTAGGAACATATCGGCAGATCGTCAACGATTGTAAATATCGGGCAAATCGTTTAAAAACAGCACGCAATCGCCCGTTTTCAGTTCTTTTGCAAGAATTTCCCGCGCAGCGTCGAGCGTGGGCGCGATTCGCAGCGATTCCTCTTCGCCGCCCGCCGCAAGATATCCCCGCTTCACGGGCAAAACCTGCGTTTCGCCGACCAAGATCACCCGCAGCCCGACGAGCAATCCCCCCAAAATCTCGTTCTCTTTTTCCTGTATTTCGCCCAATTCCACAAGTCCCGGCGTTACGACGTATAAATTGCCGCCGAACAGTTTCAGCGTCTCAACGGCGCATTTCGCGCCTTCGGTATTCGAATTATAGGAATCGTCGAGAATCGTTACCCCGTTCGCCTCGATTTTTTCCAAACGGTGCGGCACGGGCGAAAGTTTTTTCACCCCCTCGGCAATCTCTTCCGCGCTCATGCCGAGTAAAAAACAAAGAGCGGCGGCAAGCGCGATATCTTCGGCGGTATGTTCGCCCAACAACGGCGTTTCGACGGGAATACGCTGTTCCTTTATCCGCAAAGTAAAGCGTACGCCGTCTTTGGAATACGCCGCCTCTTCCGCCGCGAAATCCGCTCCGTAACGAAGCGCGGGCTTTTGCGTGAGATCCGCCGCCGTCCGACCGAGGACAACGCGCTGCGCATAGTCCGCCAGCACGCCCTTTTCCCGTTTGATCGCTTCCAACGAACCGAACGTTTGCAAATGCTGCGCGCATACGCCCGTGACGACGCCGAAAGAAGGTTTTACGAGTTCACACAGCTCCGTAACGTCGCCCTTTTTCCGCGCGCCCATCTCGGCGAGGAAAATATCGCAATCCAACCCCTTTTCGTTTACCGTACGCGCGATTCCGATCGGCGTGTTGTAAGACGCGGGCGTGGCGATCACTTTGTATTTTTCCGACAAAATCGTCGCCGCAAACGTTTTTACGCTCGTTTTGCCGAAGCTGCCCGTAATTCCCGCCTTCACGCACGGGCTGTCGTTCAGCCGTTGCGCGGCGCGCTTAATATAAGCGCGGTTGCGCGGCGTTTCATATGTTTTCATCAGCAGCCCCGCTATCGCCAGCAGCGGCGGACACAAAAGCGGCATCAACGAAAGCGGCGCAAAACGAAATAATATGACAAGTTCGTTTCCGGTTTGCGCCGCGCCGAACGCAAGCCCCGTTCCCGCGCCGAACGTAACGAGCGCCAGCAGCACGAAGAAGCAAATCAAGAGCCGCACCGCTCTGCCCGTCCGCTTGAAAGGAACTTTGAGCGCGCGGCGGGAGGAACGGAACCAAACGGCGAACACGCCGACATAAACGAACGCCGAAAAGAGATTCGCAAGTTCCGCGCCCGCAAAAGAAAAGCACAGGTCGATCAACGCGACGAGCAGAACCGACGAAAGCGTTAACAGCGAAATCCTGCGCGAGAACATATTTCCCTTTTTATAATACCATTTGAGAAAAGATACGCCCGAATACCCTCCTTGCTGTAAAATACCGAGCATGGGGATACAGGCAAGCGCGAGCAGCAGCGCGCTCACGATCGCGCCGCATACGATACTGCAATATAATTCGAAATTCAGCATTTGAAAAACTCCTCTGCCGCCAAATTGAATGCCAGCGGATCGTCGAGATGGGCAAAATGACCGCACCCGTCCAAAACGCGCAGCTTGCCGCCCTTTACGCAGGAAACGTAAATTCTTGCGGAAGACACGGGCGTTTCCCTGTCCTCGCTCCCGTTGACGAAAAGTACGGGGCGACCGATTAATTTTGCGGCTTCCCGCAAATCTTCGTTGACGATTTTTTTATAGCTTTCCCGCATAACGGGAGAAAGCGTTTTGTATTCCGCGCTGCCGAAACGTCTTTCGGCAAACCGCGGCGCAACCCGTTTTGCAATGCGGTACGCTTTCACGCGCGCGCGGTAGACGAGCGTGCGTTTGGGAACGATCCCCGCGCAACCGCACAAAACCGCTTTATCGAAAACGTCCCCGCGGGACAGGCATTTGACCGCCACTCTCCCGCCGAACGAATGAGCGATGACGAACGGAAACTCCATTTCGTACGAGCGCATGAATCGCAGCGTCCAATCGGCGTAATCGTCCACCGACCAAGCGTCGTTTAACGCGCCGCTTTGCCCGAATCCGGGAAGATCGGGCGCAATAACGCGGTAAAATTTGGAAAAATATTCGATTTGCGGCGCAAAGCTCTCTTTGCTCGCCATATACCCGTGTAAAAACAAGAGGTCTTTCCCCTCTCCCTTCTGCACAACGTTCAAATAAGCTCCTTTTTCATAACGAGGGCGTCCTCGCCGTCGGGATAATAGCGCGAACGGGCATATAACCCCGTAAATCCGTTCTTCAAATAAAACATGAGCGCAGAAGAATTGGAAACGCGCACTTCGAGGAACATCCTCTTCGCGCCCCGCCGCTTCGCCTCCCCGACGAGATCGTCTAATATCTTCTTTCCCCTGCCGCAGCGGCGGTACATCTCCGCCGTAGCAATCAAATACAACTCCGCTTCGTCCTCCGCCACGCCGATTCCGCCGTAAGCGGAAATCTGCCCTTCTTCTTCGAGCAAAACGCCGAAAAAACGGTCGGAAAGAAAAGATTCCGCCAACATACGCGTATTCCAAGGATCGGAAAAGCACTCCCGTTCTAATTGCGCAATCTCGTTGAGATCTTCATACGTCCATTCCCGTCCGTTCATTTTCTGTTCTCCTCCGCCGACGATTTCCTCAAATAGACGGCCGCAAGACCGCTTGCGGAAACAAGTTCCCCGTGCTTCGCCTTAACCGCCTCCGTCAATCCCTTGCACGGATCGACGACGGCGCACCCTTCGAACAAACGATCCGCGGCAATCGGAGTAAACCCGCGGCCGATTATTGCCTCCGTCTCCTCCTTCGAACAGTACGCGGGCGGCGCGGCGACGGTTTTATCTTGATCGTATGCGCAAGCGTAATAATATCCGTGACCCGCGTCCACAAGCGCAAGAAGCGGTTCGCTCTTTTCAGCGTATGCAAGACAATCGAAAGAAGTGAGAGCGAGCGCAGGTTTATCGCACGCAAAACACAGCCCTTTTACGGTAGAAACGCCGATTCGTATTCCCGTGAAAGAACCGGGACCGACGACGACGGCAAAAAAATCGCAATCTTCGGGGCGCAGTTCCGCGCGGGAAAGCGCGCGTTTTATTTCGTCCATTAATACGACGGAATGCTTTGCAAAACAATTCGGTTGATAACTACAAAACGTCTCCCCGTTCCGACAGGAGACGACGGACAGATATTTTCCGCCGGTATCGATCGCCAAAAAATTCAAAATATAATCTCCCTGCTCTTTTCTCCGCGTTTTCTGATTTCAACGCTCTTGCAAGCGGGAGGAAGCAGTCCCGCAATATTTTCACTCCATTCCACAAGGCAAACCGCGCCTTGCTCAAAATAATCGGCAAGCCCCAGCTCGTACGCCTGCCGCTCGGAACATATGCGGTAACAATCGAAGTGTACGAGCTTATCCGCATAATTGTTTACATACGCATATGTGGGACTCGTCACACGTTCCGAAATACCCAAACCGCGCGCGATTCCCTGCGCGATCACCGTTTTGCCCGCGCCCATCTCCCCTTTCAGAAGAACCGTTTCGCCCGCGCGCAGCGTTTTCGAATATTCTTCCGCCCAAGAAAACGTTTCCTCCGCGGAGTTTGAAAGAAAAACCGCCATATGCGCTATTATAACGCATACGGCGGCAATTTGCAAGAAAAATTTTTCACAAAATCCTTATCCCTTTAAAAAGTAGACGAGCAGCATAACGGCGATCAGAATCAAAACGACAAGAATGAAACCGATCACCCAAAGGAAGTTTCTTTTCTGCGTCTCCGCTTCCGTCCGCGCCGATTTCGAAGCGATCTTTTCGTTCAGTTTGTTCACTGCGCGCGAAATATGCTTATATACGACCAGCGTTACCGCGGCAGCGATCAGACAGCGCATAAGATTGAACGGCAGAACCGAAACCCACAAATAGAAGCGATAGAACGTTTCTTGCGTGCAAGACGGAAAGAGCGGCGTCATCATAGAAACGAGCGGCGTCCAGTTTCCTCCGAAAAAAAACCGCACATAGAACGGAACGAGCAGAACGCGGTTAATCAAAACGGCCGCGATTACCGAAACCGCCGTCCCGATTAACACAGCGATCAACGCGCCCCGAAACGTGCGTTTCTTTTGATAGACAAAACCGGCGGGAACCACGAAGGCGATCCCGATGATCAAATCGGCAAGCTCTCCCACGAACGAGGTGGAAGTCGACTTAAAAATCAACTTAATAATGATTTTTACAAACACGATGATCGCGCCCGAAACGGGATCCAACGCGAATGTCCCGATCAGTGCGGGAATATCCGAAAAGTTCAGTTCGAGAAAGCTCGGAAAGGCGACGGAGATGGGAAATCCGAAAATATACAGGACGCCCGAAAGCGTTGCAAAAAGCGCGATTACCGCAATTCTCGTTGCGCTGAAATAATTTCTTTTTTCGGAAGCAGCCATAAGAACGCCTCGTAAATATTTATTTTCGGATATTCTTTGCCCAACAAAAACGCCCCTCAAAAAGCGGGGCGCGTAAAAACTTGATTTCTTTTCCTATCCGGACTATACCGTCGGTACGGGAATTTCACCCGATCGGGAGCTGACGCTCTTCGCAGACTTTACTGCCGGTGGAGAATTTCACTCCGCCCCAAAGAATATTCGATTGTTCTTATTATAGTATGCAAAACGGCAGCCGTCAAGCGTTTTGACAATATCAATCGTCTCGTTTCCGAAATACGTTT
>CAYZTP010000032.1:0-12255 GCA_964481555.1 uncultured Clostridia bacterium | reverse complement strand
CCGATATCGCCATAGCGATCGTCGTAGGCGTGATCATATTCTCTTCCCGTTCCTTCGTGAAACAAGCAAGAAAATTTCACGCGGTAAAGGAACCGCCGACGGAATCCGTATAAAACAATAACCAAAGGCAAGCCGCCTCTGCGTTCGCAGAGGCGGCTTTTTCATCATATGAATCGTCACACAAATTGCAGAATATCCACCAAAACGGCAAACCCCAAAAGAAAGATAAAGCCCGCAGCGTTGACGATCGCCTCCACTTTTCGGCTGATGGGCTTTCCCCGTATCCATTCGATCAACGTAAAAAGAACTTTACAACCGTCGAGCGCGGGAATTGGCAAGAGATTGAACACCGCCAAATTTACCCCGATGTAACCTGCGATTTCAAGAAAATAACGGAAACCGCGCGAAACGATCTCCGAAGTCATCGCGACCGTCGTCACGGGACCGCCGAACGCGGATAATCCCAATTTTCCCGTCAGCAATTCGCCGAGTACCTTTAAGATCGATCCCGCGATTTTAAACGAATAGACGAACGATCGTCCCAGCGTCTCCCAAAATCCAAATTTGTATATAGAATTTGCAAGCTGATATCCGCCGTTTCCTTCGTCGTACAAGATTCCGAGCGCCTCCCATGCGCTTTCGAGCTGCGTACTGTTCTTCACCGAAACGTCCGCCCTCAGCATGATCGTAACCGTCATAATTTCCCGCACGTTTTTTGCGCTTTCTTCGCCGTTTTCAACAACCGTCTCCGTGCCAACGATGCGCGACACGGTAAATTCCACCAAATCGCCTTGTTTTTTCCCGTTCACCGCGCTGACGACGTCCGTTGTGAGATACAAATTCTTACCGTCCGCTTTTAATAATATATCCTCGTTTTCAAAACTGTACCCGATATATTCCCCCGTCGTCTCCTGCATCCGATAGACGGCAATCATCGTCTGCCCGTAACAGAAAAAGCAGGTGATAATGAGCAGGAGCGCAAGCAGATAATTCATCAACGCGCCCGCGATTAAAACAATGATGCGTTGCCAACACGGCTTTTGGGTAAAAGCGTTGGGATCCGGTTGTTTGACGCTCTCTCCGCTTACCGTCTCCGTTTGTTGGTCGGAAAACCCGTCTTCTTCGAACACGGGAGACGTTTGCTCTTTCTCGTTACGCTTTTGGGCGGGCGGTTCTTCCTCCAATCCGTCCTCTCCCTCGAATGCGCAATACCCGCCGAGCGGAATGCAACGGACGGCAAACAGTTCGCCCGTCTTTTTGTTTTTGCGCTTGAACAAAGCGGGCCCGAACCCGATGGAAAACTCGTTGATTTTAAATTTGAAGATCTTGCCCGCAATATAATGCCCGAATTCATGAATCGTAATCATTATGAGCAAAATGAGAATTGCAAGGCAGACGGAGCCGATTGTACTCCATACAGAAGATAACAGATTATTTGCCATAGATAAAATTCGCTGCGCATTTGCGTGCGCGCGCGTCCGCTTCTTTCAGTTGCGAAAAGTTTTCAACCGTTTCCGGCCGCGTGTTTTCCAGCGTACAGGATACAGTTTCCGCGATTTCGGGAAAGGATATACCGCCTTCCAAAAACGCCCGCACGGCGATTTCCCCCGCGGCATTGAGTACGGTAGGATATATGCCGCCCGCTTTGCCCGCCTGCAAAGCGAGCGAAAAACAAGGGAATTTTTCTTCGGGCAGACGTTCAAAATGAAGAGCGCCAAGCTCGATCAAATCGAGCTGTTTACAACAGGGAATGCGTTCGGGATAGGTGAGCGCAAGCTGTATGGGAAGCCGCATATCGGGATAACCCAACTGCGCAAGCGCCGCGCCGTCTTTTAAATAAACGAGAGAATGAACGATGCTTTCCGGGTGAACGACGGCCTCTATCTGCGAAAAATCGGCACGGTACAGCCACTTTGCTTCGATGATTTCGTAACCCTTATTCAACAGAGTCGCGCTGTCTATCGTAATTTTCGCCCCCATGCTCCAAGTAGGATGTTTTAACGCGTCCTTAGCCGTAACACGGGCGAGCTGTTCCGCCGTGCAATGCAAAAACGGTCCGCCGCTGGCTGTAAGCACAAGACGTTCGAATTCCGCGTCGCGGCGGAAAGAAAGCGCTTGAAAAAGAGCGGAATGTTCGCTGTCTACGGGCACCAGTTCCGCTCCCGTCTTGGCAAGCTCGCGCATGACAAGCTCTCCACCGCACACGAGCGATTCTTTATTCGCAAGCGCGATTTTTTTCCCGAGACGGGCGGCGAACAGCGTATAGGCAAGCCCCGCAAAGCCCCCCGCCGCGATAAAGGCGACGTCGCAGCCGTCAAAGATATTCGAAAAGATTTCCTCCCCTTTCAGCCTGCGGGTATTTTCGGGTAAAACAAGATCCCCGTCCGCCGCAAGAGCGGCAAACGAAGGACGAAATTCCTGTGCAAGCGCAGAGAGGCGTTCTCCGCTTCTCCCGCTCGCAAGCGCGGAAAAACAAAAACGTTGCGGATAGCGGCGCACGACTTCGCAAACCTGCCCGCCGATATTGCCGCACGCTCCGATCAAAGCAATTTTAATCAATTTTTTCTCCGATTAAAAACGAAAACCGACGTTTTTATATTTATGCCGCCACGCCCGTCGTCATGATTCGTATGACGATCACGAAGCATACGATCAAACAGGCGTATAACGTAGAATCGATTCTATCCAGCACGCCGCCGTGTCCCGGCAAAAGATTACCCATATCTTTTACGCCCAACCTGCGTTTGATCGCGCTTTCCACAAGATCGCCGAATTCCGTAAATCCCGCGGTCAAAATGCCGAGTCCGATAAAGAACGCCGCGTTCATGGCGGTTAAGGCGATCTCGTCGGATATCAATCCGTAATACACGAAAAAGACGATCGCCGCGCCGATCGCGCCGCCCAAGATCCCGCCGATTCCGCCGACTACCGTCTTATTGGGGCTGACGTGCGGGGACATTTTCTTCGGAAATTTTTTTCCGAACAACTTGCCGAATACATAGGCGAAACAATCGGCAAACGGACAAATCACGAATACGAATACGATCCCGATTTCCGAATAGACCGGCATATGGTTGCAACCCGCAAGCACAAGCAGAAATACCGAAGGATAGAGCATACACATAGCGGCGTATCCCGTAGATTCGAGCGTCGTCTTTTCGTGGCGAAAGACCAACATTCCGAACATCAAAGCAAGCCCCGCCATAAATACGACAAACGCTATATGAGGCGCATAGTTGACGCCGTTTTGCATTTGTTTAAAAACCACGTCGCTTACGGCGTAAGCGGCAATCAGCAAAACGGAAAACATTGCCGCGACGATTTTCTGCGCTTTTTCGATTTTTCCGCCGAACGCGCGCAGCATTTCATACGTGCCCAGCGCCGAAAACAAGACGACGAGCAAATCGAAAAACAAAATATGAATATATCGTAAAAGCACGAACTCCAATATCACTAAGATATAGACAAGTCCCGTTAACAGCCGTTTCATATAGACCCCTATTCCTTGTTTACTTTCCCAAAGCGGCGATCGCGTTTTTCGTATTCCGCTATCGCTTTATCGAGATCGGCATTCGTAAACGCAGGAAACATTTTATCGGAAAAATACAGCTCGGTATAAGCCGACTGCCACAGTAAAAAGTTGGAAAGACGTTTTTCCTTGCCCGTTCGGATCAGCAAATCGGGATCGGGTAAACCGCCCGTATCGAGCAGACCGGAAAATTCCTCTCCGGTTACGGGTTTCCCGCACGCAACCGCCCTGTTTGCGGCGCGTAAAATTTCTTGTCTGCCGCCGTATCCGATCGCCAGCGTCAGCGTTCCTTTCGTTCCCGCCGCCGTCCGCTCTTCGCCGCCCCCTATCAACGCGACGATATCTTCGGGCAAAAGCGTTCTGTCACCGATTACCCTTAACCGTACGCCGCTAAGGAAAAGCTTTTCCACGTTTTGGGAAAAATAGGTGCGGAAAAGGGCGAACAGCTCGTCTAATTCCGCTTTCGGACGGGAAAGATTTTCGGCGGACAACGCATACAGCGTAATATACTCTACGCCAAGCTCGTATGCATGGTCGCACAGTGAGAGCATTCGTTTAAAACCCGCGCGATGCCCCGCGCTGCGCGGCAACAATTTCTTTTGCGCCCAGCGTCCGTTGCCGTCCATGATGATTGCGATATGGCGGGGGATCAAATCGTCATTAACTCCTTTTCTTTCGCGGCGGATAACTTTTCAATGCTCTCGATGGACTTGGAAATCTCTTTTTCGATATCCACTTCGGCGTTTTTAGCCTCGTCCTCGGAAATCTCCTTCCCCGTTTTCAGTTTTTTTACTCCATCCATAGCCTCGCGGCGTATGTTACGCAACGCCACCTTAGCGTCCTCCGCCATCTTCTTCACCTGCTTGACGAGATCCTTTCTGCGTTCCTCGGTAAGTTCGGGAAAGACAAGACGGATCACGTTGCCGTCGTTGGTGGGATTGATGCCGATATTCGCCTGTTGGATGGCTTTTTCAATGGATTTTAAAAGCGATTTATCCCACGGGCTGATCACAAGACAGCGCGCGTCGGAAACGGCGATGTTTCCAAGTTGATTGATGGGACTTTTGCCGCCGTAAGCTTCCGCCTGTACTTTGTCGAGAACGTGCGGATTCGCACGTCCCGCACGTACGGAAGCATAATCGTCGGAAAGAACGTTTTCCGTCTTTTCGCTCTTCTCTTCAAGTGTCAATAAAATTTCTTCGATCTTTTCGTTTGCCATATGTTTCTCCCTCATTTAAATTTATTAATTTTCAATTTGTGATGATCGTGCCCAATTTCTCTCCGCATACCGCGCGGAGAATGGAATCCCGCTCGTCGAGCGCGAACGCAAGCACGGGAATATTATTCTCCATGCACAGCGTGGCCGCCGTCGTATCCATCGCTTTCAGCCCTTGGTTCAAGATTTCCCCGAAAGTGAGACTGTCATATTTCTTAGCGTTCGGATTCGTGTTGGGATCGCTGTCGTAAATACCGTCTACGTTCTTCGCCATTAACAGCACGTCCGCTTTGATTTCGCACGCACGCTGCGCCGCGGCCGTATCCGTCGTGCAATAGGGATTGCCCGTTCCGCAAGCCATGATTACGATTCTTCCCTTTTCCAAATGATGCAGCGCCTTTCTTAAAACGTACGGCTCCGCTACCGAAATCATATTCAACGCCGTCTGTACGCGCGCAGGCAGACCGCGCCGTTCAATGGCGTCCATCATCGCAAGCGAATTCATCACGGTTGCAAGCATCCCCATATAATCGGCGGTAGCGCGCTCCATATTCGTACCCTGTCTGCCGCGCCAAAAGTTTCCCGCGCCGATTACGAGCGCGATCTCCACGCCCATTTCGTGAACTTTTACAAGCTGGTCGACAACGCGCGCGATCACGTCTTCGTTCAAACCGCTCTTCTGTTCGCCCGCCAACGCTTCGCCCGACAGCTTCAAGACGATTCTTTTGTATTTCGGCTTCATAATTCCTCCCGATCCTGTTTTTAACAGTATATCATAACTTCCCGAAAAAAGCACGCAAAATGGGTGATTTTTACAAAAAATTCACGTTGGCCGTCAAAAAAGCGCCGCTCGCCGCAGCAGAATACGCGTCCCTTGGCGCTTCTTGAAAAAACGACGGCGGTTTTTACTGCCCGCAACGCCGCCGTTATTGCAGAAAAATCCAAATTCTACTGTGAGTAGAGTAGCAATTTTGGGGTAGAGACGAAATTTTCTTAGTGGAACTTAAAATAAAGAATAGAGAGTTGCGCGCGGTTAAAATAGGTGGTTTTTTTTGTAAAAATATCATAAACTGTATTTACGCGAAGCAAATTCGGAGGTCAAAGATGAAAAATTTCGATATCTATGTGGATTCGGGAGCAAATATCCCCAACGCGCTTGTGAAAGAGTACGATATCAACGTCATCTCGTTTTCCTGCACGGTAAACGGCGTCGAACGGATATGTTATGAAAAAGACGTTCCCTTTGACGAAATCGCAAAACGGTTTTATGACGATATGCGCGCGGGAGCAGACGTAAAAACATCGCTTATTTCCAAAGACACGTTTATCGAAACCGTAACCCCCTCGTTAAAAGCGGGCAGAGACGTCGTTATCATGACGATCTCTTCCGGGATCAGCGGCACTTACCGGCAAGCCAAAGAGGCGCAAACAGAGTTGGAAAAGCAATACCCCCGCAATAAAGTGTTTGCGATCGACAGCGCGAACGCTTCGATGGCGGAAGGCATTTTGGCGATCAAAGCCGCTGAACTGCGCGACCTCGGAGAGAGCGCGGAAACCTGCGCCAAATGGCTGACGAATAACGTTTATAAAATGAACAGCTATCTCACCGTAGGCGATTTGAAATATTTAAAAAAGACGGGGCGCATTTCCACAACCCTCGCTATCGCAGGCACGCTTTTAAACATTAAACCCGTTCTTCGGGCGGACGGAAGCGCAAATGCGAAAATAACGTTCGTCGGAAAAGAACACGGCAGGAAAAAAGCGCTTGCGGCGCTTGCCAAAGCGTTCGCGGAACGCGCAACCGATCCCGAAAAGCAAAAAATTGCCATCATGCACGCAGACAGCGAAGAAGACGCGAATACGCTTGCCGATATGCTGAGAGAACTCGGCGCAAAAGATATCGTAATCGGTTATTACGACCTTTGCACCGGATCGCACGTCGGTCCCGGAACGGTAGCCCTCTTCTTTATGGGGAAAGACAGGCGCGCAACGGCCCCAACGACAGAAAAGCAGCCCGCAGGTAATCTTGCGACTTCTGCCGTACAAAGATAATCTTTGCGAATATAGTAACGGCAAGGAAAACTTCGTTTTCCTTGCTTTTTCGTTTCATTACGGGTATTTTAAAAAAATATCCCGTTTTATGGAAATTATTGTAAACTAAAATAAAAAATAAGTTGACAATAATTTTAAAAACGCATATACTGTTCTACGAAAAACAGAGGTGAAATTGTGGAACAGAATGAAGAAAACGTAAACGCCGCGGAGCAAACGCAACCAGACAACGAGAAAGGCTGCGATAAGAAAGCCGAACCGATGAAAAAAATATTATTGCGCGATATGTGCTACATAGCGCTCTTTGCGGCGATTATCACCGTATGCTCTTACTTGGCGATTCCCGTCGGAGAAATATCGGTTACCTTGCAAACCTTCGCCGTTTGTGCGGCGGCGGGACTGCTTGGCTTAAAACGGGGCACGCTGAGCGTTATCGTTTATATCCTGCTCGGAATATGCGGAATTCCCGTCTTTTCGGGATTTAAAAACTTTTACGCCTTGATCGGCGGCGCTTCGGCAGGATATGTGATCGGCTTTCTGTTCACCGCGCTGTTAACGGGGATCGTAACGGATCATCTGCACAAAATCGGCGATAAAACAAAAAATAAAACGACGGGACAAATTTTGCAGCTTGTCATTCTCGCAGCCGCCATGGTCGTCGGCGTGGCGCTCTGTTATTTGTTCGGTACGCTGTGGTATATGCAGATCTATAAAGGAAGCGTTTCCTCGGATAATCTGCAACTCGCGCTCGCCTACTGCGTATACCCTTTCATCTTGCCCGATCTGATTAAAATCGTCGTTGCGGCGATATTGGTCAACCGATTAAAGCGATTCGTAAAATAAAAGATTCTAAAAATCGTTGACGCAAACGATTTAACGATATCATGGAAGCATGAAAATAAGCGCTTCCCTGTCCGTAATTTCTTTGTCGCTTCGTCTCATAGGCGTCGCTCCGTGAAAAAGCGCAAAACGTCTTGATAATTTTGCGCGATTTTACCCGTATATCCCTGAGGCGCACCGTGCGGAGCGTACAGAATAAACGGAACGCCCAAACGTTCGGCGCATATTTTATCCGAGGTCAAACTGTCCCCGATATAAAAAGCTTCCTCTTTCCCGAAATAAGGAATATGCGCGGCGACGTAATCGCAATAGGGCTGCGCGGGTTTGTTCGCCCCGATCTCGTCGGATATAAACACGCCGCTCACATAGGGCAATATGCCCGCGTCGGTAAGGTGTCTCCGCTGCACGTAAGCCGCGCCGTTGGTGACGATATAGACGTCTCCCCGCGCCCGCAGAGTCTCTAAAAACGCAATCATTCCCTCAAAAGGAAAACAGCGTTCGGCAAGTCCTTGAAAATACGCTTCGGCAACGGATTTTGCATCTCCGGAGACGCCGAGTTCACGAAACAGAAGGTCAAAGCGTTTGATAACGATTTGTTGCCGTTCGATTTCGCCGCGTTCGAGGGCTTTCCACAATCCGTCGTTAATCGTATGAAACAGCCGCGCCTCCTTTTCTCCCGCCGGAATGCCGAAAGACGCGAGAACGTCTATCAGATTCAACCGCTCCAACTTTTTAAAATCGAGCAGCGTATCGTCCATGTCCAACAAAAAGATCATATGTCATTCCTCCACGATTACAAGCTCCCGCAAAGCGCGCGTACAAGCGATATATTTTTCGTTTTTCGTCATATCCTTATCGTACACGGCAACTGCGGAAAATTCAAGTCCTTTACTCTCGTAAACGCTCATCACGTTGATTTTATTTTTGGACAGTTTCCCGTCCCGGGACAGCAGCTTAAATCCGCGCTTTAAAAAGAGTGGAAGATACTCTTCCCGCGCGATGACCGCTTTCAAGCCTTGCTTATCGCGGAAATACGAAGCAATCTGCCGTTGTTTCAGCGTTTTTACCTCTTCTCCGTGCAATCCGATGGGACGCATATCGATATCGAGAATTTTGGAAACGTAATCGACGATTTCGTTTGTATTGCGGTAATTTCGATCAAGCTCGTAAATATGTTCCCCTTCCCATTTTCCAACGCCCCTCCAAGGGGTGATATTCTGTTTCAAATCGCCGAATACGTTGAACGAGGCGTCCCGATGAACGAGGCGCAGAAGCTCGTATTCCGTTGCGGAAACGTCCTGCCCCTCGTCCACGAACACCAAACCGTAACGCGGTTTTAACTGCCGCCCCGCAACAGCCAAAAGATAGCTGACGGAAAACCCGTCCGAAGGGTAAACGCCTTTCAAACCGTACCGCGCTTTGTATTTTTTGATCGTCGCACGGTACAGCCAACGCGCAACGCCCACGGCGTTTTCGCATTTTCCCGCCTCCGCGCATACGCTCGATAGACGCAATACCGTAAAAAATTCCCGAAAAAGATCGAACCCCTTTCGCATTTCGTCGAGTACGCCGTCGATCTTCCCGATTTCGGTTTTTAATTCTTCTCTCCGCGCGATGCGATCTGCATAAGTATAGGTTACTTCGTCGCCCGATTTCTGCCGATAGCGGCGCAGATCGACGATCTCTTTTTCCACTGTAACCGTTAAAGCGGCGAGATCGTCCTTAGCCTCTTGAAACGTCCTTTCCGCATGGGCGGATATATACTGCGCGCAGCGGAAAAATTCAGCGTACTGGCGGAAAAAATAATCGGGCGTTCGTTCTTTTTCGCGGAGAACGAATTGTAAAAAATCCTGCACCTGCACAAGACGGCTCATCAATCCCCGCAAGGGCTTTGTAAAATAAAATCCGCCGTCCTGCCTTTCCTTCATTTCCCCCAAAACGCAGCGCCGCACACGTAAGGAGGCATTTTTTATCTTAGCGTATTTATCCTGCCGCACAATACAATCGCTTAGAACTTCCTCGGCGACGGCGCGGCATTCCTGTCCCGTGAAAAGACCGTAAACGTCGCCATACAGCTTGGCAAGATCGCGCCGCAGTTCTTTTGCAAATTTCCCCGAATACAAATACGCAAGATATTCCTCGCTTTCACGCTCGCCGCAAAACTTCGCAGGCAAATCGATCCCCTCCCCCGCGAGCATTTGATAATAATATTTGTTTAGAGTAATCGTTCTCACTTTATGCAATTCAAGCACTTGCGCAAGCTCGTCGATGAACGCGTTAAAGGAATCGGAAGGGGTGATTACAAGTACGTCGCGCGGACTCAGACTCTCGTTATTATACATAAGGTAACTGAGACGGTGCAGTAAAATCATCGTCTTGCCGCTTCCCGCGCAGCCTTGCAGCACAAAGCTCTCCCGTTCGGGAAGCGTGACGATTTCGAACTGTTTCTCTTGGATCGTCTCTATGATATCGCGTACTTTCACGTCGTCTTTGCGGCTCTTAATGATACTGCGCAAATAAGGATCAAACAAAATCTCCTCGTCTCTGCCCGCGATTTCTTCGGGCGTAAGATATTGTTTCACCGAAAGATATTCGTTTTTATATCCCAACAGCTTTCCGTTTTTGACCGAGACAGCTCTGCGGAGCACAACTTTGTAATCGTATTCGTTAATAGAAAAGGAGACGCGGCTCTTCTGGTAATAGCGCACGGCAAGCGGCGCGCGCCAGTCTACGATTTCGAGATTGACGTCCCCCCGTTTCCCGATATAATAACTATTATAGCCCTCTTTTTCGTCCGTTACGTCCATACGCGCAAAATAGGGTTCGGCAAAATAACAGCGGTAGGATTCTAATTTCTGCTTGACCGATTGCATCTCCGCCTGCTTTTCGAGAATCGCCCGATATTCCTTGGCGCCGTAACCTTCCTGCCGTTTGATCGCCTCAATCTCCTCTTTTATCTGCGCGATTACCTTTTGATAACGCGCGATATAATAATATTTGAGCATGACAAGCGTCGCTCCGAGGCGTTCCCCCTCGTAAGCGGTCTGCCGTTCCTCGTTCAGCAAAGAAAGATACCATTCCTTGTCTGCTTTTTTATTGGGATTGAGCAAAGCTTTCAATTCAGTCTGTTTCTTATTCATCATGGTACGCTCACATGAAAACACGCAAGTCTATTGTTTATCATATCATATTCCGAAAAAAAAAGATAGAGTTTCGGGAAAAAAAAGTGTGCCCATATTAGATTTTTACAAAAAATCAATCAACGGAAAGGGAACGTCGCGGTATTTGTGTAAATGTCTATGCTCGTTGCCAAGTCTATGAACCACGGGTATCTGCCGTTTGGCTTTCGCCGCTCCGAACTTGTTGTAGGCGTCTGCCGATACGCTCCACCGCGACAAAGCGTTCCGCCGTCTTTTGCCGTTTTCATTCCTATATTTTATCACAAAATCTTCCTTTGTCCTCTCCTAAATTGGTCGTATCTTGAAAGAATATATAAAATAACTGTTATTTGAAAATTTTCCTTAAAAAATTTTTAAATACGATTGACGAAACCTTTTTTCTCCGCTATGATATCGTTGATGGGCGAACGCACCCAAGGAGGAATTTGAATGGGCTTGGAAAGAAACGCGGATAAAAAGCGAAACTTGATTGCCGTCGTCGTGTGGAGTATTTTGCTTCTCGCGCTGATCGCGGGAATGATTGTGAATTTCGTTCTATACCGAAAGGGAGACATTGAAAAAAGCGACGTCTTGCGCCGTTTGTGGTACGCGGCGCTATGCTTTGTAATGATGTCCGCCGTATATCTTGTGGAATTTATTTTTCGGATCAGATTTTCCCTATGGCTGGAACTTGCGCTCTCCGTTTTTGCGTTTGCGGCGCTTGCGGGCGGCACCGTTTTCAACTTATACGGACATATTACCGTATGGGACAAAGTTCTTCACGGATTAAGCGGACCGTTGTTTTCCATCGTAGGATTGGGACTCGCCTCGCTTTTGCTTTCCGACCAGCCTACGGGCAAGCGCAAGGTCGCCGCTTTCGTCGTGATCGCGCTGTTTTTCGCCCTATCCGTAGGCTATGTATGGGAACTGTTCGAATATACCGTGGATTCCGTAATTCCGGGCTATGACAACCAACGCTGGCAGGCGGGTGTGTTAGAAGAATTGGAAAACGGCGCTTATCTCGTCACCGATAAACGCGGCACCGCTCTTCACGATACCATGTGGGATATGATATTTAATTTTTGCGGCAGTCTCGTGTTCCTTGTTCCCACGCTTGCAATCTGTTTAAAAGCGCCCGAACGGATAAACGTCTTTCGCATCGAGCGCATTCCGCGCGGTAAAAAAGCGAAAGGAGAAACGAACGACGAGACGCCCGACCGCACAGACGATTCAAGTTCGCACGGTTAACAGCTTCCGTATTCATACGAAACAAGGCATTATAAAAAGAATGAGTTGAACTCTAAACGAGTTCAACTCATTCCTACTTGGCTGCTCCTGTCAGACTCGAACTGACGACACCGCGGTTAACAGCCGCGTGCTCTACCGACTGAGCTAAGGAGCAATAAAGGCGGCAACTACCTATCCTCCCGGGTCGTTAGACCGAGTACTTTGGGCGTAAG
>CAYZTP010000031.1:0-12351 GCA_964481555.1 uncultured Clostridia bacterium | reverse complement strand
TTTATTCATGATCGCTTAGATCGTTTCCAGGTTGATTAGGTTGCTGTTTCCGCTCTTTCCGTTGGGGGAACCGCCCGTAATCACAATGACGTCTCCCTTCTGCACAAGCCCCGAATCCTTTGCCGCTTTTTTGGCAAAGTGGAATAGGACGTCGATAGAGTTATATTCTTCGGCAAGCGCGGGAAGGACGCCCCAGCTTAAAGCAAGCTTTTGATAGCTCCGCTCGTCCGTCGTCATGCCGATAATGTCGATCATGGGGCGGAAACGCGAAACCATTTTCGCCGTACCGCCCGTGCGCGTGCATACGACGATCGCTTTGGCGTGTACGTCTCGCGCCATAAGACAGGCGGAATGCGAGAGCGCGTCGGAAAGCCCGCGAATGAGATATTCTCCGTCCTCGACCGTTTGAATGAATTCGGGCTTATTCTCTGCTTGCAAGGCGATTTTTGCCATCGCGCGTACCGACTCCACGGGATAAGCTCCCGCCGCCGTTTCACCGGAAAGCATGATCGCGCTCGAACCGTCGTAAACGGCGTTTGCAACGTCTGAAATTTCGGCACGGGTAGGGCGGGGCTGTTTGATCATCGATTCGAGCATCTCCGTCGCCGTAATGCAGCGTTTTCCCGCTCTGCGGCACGCGCTGATAATTTTTTTCTGAATATCGGGCAGCTCCTCATAAGGAATCTCCACACCCATATCTCCGCGTCCGATCATAATTCCGTCGGAAACCTTTAAGATTTCGTCGAGGTTGTTCACGCCCGCGCGGTTTTCGATCTTTGCGATCAGGTCGATATCGGTAGATCCGTTTGCACGCAAGAACTCGCGCACGTCTATCACGTCTTGCGCCTTGGATACGAACGAGCAGGCTACAAAATCCACGTTTTGCGCTATGCCGAAGAGCAGATCCATTTTGTCTTGATCGGAAAGATAAACGAGATTGAGTTCTTTTTCGGGGAAGAACATACTTTTTCTGTCGCTGAGTTCTCCGCCGATTACCACTTTGCACACGACGTTGGGAGATTTGACTTCCGTCACTTCAAACACCATCAGTCCGTTGTTGAGCAAAATCTTGTCGCCCGGATTCATGTCTTCGCATATTCCCTTGTAGGATACGGCTACTCTCGTTTCGTCGCCGACGATTTCTTCGGTGGTGAACGTAAACGTATCGCCTTCTTTTAAATAGATTTTTCCGTTTTCGAACGTCCTGATACGAAATTCGGGACCTTTGGTGTCAAGCATGATGGGAAGGGCGATGTTCTTCTCCGCTCTTACCTTTTTGACCATAGCGATTTTTTGCGCGTGCTGTTCGTGCGTACCGTGCGAAAAATTAATTCGTGCGACGTTCATTCCGGCGTCCGCCATTGCGGCGATCACTTCTTCCGTTTCGGAAGCGGGACCGAGCGTGCAGACGATTTTTGTTTTCTTCATAAAATATCCTCCCTGATTTGCTTTGATGTAACCGTATTGTATGGATTGGAAAGCGTCGCCGTGCGGGGGAAAAGCGCGTTTTATTGTTTTATCCCGCTTTAAATAATGCTTGTTAGAACAAGATACGATTACTTCGCTTTTATTTTATCACATTTTACGTAAAAAACAAGATAATTTTTAAAATTTGTGGTATAATATTTATAATCTGAGCGAGCTACGCGGCCGCGGCGTACTTATGGTACGATGAGGAAAGTCCGGGCATCGCAGGGCAGGACGCCTGATAACGTCAGGTGAAGGCGACTTTAAGGAAAGTGCAACAGAAATAGACCGCCGCGCAAGCGGTAAGGATGGAAAGGCGAGGTAAGAGCTCACCGACGGGACGGTAACGCCCCGTGCCATGTAAACCCCGTCCGATGCAAGTTTGGGCTTTGTTCATATAGGGCTGCCCGTCCGAACAAAGCCGTGAATAACGCTTGAGCTTATCGGCGACGGTAAGCCTAGATAAATGACCGCGCACGACAGAACCCGGCTTATCGGTTCGACTCAGATTATATTTGACAGCAAAAGCCCCCTTAGGGGGCTTTTGCTGTCAAATGTAAATGCTAAAATCCCAATATTGATTGTAGAATCCTTTATGAATAGATTTTTTTGCGTTTGGCTTTTAATGTGTTGCGGATCATATCGAAGACGTTGATTCCGATACCCGACAGCAGGTAGATATAATAGGTAAAAAACCGCCATACGAGCACCACCCAGCCGATCGCTTGACCGATTCCCGTAACAGTGCTGAAAACGAGGGAACTCGTAAGTTCCATAGCGCCCGTATTGCCGGGAGTCGGAACCAAAAGCGCGGTATAACGGGAAATAATCACGAGACAGGCGATTTGTACGGCAAGTTCGATTGTCGGTTGTACGTTTGCAATCGCAATAACCACAAAGAAAGGGATGGTTACAAACAAGAGACATTCTACAACGGAAAGCAATACGAGCGGGATAAACTTCCAAAAATTTTTGACAAATAATTTGATCGTATCGCTGTATTCGCTCAGTTCTTTTACAAATTTTTTTGTCACATAATATTTGCGTTTTACAATGTGCAGCTTAGAAAGCAAGCACACGATTTTGACGATCACTTTTTTGCATGGATTGGGAAATACCGAAAACAGGATGAGGATGACGGGCAAAGTCATATTCACCCCGAGCGACACCCAAGCGATAATTAAAACGACTTTTGTCACCGTCTGCCCCGATACGAACGAGGGAGTAAGGATAAGAAGCACGATAGAAAGCGCGGATAGTATGAAAATACTGACGATATAACGGATAATGGGGATTGCGGAGGCCGCGCCGTGCGGAATATCCTTTTTATGCAGATAATAAATTTGAAAGGGTTGTCCGCCCGTGGAAAGCGGGGTGATTCCGTCGTAATATTTCCCCACAAACATCGTTTTCAGCGAAGTGCGGAAATGAAATTTACCGGTATAAATTTTCAATAAATAAGCATATTTCCCGCTTTCGACCATGATATAGCAGATAATAACGCCGAATAACAGAGCAAGCAAAGGGTAGTTGACGATCCGCAGCAAATCGCCGAACGTGAGCTGCGAAGTTTCTTCGCCGGTAACGTAGTCTCCTATCGTGAACATCAATACGATGGACAAAACGACAAGCGCAAGCATACAGGCGGTTTTCAGCCACCACGTTCTCATTTGCGATTTTGTTTTGATTTCTTTATCGGGCGGGACGGGCACGGTTTTGTCGTCCGTTTCCGATTGGTTCGTTTGATGATTTTCGATCATTCGTCTCCTTGGTTTCATAAAATGATGTGTTTGTTATCATATCACATTTTTAATAAAAAAGCAAGTTTATTACATACCGTTTCGTGTTTTATCCGCTTCGATCGTTTAAATTTTTTTTCGGAGAATCTGATAGGGGCGTTTTCGGTTCCTCCGCCGCAGGCTGTTCCGAACGGCGTTTTTTTGTTTTGGCGAGCACATAGATCCACTTTCCCACCGCCGCGCCGATGATAATCGCATAACCGATCAAGCTCCATAGATCGGGAATTTGCGAAAGAAAACAAAAACCCAGCACCGCTGCGAACAGCACTTGGAAGTAATCGAATACGGCAATCTCCTTGGCGGGCGCGAAACGGTAAGCGGCTGTTATAAAAAATTGTCCGCCCGCCGCCGAAACCCCCGCAAGCAATAAATAAACAAACTGCATCGCGGTCATTGGCTCGTACCAAATTACGGCAAACGGAAGCGCCGCAAGAGTAGAAAATGCGGAAAAGAAGAAAACGGTCATTAACCCCCGTTCTCCTTTTACGCCGAGAATTCTAACACAAGTGTAAGCAAAACCCGCGCAAGCTCCGCTTAAAAATCCCGCGACGGCGGGAAGCGCTTGCACCGAAAAAGAGGGGTGCACAACGAACATCGCGCCGGCAAAGGCGATTAAAACAAATCCGAGTTCTGCCGCCGTGGGTTTTTCGCGCAAAAGAAAGATGGAAAATATAATGGCGAAGAAAGGGGACAGCTTATTTAAAATGGTGGCGTCGGAAATGCTCCCGATATGATCGATGGCGTAAAAATTGAGGACTACCCCCAAAAATCCGACGATCGCCCGCAGAAAAAGCCAGGGGACGCAAGCTTTGCTGTGTATGCGAAACTTCTCTTTTTGAAATAAAAGCAGGAAAAAAGCGACGAACGCCGCAATCAGATTTCGGAAGAATACTTTTTGCATGGTGGGAAGATCGCCCGCTTTGTTGACGAATAAATTCATTAGCGCGAACATGAGCGCCGCACCTACGATCAGCAAGATCCCCATCCCTTTTTTGAACGTAATTTTATGCATACTGATATTATATGTACGGCGGGCAGAAAAGTCAAACGGATCGCCTGTATTCCGCTCCGTTAACGGATTTCGTATTCGTTCTCTTTTGCTTCCTTCCAAAGGAAAAAACTTTTTAGAGCGCTCTGTACCATGGAAGAAGCTGCCTCTTCGGTAAAATAGGCGTAATGCGAGGTTAAAATAACGTTGGGAAATTGTTTCAGGTAGAACAATTCGCGTTTATTTACAATGCGCGTCCTCAAATCGACGTGCGCGATTCCTTCCTCCGCTTCGATCGTATCTAATCCTGCGCCGCCGATTTTCCCCGATTCGAGCGCGTCGATCAGATCTTGCGTACGAATGAGTCCGCCCCGCGCGGTATTAATCAGAATAACGCCGTCTTTCATGTTTGCAATGGCGTTGCGGTCGATAAAATATTTGTTTTCTTCCGTCAGAGGCATATGTAAGGAAATGATATCGCTATTACGGAAGATCGAATGCAAATCCGTCATTTCTGCTCCTTCCGTTTCCTTTGCGTAAGGATCGTATGCGAGAATTTTACAACCGAATCCAGAAAGATTGCGAATGACCGCTTTTCCTATTTTTCCCGTGCCGATAATGCCCACTGTAAGGCTGCGCATTTCTTTACCGCACATTCCGTCGAGAGAGAAATCGTTTACCAACGCCCGACAAACGGAAATTTTTGCCTTTCTCAGCAGCATTAGCATCAGCATAACCGTAAAATCCGCCACGTTATACGGTTCGTATTTGGCGTTGCTCACGCGGATTTCGTATTTTTTTGCGGCTTGCAGATCGATATGATCGTAGCCGATCGTACGCGTCGCCAAATATTTTACGCCGTATTTTGCAAGCTCGGCAAGGACGGGCGCGCTCAGATCGCTAAATCCGAGCGTTGTAACGCCGTCGTATCCTTGCGCGCGGTATGCGTTTTCCGCCGTCAGTTCTTCTTCGCATAGGGTGACGGACAAACCGTATTCTTTTGCGCGCTCGAAGTCGGCAAGCTCGTAATTTTTTGTTTCAAATGAAATGATTTTCATAAAGGAGTCCCGTGTTTTTTGCGTGTGTTCACATAAATGGCATACTTTAAGGTTAGCATAGCACATCGCGCTTAAATTGTCAAATCATAATGAAAAAACGCGGTTTGAATTTCAAATTCAAACCGCGTTTTTTTCATTCGGTTATATTCTCTTGTCCGCTTTGTAAGAGGTATGCAAAAGCTCGTGCGCTTTATGGCTGTTCGGGAATCCGAAATAGTCGTTATAGATCATGTCCATTACGGGCGAATCTGCGCTGCGGCGCAATTCGTTGCCGACGTCGCTCGTATAAAGCGCCTGCGCGCGCGTCGCTTTCAGCTCTACCGAGTTACGGATACTATCCGATAGGGTGGGCTGACCGCCGCCGTTCACGCATCCGCCGGGGCAAGCCATGATTTCGATGAAATCGTACTGTTTCTCGCCCGACTGTATTTGTTTAATAATCGTTTCCGCATTGGCAAGTCCGGAAGCAACCGCAACCCGCACGGTATTCCCCGCAACGAGGTAAGTCGCCTCTTTAATGGGATTCGTTCCGCGTACCGCGAAGAAGTCGAGAACTTCAAAACTGGCGTCCATCATATGCGCCGCCGTTCTGAGCGCCGCTTCCATCACGCCGCCGGTTGCGCCGAAGATCGTGCCGCCGCCGGTTGCGATCGCAAACGGATTGTCGAATTCTTCGTCGGGAAGTTCTGTAAATTTGATACCCGCCGTTTTGATCATGCGCGCCAGCTCGCGCGTCGTAATAGCGGCGTCTACGTCCTTTGCCATCTCTTCCCGTTTGCATTCGTTCTTTTTCGCCGTGCAAGGGATCACGCTGACGACGTACAGATTTTCGGGCGCGATTCCGTTCTTTTCGCACCAATAGCTTTTGAGCAGCGCTCCGAACATTTGCTGGGGGGATTTACAGGTGGAAAGATGAGGAATCATTTCCGGATATTTCTTTTCCACGAACTTCACCCAACCGGGGCAACAGGAAGTGAACATGGGCATAGGCTGTCCTGTTTTGATGCGGTTGATCAATTCGCTCGCCTCTTCCATAATGGTAAGATCTGCGGTGACGTCCATATTGAAGACATGGTCGGGACCGAGTCTGCGGATTGCCGCAACCATTTTTCCTTCCACGTTCGTGCCTACGGGCAGATCGAACGCTTCGCCGAGCGTTGCGCGTACCGAAGGCGCGGTAAAGAAGACGACTTGCTTTGCGGGATCCGCGATCGCGCTCCAAACTTCGTCTACGGTGGAACGTTCGGAAAGAGCGCCTACGGGGCAGGCGACGATACATTGTCCGCAGCCGACGCATACGGATTGGGCAAGCGGCATATCGAACGCGCTGCCGATATGCACATTGAAACCTCTGCCGATCGAGCCTATGGCGTTAACGTGCTGCTTTGCGCAAGCCGCCACACAGCGGGTGCAGTTAATGCATTTGTCGTTATCGCGCACGACTGCGGGAGCGGAATAATCGATGGGAAGCACATAGTCCTCGCCTTTAAAACGATCTTCGTCTACGCCGTAGCCGAGCGAAAGCTTTTGCAGCTCGCAGTTATGGTTTCTCTCGCAGGAAAGACATTTCTTTTTATGCTTGGAAAGCAGCAATTCAAGCGTCATTTTGCGGCTTTGGCGGCATTTCTCGGTATTTGTTCTTACTTCCATGCCTTCTGCGACGGGATAAACACACGCCGCCACCAAGCCTCTCGCGCCCGTCGCTTCGACAACGCACATACGGCACGATCCGACGCAGTTCACGTCTTTTAAATAGCAAAGCGTGGGAATTTCGATATGCGCTTTCCGTGCCGCTTCGAGAATGGTCGTTCCCTCGGGAACGGTTACGGGAATATTATTGATTTTCAAATTGATATTTTTAACCATGACGTCTCACCTCACTTTCTTTCGATCGCATGGAACTTGCAGTTGCCCATGCAAACGCCGCATTTGATACATTTCACGGGATCGATTTCAACGGATGCGAGCTTGTGGTTGGGAGCCGTGTAATCCGTTCTCGTAATCGCTGACACGGGGCAATTTTTCATGCACAGACCGCAGCCGATACATTTATCCTTATCAACCGTATATTTGAGCATCGCCTTGCAGACGCCCGCGCGGCATTTGTGCTCGTTGATATGCTCTTCGTATTCCTCGCGGAAATAGCGGAGCGTGGACAAAATAGGGTTGGGCGCGCTTTGCCCGAGCGCGCAAAGGGAAGAGGATTTCATATGTGCGGCCAGCTCTTCGATTTTTACGATATCTTCGGGTTCGCCTTTGCCCTCTGTAATCTTGGTTAAGAGCTGTAAAAGCCGTTTTGTCCCGATACGGCAAGGCGTGCATTTTCCGCAAGATTCGTCCGCGGTAAATTCAAGATAGAATTTGGAGATATCCACCATACAGGTGTCCTCGTCGAGAATGATCATGCCGCCCGAACCCATCATCGAACCGATTGCGATCAGATTGTCGTAATCGATGGGGGTGTCGATGCACTCCGCGGGAATACAGCCGCCCGAAGGACCGCCCGTTTGCGCCGCCTTAAATTTTTTGCCGTTGGGAATCCCGCCGCCGATCTCTTCTACGATCTCTCTCAGCGTCGTACCCATAGGAACTTCCACAAGACCTACGTTGGTGATTTTTCCGCCGAGCGCGAATACTTTCGTCCCTTTGGAGGTTTCCGTGCCGATGGAGGAATACCATGCCGCCCCCTTTACGATAATCGGGTTTACGTTCGCCCAAGTTTCTACGTTATTTAAGATCGTGGGTTTGCCGAACAATCCTTTTACTGCGGGGAAAGGAGGACGGGGACGGGGTTCGCCGCGGTGTCCTTCGATGCTCGTCATGAGCGCGGTTTCCTCGCCGCAAACGAACGCGCCTGCGCCGAGACGGATCTCGATATCGAAATCGAATCCGAGTCCCAAAATGTTTTTGCCGAGCAAACCGTATTTATGCGCTTGATCGATCGCGATTTTTAACCGCTGAACGGCAACGGGATACTCCGCGCGCACATAAATATAGCCTTGGTGCGCGCCGATCGCATAACCTGCGATCGTCATCGCTTCGAGTACGCAGTGGGGATCTCCTTCCAAAACGGAACGATCCATGAACGCGCCGGGGTCTCCCTCGTCGGCGTTGCAGCAAACGTATTTAATCTCGCCTTGCGAAGCTTTGGCGAACGACCATTTTCTGCCCGTCGGGAAGCCGGCGCCGCCTCTGCCGCGCAAACCGGAAGCGAGCATTTCGTTGATCACGTCGTCCGGCGTCATGCTCGTAAGCACTTTTTCGATTGCTTCGTAATCGCCGGCCGCAATGGCTTCTTCAATGTCCTCCGCCGCGATAACGCCGCAGTTGCGGAGAGCGATTCTCATTTGCTTTTTGTAAAACGGCGTTTCCGCGAAGGGAATGATGCTGCCGTCCTGCATAACCGTTCCCTGATAGAGGAGATCCTTCACGATCTCGCCACCCTTGATCAGGTGCTTTTCCGCAACGGTTTTGGCGTGTTCGGGCGTCATCTGCGCGTAAAAAGCGCCTTCGGGATAGACGATCATGATGGGACCGAGCGAACAAAGCCCGAAGCAGCCCGTTTTTACAACGAGCACGTCTTTAAGCCCCAACTCTTCGAGCGACTTTTCCAGTTGCGCGATGACTTGCATGGATTTGGAGGAAGTACAGCCCGTGCCTCCGCATACAAGCACTTGTTTGCGATAGCCCGTTTTTTCCGCGAGTTTTTCGCCCTGTTCTCTGACGGCGCGGCGGACTTCGATAAGATCCTTCTTTTTCTGACGGATTGCGTCTAATTCTTGAACGGTCATTTTTCTTCCCCCTTATAGCCGTCGATAATGGTTTTTACTTTATCGGGCGTAAGTTTACCGTACACTTCGTCGCCGATCATCATAACAGGCGCAAGCCCGCAAGCGCCTACGCAACGGCAGCTGTCGATGGAAAAAAGCCCGTCCTCCGTGCATTCGCCGCACTTAATGCCGATCTCTTTTTCAAGCTCTTCCAAGATCTTGTCCGAACCTTTGACGTAGCAAGCCGTTCCGAGACAAACGCTGATACGGTGTTTGCCCTTGGGTTTGAGCGAAAACTGCGAATAAAAAGTAGCGACGCCGTAAACTTCCGAAAGGGAAATTCCCAATCCCTCCGCAATCGTTTTCTGCACGCCGAGGGGCAGAAAACCGTAAATATCCTGCGCCTCCTGCAAAATGTGCATTAAGCACCCCGGCGTGTTGCGCGACGCTTCGATAACGGCATTCAGTTTTTCCAACTGTTCCGCCGAGCCGCACGCTTCACATTGTTCCATGTCCACCTTACCTCCTAAAATCTTCATAATCGCAACAATTCCCACCATTTATATAGGAAATTGTTAAATGATTAATTATATTATCGCAATTATATCACAGCTTTTTCAAAAATTCAAGACAAATCGGGTTTTTTATAAAAAAAATGTCGATAAATTTTAAGAGAAAAAATGGAAAAAGTTCATAATGATTTGACTTTCTTCATTTTTCTGTGTTAAAATGGCGGAAATTGAAAAAATCGGGTTTCCGCAAAGCGGAAAGGAGACAAGGATGAAAACGGATATAAAAAAATTTTCGGAAAAAATCGACGGCATATTACACGCGGATTATGCCGCCGATTTAACGACGGCAAATAAAAGGGAATTGTACAACGCGCTTTCCAAAGCGGTGATGGACGAAATTTACGAAGATTGGAAAAGAGAGAAAACGGCGGATAAGAAACGTTGCGCTTATTTTTCTGCGGAATTTTTGATGGGAAGAGCGATTTATTCCAATCTGCTCAATCTTGGTTTGCTTGAAAAAGCTTCCGAGGCGCTCAAACAAATCGGTCGGGATTTGGGCGAATTCGAAGAGGTGGAAGACGCCGCGCTCGGCAACGGCGGCTTGGGAAGGCTCGCGGCTTGTTATCTCGAAAGCGCGGCAAGCAAAAATATTCCCCTCGACGGGTATGGAATCCGTTATCGTTACGGATTGTTCCGTCAAACGTTTGAAAACGGCTATCAGCATGAGGAAGGAGACGATTGGATGAAATGGGGCGATCCCTGGAGCGTGCGCGTGGATCGCGACGCCGTCGTTGTTTCGTTTGCCGATCAAAAAGTGCGCGCCGTTCCCTACGATATGCCCGTATTCGGCTATAAAAACGGCGTTGTGAACACGCTGCGCCTTTGGCAGAGCGAACCTTTGCAGGAATTCGAATTTGCCGCTTTTAACGAAATGAAGGGCGATCAAACGGCGCAGACCAATTTCCTCGCGACTAAGATCACGGACGTTCTTTACCCCAACGACAATACGATGGTGGGGAAAATTCTGCGCCTTAGACAGCAATACTTTTTGGTAAGCGCATCTTTGCAGGATATTCTCCGCGCGCAAAAAGCGAAAGGAAAGAGCGTAAAGGAGTTGGACAAGGCATATTGCTTCCAGCTCAACGATACCCATCCCGTGATTGCGATTCCGGAACTTCTTCGCCTTTTGGAGCGGGAAGGGCTTTCGTTTGAAGAAGCATTTGACGTCTGCAGCAAATGTTTTAACTTCACGAACCATACGATTATGGCGGAAGCGCTCGAAAAGTGGGATGCGCTTGCGCTTTCGGATATTTTGCCCGAGGTTTACGGCGAAATCGTAAAATGCCAACAGCGTTTGGAAAGCGAAGGAGACGGCGACCGCTTCTATATTATACGCGATAACGTTGTTCATATGGCGAATCTGGCGATTTACGTCTCCGCCCGCGTGAACGGCGTGGCTGAAATCCATACGAACATTTTAAAAACGGAGACGTTTCGAGATTGGTACGAGCGCACGCCCGATAAATTCGTAAATATTACAAACGGCATTACGCCCCGCCGCTGGCTGCTGTTAAACAATCCGAAGATGGCGGCGGAAATCGACCGGCGTATCGGTACGGATTGGCACACGGATCTTCCGAAATTGAAACAGTTGGAAGCGCATATCGGCGATATGCTGCCCGTGTTCGGGAGCATTAAGCGCGAAAACAAGGAAAAACTTGCCGCTTATATCAAAGAGCACGAAGGCGTTGATCTCTCTCCCGATTTTATTTTCGACGTGCAGGTAAAACGTCTGCACGAGTATAAGCGCCAGCTTTTGAACGCGTTTTCCATCCTGTATTTCTATTACGCGATTAAAGAGGGGAGAATCACAGATTTTCCTCCCACGGCATTTATTTTCGGCGCGAAAGCCGCTCCCGGATATTACAATGCAAAGGGAATCATCAAATATATTAACGAAATCGCGAAGCTTGTCAATTCGGACGAAGACGTCGCAAAGTATATGAAAGTGGTGTTCGTTCAGAACTACAACGTCTCTTATGCGGAAAAAATCGTCTGCGCGGCGGATGTTTCCGAACAAATTTCGCTTGCCGGAATGGAAGCTTCGGGGACGAGCAACATGAAATTTATGCTGAACGGTACGGTAACGCTGGGTACGCTTGACGGAGCGAATGTGGAAATATGCGAAGAGGCGGGCAGAGAGAATAATTATATCTTCGGAGCTACCGTAGAAGAGGTTGCCGCGATCAAACGTTTCTATTCGCCCCGCGAAATCATAGAGAATAATCCCGAACTCAAACGGGTGGTGGAGACGTTGAGAGACGGCACGTTCGACGATGATAAAGGAATGCTGTTAAAAATATACGAAAGTTTGCTTACCGATTATAATCACGACCGTTATTTGGTTCTGTATGATTTTGCCGATTATGTTCGCGTAAAAGAACAGTTGCTGCGCGATTACGGTACGGCGGAATTTGACAGAAAATGCCTTATGAATATGGCGAACGCGGGGAAATTTTCCGCCGACCGTTCGGTAAGCGATTATGCAAAACTTATTTGGAAACTTTAAGAAGTAAAAACAGTAGCAAAGGGCTGTATTTTAGCGGTAGCGGCGCAATTGGTCTGGGATTAAAAAAGTTTTGTCGCGTATCGATCGGGATATTATGCGCAAGCGGCGCGAAAACGCGGCACATTCGGTATTATATAGCAACGTAGGTGAAATTATAGTCGATAAAAAAGAAAAAAATAAAAAATCCG
>CAYZTP010000030.1:0-12507 GCA_964481555.1 uncultured Clostridia bacterium | reverse complement strand
TATTCGGTGCTTCGCGCGGTGGACGCGGTAAAACGCGCGGACGTCGTTCTTTTGGCGGTGGATTCAAGCGAAGGACTTACCGAACAGGACGTGAAGATTATCGGCATGGTGCATGAAGAGGGGAAGCCTTCCGTTATCGTCATGAATAAGTGGGATCTCATCGAAAAAGATACGCATACCATTCAGAAGTTCGAAGAAAAATTAAAAGAAGATCTCAAATTTATGGATTATTTCCGTTCGGTATATGTTTCCGCCAAGACGGGGCAGCGCATAGATAAACTTCTGCGGCTTGCCGAAGAAGTTTACGCCCATGCTTCTTTCCGCGTGCCGACGGGGGATTTGAACGATTTGCTCATCGACGCGATGCGCGTTTCGGAACCGCCGTCCTATCAAGGGCGCAGAATGAAGATGTATTTTTCTTCGCAGGTGAGCGTCCGTCCGCCCATGTTCGTCTTAATGGTAAACGACGAAACGCTTCTTCATTTTTCCTATCGGCGGTATTTGGAGAACGTGATTCGGAGCGCGTACGATTTTTCGGGCACGCCCGTCAAAATTCAAGTAAGAAACAAACGAGACGAATGATGAAAGAATTGGCTTTATCCGAAAGTTGGTATTGGTTCGTATTGATTGCGGTCATTTGTTATTTGATCGGCTGCTTTAACTTCGCGGTTTTGATTGCAAAGTTGAAACATAAAGACGTGCACAAAATCGGAAGCGGAAACCCCGGGACGATGAATATGAGCCGTGAATTCGGGCTGAAAGTGGGGCTTGTCAATTTCTTGTGCGATGCGTGCAAGGGCGGCGTTCCCGCGCTGATTGCGTATTTTGTTTTCCGCGGCTATGTGTTTGCGGGAACGGACGTTATCGTCTCCGACTTCGCGCGCTATTTTTGCGGCGTATTCGTGATTATCGGGCATATTTATCCCGTGACGATGAAATTCCGCGGCGGGAAAGGAATCGCCTCCACGTTGGGGCTGTTTTGGTTCAGCCTTTCCTGCGAAAACGCTTGGTTTATTCTCATTGCGCTTTTGGGGCTTATCGGCGTGCTCAGTTATATTATTTTTACCGAATGGGGTTCGATGGGTTCGCTTTTGGGCGTTACGGGGTTCAGCCTTTGGCAGGGAATCCTGTTTTGGCTGCGGTATTCCGATTGCCTTGAAAACGGCTACGTGATCGCGCTGTTTCTATTGCTGCTTGCGCTCAACTTCTTAACTTGGTTTGCCCACAGGGCGAATCTTATCAGGCTCTTTGCCGGCGAGGAACACCGCACGTCGGTAAAAAAACTTTCCAAAGGGAAGCGCGGCACGCAAAATATGTAACATAATTTCGGGCGAAGGTTGTTTTTCGAAGGGAAAGAGGATATACTGTATGTGTATGGAAGAGCGAAAATCCGATAATACGGCGGAAGAAGAAAAAAAGCAAAACGGGGCGGTCGGTTTTCTTGCCGATGTTCTGCGCGGCGTCGCTATCGGCGCGGCGTTTATTATCCCCGGATTTTCCGGAGGGTCGGTCGCCGCAATTTTGGGAATTTACGAAAAACTCGTCGGTGCGATCGCCGATATTTTTAAAACGTTCAAAAAAAGCGTGCTCGTTCTGCTTCCGATTTTAATCGGTATGCTTTTGGGGATCGCCGCGCTCATTCTGCCCATTCAATGGGGATTGAGACACTACCCCATACCCACGGTGACGCTGTTCGTCGGGCTTGCGCTCGGAGGGCTGCCTTCCGTTACGGAAAAACTGAAAGGGAAACCGAAAATCGGACACCTTTTGGCTTTTTTGCTGCCGTTTGCTTTTGCGGCGGGTTTGAGTTTTCTGTCGCCTGCGGGCGACGTGGATTTATTTTCGCTGAATTTCGGCGGCTATTTACTGCTTGTTCTCATCGGGGCGGTTGGTTCGTGCGCGCTCGTCGTTCCGGGAATTTCCGGTTCGATGCTGCTGCTCATCTTCGGCTATTACAATCCCGTGGTTGCGCTCGTAACGGAAAATTTGCTGCACGGTCAGCAGCTCGGCGTGTGCGTTCTCGTTCTTGTTTGTCTGGGGGTGGGCGTGGTTTTAGGCTTTTTCGGGATTTCCGTCCTGATGAAATTTTTGCTGAAAAAGTTTCCGCGCGGTACCTATTTCTCCATTTTGGGCTTTATAATCGGGTCGGTACCCGCCGTTTATGCCTCTACCGTTCTGGAAGCGGACGCAGCGCTTTCCGCGCTGTATGCGTCGCCCTGGTATTGGGTCGCCGCGGCGGCAATGTTGATCGTGGGATTCGCCATGTCGTTTCTGCTCGTGACGTATGCCCGAAAAAAAGAGAAAAACAATCGAAAGACGTGCTGACGGCACGTTTTTTTTCGCGCGAAAACGGACACGGAAAGACCGCCTTTCCGCATAGGATAAAGTAAGCCATAAAGCTTACGGAGGTTACCAATGTCATTTTTTTCGAATTTTTCATCCGATCACTGTCCCGGTACGATTTCCGGGAATCCGTTGAACGGACTATGCGAAAAGGTATGTATTCAGGCGGAAAAAATTTTCGACGCGGGAATTATCCAAACGAGACTCGAAAATTATACTGCTGCGATTACCAATCCCGTGCCTGCCGACCCTACATATCCGCTTACCTTTATCAGCGCGCGTTCGCTTTCTTCGAAAGGGACCGTTTCAAACGTTTCCGTCGACCGTCAAACCGAAGGACAGTGCGCGCGCGTGCAGGCAACGGTTACCGTGCCGATCGAAATCGTGTACGTCGACGCAAATGGAACGGAGGGAAAGGCGCAGAGCGCCGTCTCGCTGAACGAGGACGTGCTCATGTTTGTGCCGCCCGCGTCCGTTATGCCGTTTTCGATTACGGCGGTCGCCTCGTGCGTATCTCCCGAGGGTACGTTTGATTCCGCCGCGGGCGCGTTTTCCATCAGCGCGTGCCTTACTTGTATTTTGAAAGTCGCCATGCAGGTGGAATTGCTCGTACCCAGCTACGGATATTGCGCGATCCCGCCCGCGCAGGAGTATTCCCGGGAAGTTTGCACGGGATTTTTCGAGCTGCCGCTCTATCCGCAGGGTAAAGCTTGCAGTCGCAAATAAAACAGAATTTTTCGGAATCGGATCAAAAAACCGACGGTTGAAAAAAGCCGACAGCCGTCGGCTTTTTTCATGATCTATTCGTTTCGGGTGCGGCGTATATCGTTTTATATCCGCTGTAAATCACAAATCCCGCTTTGGATTTCGGCGGTTTTTTTACGTTTTTAACGGGGCAGTAATCTACGGGTATTTTATCGCCCTTGCCGTCGGAATATTTTGCGCAGACGGCCGCCGCAAACAGGAGCGCTTCTTCGGGAACTTGCTTCCCGCCCGATTTGACGATAACGTGACAGGAATGGTATTTTTGCGCGTGCAGCCATACGTCGTCGGGCGACGAGGCGCGCAGCAGCCTATCGTTTTGCAAATTGTTTCTGCCTGCGTATATTTGAAATCCCGCGCATTCGTACGCGCGGAAGGGGATTTCGGACTTTATCCTGCGCGATTTCTCTTTCGGCTCCTTTAAAAATCCCGCTTGGATAAGCTCTTCCTCCGCGCATTTCAGATCTTCGTCCGTCTCTGCCGAAACTATGGCGGAAACGAGACTTTGCGCGTAATCGAGTTCCGCGCGGATCTCTTTTTCTTGCGGCTGTAAAATTTCCAGCGTTCGTTTTTGTTTGCGGTAACGTTTATAATACAGCTGCGCGTTCTCGCTCGGGGAAAGACTTTCGTCAAGCTGTATTTTCAACTCTTTTCCGTCGTAATAATTTTGCAGCGCGCACGATTTCATCCCCCGTTGCAAGCGGTAAAGATTGGCGGTGATCAACTCCCCCTTGATACGGTTGAGTTCCGCGCCGCCGCATTCCGTCTGTTTTTCGAGGATTTGCGCAAGCCGTTTTTCATGTTTTTTGACCGCGCCGTTCACGGCGGAAAGCAATTTGCGGCGGAGCGTGCCCGTTCTGCGTTCCGCCCGTTTTTTTGCGTAATAATAAGATTGCGCGCGGGAGAGCGTATCGAAAGGGATTCCCTCGTTCGCGCGGGCGAAAAAATCGACGACGGCGCCGTTTGACTCCGTTACGCGAGGAGATATATCGTCCGAAAAAATATAATCGTAAACGTGCTTTGCGAAATCGCCGGAACGGTAGGATCGTACGATTTGTTCCGCCGTGCAAGGCGCTAATCCCGCGACGCGGGTAAAGAGAAAACGGGCAAGATCGCCCTCGGGAGGGACGGCGAATAATGCGGCGAGTTCGCGCTCGTCCGCGGGATTGATTTTATCCTGCGACGCGGGAAGGGCGTATCGTACGCCCGATAAGATAATTCGTTTACATTGTTCGTCGAGCGCGGTCGTTTTCATCGCGCCGAGGATGACGTCGTTTTCCGTCAAAATAACGTTGGAATATTTTCCCATGATTTCGACGTGTAATTCCCGCTCGCAAACGGAAAATTCTGAAAAGCATTTGATTTTAAACACAAGAATCCGTTCAAAACCGGGGGTAAAAACGCTTAAAATTTCCGCGCCCGAAAGATGTTTTCGCAGCAGCATACAAAAATTGGGGGCGACAAGCGGGTTTTCCTGAGCGTCTTCGGAAAAATAAACGCCGCATTCCGCCGCATTTGCGTTGATTGTGAGTTTAACGGTGCGTTTTCCCGTGTATATGATAAAAGAAAGCTCTTCTTTCGCGGGCTGATTGATCTTATTGATCTTACCGCCGCGGAGAGTCTCGTCAAGCTCTCGCGAGATAAGACGGATGGTGAACGCGTCCTGTGGCATAGCGACTCCTTATGGATGTATTTCGTTCCGGTTCCGAAAAACGAACGCAAAGCGTTTTTTCGCCTCGGGCGCGGCAGCCCGGGCGATCCGCTCTCCTTGTCGGGATAGCGCCTTCGACCATATTATACCCGAAAAAGAAAAATTTGTAAATAAAAACGCTTTCTTTTCTCGCCGCGATATGTTAAAATATCATTTGAATAAAAACAATCGATTAGGAGTTTAGTATGAGATACGAAGTAACACCCGCCGAAAAAAGCACGGTAAAAATCACTATTACGTTTACGCCCGAAGAATGGGCGGAAGCTAACGACAAGGCTTATGTGAAGAACAGAAGCAAATATACGGTAAACGGATTCCGCAAGGGGAAAGCGCCCAAGCACGTACTTGAGCTGTACTACGGCAAGGGACTTTTCTACGAAGAAGCGCTCAATCTGCTCTACGGCGAGCATTACGGGGAAATTTTAGACAAGGAAAAAGAGAATTTCACCGCAGTGGGCGATCCCGCGCTCTCGGTGGAAGATCTTTCGGACGAAAAGGTGGTGCTCGTTGCCGAAACTCCCGTTTTGCCCGACGTGCAGATCGCAAGCTACAAGGGTATAAAAATCGCCAAATTTGAGTATACTGTTACGGACGCCGACGTGGATAAGGATATCGAAGAGACGCGCAAGCGCATTGCCGAAAGCGTGGATGTGACCGACCGCGCGGCGCAAACGGGCGACGTTGTGAATATCGATTTCGTCGGCAAAGCGGACGGAAAAGAATTCGAGGGCGGCACGGCGAACGGATACGACTTGACGCTCGGTTCCGGGCAGTTTATTCCCGGTTTCGAGGACGCCGTAATCGGAATGAATTTGCAAGAGACAAAGGAGATTCCCGTTACGTTCCCCGCCGATTACCAGGCGAACGATTTGGCGGGAAAACCCGCGACGTTCACCGTAACGCTCAACAAAATTACGGGCAAAAAGCTGCCCGAACTCGACGAGGAATTCGCCAAAAAGATGGGGAGCGATTCTTTGGACGCATATAAAGCAAAGGTCAGAGAGCGCTTGGAAAGGAACGCCGCCTCCCGTTCTTTGAACGAGACGGAAGATTCGATTTTAACGGAAATCGCCAAGAATGCGACCTGCGAAATTCCCGACGTCATGATCGAAAAACAAGAGGACGTTATGATGCAGAGAATGGAATATAATCTCATGTATCAGGGGATCCGCATGGAGGACTATCTTGCCTACCTCAATAAAACCCGCGATGAATTTAAAAAAACTTTCGAAGCGGAAGCGAGGAAGGCGGCGCTTCACCAGTTGATTATCGAAAAAATCATCAAACTGGAAAACATCGAAGCCGGCGAAGAGGAGATCGAAGCGAAGATTGCCGAACAGGCGAAATCCGTCGGCAAAGAGCCGGAGGAATATAAAAAGGGTATGGATCCCCGTCAGAAAGAATATATCGAAAACGACATAAAAATTACCAAATTGTTCGACTTCTTGCAGGCGAACAACGAAATGGTTTTAGAGGAGGACAAGTAAATGAACGAAAAGAACGTACTCATTCCTTATGTGGTAGAACGTACCTCCGGCGGCGAGAGAAGCTATGACCTTTATTCCCGTCTTTTAGAGGACAGAATTGTTTTTTTGAGCGGCGAGATCGACGATGCGGTAGCCAATACCGTCGTCGCGCAGCTGATTTATCTCGAAGGGAAGGATCCCACGAAAGACGTCAGCCTTTATATCAATAGCCCCGGCGGTTCGGTTACCGCGGGCATGGCGATATACGACACGATGAATTACGTGAAATGCGACGTATCGACGATTTGTATCGGTATGGCCGCTTCGATGGCGGCGTTCCTGCTCTCTTCGGGAGCGAAAGGGAAACGGTATGCGTTAAAAAATAGCGAAGTAATGATTCACCAGCCCTTGGGTGGCGCGCAGGGACAGGCGAGCGATATCCGTATTCAAGCGGAACATATTTTGCGGATTAAAACCAAAATGAACCGTATTCTTGCCATGAATACGGGCAAGAGCGTCGAACAGATCGAACGGGATACGGACAGGGACAATTATTTGACGGCGGACGAAGCTCTGCAATACGGCATTATCGACCGCGTGTATGAGAAGAGATGATTTCGGGAGGTATCGATGGGTAAGTACGAACAGAGTTGTTCTTTCTGCGGAAAGGAAAAATCCAAAACAAAAAAACTGATTGCGGGACCAGACGGCATTTTTATCTGCGACGAATGCGTGGAATTGTGCAAGGATATGCTCGATAAAATGCCCTCGTCTTCCTCTGCGGAACAGGTGGAACTGAAAAAACCCGCCGAGATCAAGGCGGAACTCGATCAGTATATCGTAGGGCAAGATAAGGCGAAGCGCGTGCTTTCGGTTGCGGTTTATAACCATTATAAACGAATCAACTCTCTGCTCGCGGGCAAGAAAGACGACGACGTGGAAATCGAGAAGAGCAATATTCTGCTTTTGGGACCTACCGGAAGCGGGAAAACGCTTTTGGCGCGTACGCTTGCGAAAATTTTGAACGTTCCTTTCGCCACTTGCGACGCGACGACGCTTACGGAAGCGGGTTACGTCGGCGAGGACGTGGAAAATATCCTTCTGAAACTCATTCAAAACGCCGATTACGACATCGAAAAAGCGCAGCGCGGTATTATTTATATCGACGAGATCGATAAAATCGCGCGGAAAGGCGAAAACGTGTCCATTACGCGCGACGTCTCCGGCGAAGGCGTGCAACAAGCTCTTTTGAAAATTATCGAAAGCACGCTTGCAAACGTTCCTCCGCAGGGCGGCAGAAAGCACCCCCAACAGGATTGTATGCGCATTGATACAACGAATATTTTGTTTATCTGCGGCGGCGCGTTCGTCGGTTTGGATAGAATCGTCAGCGCGCGGAAAGACGATACCGGGTTGGGATTCGGAGGGACGGTCAGACTCGGTTCGAACGAAGCGGACTATTCCCTTTTAGACGACGTAAAACCGCAGGATCTTACCAAATACGGACTGATTCCGGAATTCGTAGGCCGTATTCCCATCGTCGTAAGCTTACAGGCGCTCGACGAGGACGCGCTTGTGAATATTCTTACCCGACCGCGGAATGCAATCATCAAACAGTATCAAAAACTTGTCGGGCTGGACGGCGTGAAGCTCACGGTGGAGGACGACGCCGTACGGGAAATCGCGGAAACCGCGATCCGTCTGAAAACGGGGGCGCGCGGGCTGCGTACGATTATCGAGGGAATTATGACGGACGTCATGTACGATATCCCGTCCCAGCAGAACGTGGAAGAGGTTATTATTACGAAGGATTGCGTCGAAAACGGCGCGAAACCGCGCCTCGTTTATAAAAAGACGGCGTAAATCATGTAATATACGAATCAACGGCGGCGTTTTTGCCGCCGTTTGTTGTAAAAAATCTCGAATAATCCGAGGGTTGTATACGCGGGGGGGATGAACGAAAGTTCAACTCCTGCGTTTGTCTTTTGTTCGGGCGCGGCAAGAAGCCGCGCTTTTTGCGCGCAGACGGCCTCGGTCGCATACGGCATAACGGAACGGCATTATGATTGGATAAACGGGAAGCTGTCGTCGCGTAAAAATATGACGGCGTAGATTGATTTTCCGCCGTTTCGACGTTTTTTGTCATAAAAAATTATGACTTATTGTAAATTTTGTTGCCAACCGTGTCGAAATATGTTATATTATGCTTGTGGAGTTTTTACGAAGAGAGGATTAGTTTATGCTGCAACTTTATTTTGATTCCGATATGGACGTAACGCCCGAATTGGCGAAACATTACAAAGCAAGATTGATCAGTATGCCGTACGCGATGAACGGGACTGTGGTTTACCCTTATATAGACTACGAACGATTCGACGCCCGTGAGTTTTACGATACTCTCCGCGCAGGCGTAATGCCCACTACTTTCGCGCTCAACGTTGAGGAATATAAAGATATTTTCAAGGCGGATTTTGAAGCGGGAAACGATATTCTGTATATCCATTTTTCGGCGGCGATGAGTTGTACTTTCGACTCGATGAAGGTTGCCGTTGCGGAGTTGAAAGAGCAATTTCCCGAAACAAAATTTTATTCCGCGGATACGAAGGGAATTACGGTTTGCAGTTACGTTTTGGCTCGGATTGCGGGAGAGTTGTATTTGGCGGGCAAGAGCGCGGAAGAAATAGTCTCCGCCGTGGAAAAAGAGCGCGAGCATACGGCAACGTATTTTTACGCCGACAATTTGAATTTTTTCCGTCGCAGCGGAAGAGTGGGCAATCTCGCCGCCTTTATGGGGAATATTTTGGGCGTTAAGCCGATTTTGACGATGAACGGCGAGGGCGTAATGACCGCCGTTAAAAAGACGCGCGGAACCGCACGGGCGATCGACGGCATAACGGAGTACGTTGCCGCGCTGGGGGACGATATCGTAAATCATAAAGTCTACGTAGCCCACAGCGATTGTTCTGTTTTGGCGCAACGGCTTGCGGACGCGCTGAAAGACAAATTCGGAGATTTGGATATCGAATTCGTTGAAGTCAATCCTACGGCGGGCAGCCATTGCGGACCCGATTGCGTCGGCGTTGCGTTTCATGCGGTTCACAGATGAGAGAAGGAGTCGAAATGATACGGATAGTAGAGGTCAAAACAAAAAAAGAACAAAAAAGATTTATAGATTTTCCGCTTGAACTGTATCGCGGGAACGCTTATTTCGTTCCGCCCCTTTATTCGGACGAAAAAAAGCTGTTTTCAAAAAACTTCGTTTACCGCGAACAATGCGAATGCGTTTATTTTAACGCTTACGATAACGATAAGCTTGTCGGTAGAATTTCCGGCATTTTACAAAAAGCGAGCAACTTAAAACACGGCGAGAAGCGCGTGCGCTTTACCCGCTTCGACTGTATTGACAGCGAAGAGGTCGCGAAAGCGCTCTTTTCCGCGTTGGAAAATTGGGCGGCCTCGCGCGGAATGGACGAGGTGGTAGGACCGCTGGGATTTTCCGATTTGGAGCGGGAAGGACTTTTAATCGAAGGATTCGACGAACTTTCCACCTTTGAAGAACAATATAATTATCCTTATTACCAACGTCTTATCGAAGGGTGCGGATACGGGAAAGAAGTGGATTGGGTAGAATCGCAGCTTCGTCTTCCCCAAGAGGGAACGGAACGGATTTTTTCGCTTTGCGAGCGCGTGCTCAAACATTATAAGCTGCATTTCGGTACGGCGAAAAACACAAACGATTTTCTGAAAAAATATTCGGACGCTTTTTTTGAAATATTAGATAAAACGTACGAGGACATTTACGGCACGGTACCTTTTACCGACGGCATGAAGAAAATGATGATTTCCAATTTCCGCTTAATCTTAAATCTTAACTATGTCGCCGTACTCCTGAACGAAAAGGAAGAAGTCGTCTGCTTCGGACTGTGCTTTCCTTCTCTTTCCAAAGCGATCCGGCCTTCGGGCGGCAAGCTGACTCCCGCAACCGTTTTCCGCGTTTTAAAATCGGTAAAAAAGCCCGAAACCATCGATTTGGGGCTTGTCGGCGTTCTTCCGGAGTATCGGGGCGCCGCCGTCGTCATAGTCGCCGAGACGATGAAGATGCTGCAAAACGGGATTCAATATGCCGAAACCAATCTGAATTTAGAGAACAATAACGCTATCCTTAATCTTTGGAAGTCCTTTGACGTTCGTTCTCACAAGCGTCGCCGTTGTTTTGTCAAAAAAATATGAATCCGATGAAGCGCGGATAATGCGTACCGATGCAATTCTTGACCGTAAAACGGAGAGTATGCCGATAAAAAAGCCCGTTATGGGAACGGGCGGTCAGCCGAGTTCTTCTTTGAACTTAGAAATTATTTTTGTTTCCAGCCGCGAAATCTGCACTTGCGAAACGCCGATTTCGCGGGCGACTTCGCTTTGCGTCATGTCGCGGAAATATCGTAAAATGACGATTTTGCGTTCGCGTTCGGGAAGCTTTGCAATCGCGTTTTTTATGAGCATACTGTCAATCATTTCTTCCTGCGTATCGTTTGCGGGAATGCGTTCGGCAAGCGGAACGGATTTCTCGTCTTTGTAATCGGATTGCTCGTACAGCGAAACGGGCATATGCGCCGAACCCAGCGTAAAAACCACCTCGCTCTCTTCCATATGGAATTCGGCGGCGATCTCTTTTACCGTCGGCTGCACTCCCTTTTCTCCCGCGACCCGTTCGATATAGCGGTTGATATCCCGCGCCGACTTTTTCATCGCACGCGAAACCTTAACGCTGCCGTCGTCGCGCAAAAAACGTTTGATTTCCCCTGCGATCATGGGTACGGCATAGGTGGAAAAGCGAACGCCGAAGCGCTCGTCAAACCCCGCTATCGCCTTTAAGAAGCCCATGCAGGCAAGTTCGTATAAATCGTCGTATTCGACGCCCTTCCCCAAATAGCGTTTGAGAATGCTTTTTAACAGCGAAGTATTGTGTGTAAGCAGTATTTCTTTCGCCCCGTTATCTCCCGCTTTTGCCGCGCGGAGATAGACGAGCGTATCCTGTTCATCGAGCATCTGCTTCCGCCGCCCCGCCGAAGCTCTTGCTCATATTCACCGTCGTTCCTACGCCGACTTGCGAACGTACGGAAAATTCCGACATGAACGTTTGCATAATGGTAAAGCCCATCCCAGAACGCTCCTCCCCCGGCAGCGTCGTGAAAAAAGGCGCGAGCGCCTGTTCGACGTCCTCGATTCCTTTTCCGCTGTCGGAAATTTGAATATGTAGCGCGTTTTTCTCCGTCGCGCACTCCACGACGATCCAGCCCTCCCGAGAAGAGCCGTATCCGTGTACTATACAGTTCGTAACCGCCTCCGAAACGGCGGTTTTAATATCGGACAGCTCCGATAGCGTGGGATTGAGCGGCAGCGCAAACGCCGCGACTACGTTGCGCGCAAACACTTCGTTTTCCGAACGGGATAAAAATTTTAATTGCATACGATTCATAAATTCACCTAAACTTTCGGCATCAGAGAATAGATGCCGCTCAAAGAAAGAATTTTATCCGCGCCGGTATCGGGGTTTTCGAGATACATACTCATGCCGTATCGTTTCAAACGTTTATACCGTCCCATCAGAAAACCGATCCCCGTAGAATCCATAAACCGAACGCCCGCAAGATTAAAGATCGCGCGCGACAGTCCCGCGCTTTCGTCGATAATGCGATCCGCCATCTCTCTGAGCTCGCAAACGCAATGCTCGTCCAGTTCGCCCGAAAGATAAAGATACAAATCGTTTCCCCGACGACAGCTTTGTATTTTCATAATTCGCCTCCGTAACCGTATCACGCAGGACGGCGTGCCGACGCTTTTTGAAACGAAACGTTCAAGCGCCGTCCTAAATGTATTGTATCAGACCTGTTTAGGCGAATTTTACGGAAGGAAAGAAAAATATCGGAAAAATTGTCGAAAAATAATTTACAGTTTTTTAAAAAACGGTTTCAAAATCACTTGACATTTGTTTGTTTTTATTATATGATAATCGGGCATTGCGAAATACGAGTTTTTCTTTGCGGGCCTTTAGCTCAGTTGGTTAGAGCAGTCGGCTCATAACCGATCGGTCCGCGGTTCGAGTCCGTGAAGGCCCACCACTTTTTAAATCGCATATGCAAAACAATACGGCCCAATAGCTCAGTTGGTTAGAGCGCCAGCCTGTCACGCTGGAGGTCGACGGTTCGAGCCCGTTTTGGGTCGCCA
>CAYZTP010000029.1:7734-12790 GCA_964481555.1 uncultured Clostridia bacterium | reverse complement strand
GCGCACGGGCTGTGTTTTTCCGTACAGGACGGCGTACAAAAACCGCCGTCGCTCGAAAATATGTTCAAAGAACTAAAAGACGATTTGGGATTTGAGCCGCCGAAATCGGGCAATCTTACCAAGTGGGCGAAAGAGGGCGTGCTCTTGATGAACACCGCGCTCACCGTACGCGAACATCAGGCAAATTCGCACGCGAACTGCGGTTGGAGTTGGTTTACCGATTCCGTGATCTCCCTGCTGAGCGAACAAAAGGAGCATCTCGTCTTTTTGCTTTGGGGCGGCAATGCGCGCAGAAAGGCGCAGCTGGTCGATAAAAAGAAGCACCTCGTTCTCGAATGCGCGCACCCGTCTCCCCTTTCCGCATACAACGGCTTTTTCGGCTGCCGCCATTTTTCCAAAACGAACGAGTATCTCGTCTCGCACGGGTTAAAACCCATTGACTGGAACTTAAGCGAATAAGAAACCGCCCGCTATCTTTCAAAAGACAGCGGGCTATTTTTATTTTGTTATATTCGCATATTTCAGAAATTCTGTCGTTTTCGACCAATATTTCACACCCCAATTCTCAAAATTCCACTCGTCCATGTACTCGTTGCATTCGAAATCGATATAATAAATTTTTTCCTTTTGCACGACAAAATTTGTCGGAAAATAATCGATATTGAGATGTGCGGCATATAACAACCGACACATTCCGCGCAATTGTTCCAAATAATCGGGTTTCATTCGATCTTGCAGGATCAACTCATAGACGGTATCGCCGTCTATGTACTCTTTCAAAATGCGCTCGTTTTGAAGATCAACGTCAAGCATGACGGGCATTCTGATTCCGACTTGTTGCAATCTGCGGTAATCGTTGCACTCCGCTTCGATCTTGTTCCCGAACCGATAATAATCGCACGGCTCGTGGTGGATCTGTTTCAAAACGTAGCGGTGGGTACCGTCACGTGCTAGATAGGAATAACCGCCCTTGCCCTTACCGAGCAGTTTGACAATCTCGTACTCTTTTCCGTTGACAACCATTGCGCTTATTCTCCCGCAAAGGTAAGTTCTCCGTTCTCCTCGTCCACTATTACAGTGCCGCCCGCCGCAATCCTGCCCTGCAAAATTTCCTCGGAGAGACGGTCTTCCACCAGCTTGCGTACCACCCGTTTCAGCGGTCGCGCGCCGTATTCTTCACTGTACCCTTTTTCAACGAGAAAGGAACGGGCGCGCGCGCTGATTTTAATATTGATTCCCCTGTCTTTCAGCTGATCTTGCAGCGATCCGATGATCTTTTCGCAGATCTTAGAAGCGTCTTCCTTAGTGAGCTTATGAAAGATAATCACGTCGTCCAAACGGTTTAAAAATTCGGGACGGAACTGCGCTTTCAGCGCGTTTTCAATCTTCGACTTCATATCCTCGTACTCCGTCTCTTCGCTCTCGCTGCGGAATCCGAGCGTGCCGACCTCTTTCACCTCGTGCGCGCCGACGTTGCTCGTCATGATAATGACGGTGTTTTTAAACGAAACGACTCTGCCCTTGCTGTCCGTCAGACGGCCGTCGTCGAGAATTTGCAATAATATATTGAACACGTCGGGATGCGCTTTTTCGATCTCGTCGAACAAGACTACCGAATAAGGTTTCCTGCGAATACGTTCGCTAAGCTGTCCGCTCTGTTGCTCGTCGTAACCGACATATCCGGGAGGAGCGCCGATCAGCTTGGTGACGGAATGTTTTTCCATATATTCGGACATATCGATGCGCACCATCAGCCGTTCGTCGCCGAATAAACTTTCGGCAAGCGCCTTGCTCAAATCCGTTTTTCCGACGCCCGTAGGACCGACAAAGATAAACGATCCGATGGGACGGGAAGGATCTTTCAGACCCGCGCGGGCGCGGCGAATGGCCTTGCTGACCGCCGTTACCGCCTCGTCCTGTCCTACGATGCGTTCATGCAATTCCTCTTCAAGGTGCATCAGCTTCGCGCTTTCCTCTTCCGTCAGTTTTGAAACGGGTACGCCCGTCCAACCGGAAACAATTTCCGCAATCTGTTCCGTTCCGATAGAAAGGTGCGTAGAGTTGCGCGTACTGTTCCATTCGTCCTGCATGGCTACCACCTTTTCCGTCAGTTTTACTATCTCCGTCGACAATTCGGCGGCGCGGGTATAATTCGCCCGTTTCGCCGCTTTTTGCTGTTCGATTTTCGCGCGCTCTAAACGATCCTCCAATTCATGCAATCCGCTTGGTCCGTTATACGATTTTAAACGTTCGCGCGAAGCGGCCTCGTCGATCAAGTCGATCGCTTTATCCGGCAGAAAACGATCGGTAATATAACGGTCGGATAGTTTTGCCGCCGCTTCGATCGCCGCGTCGGTAATCGCCACATTGTGGTGTGCTTCGTATTTATCTTTCAATCCATGCAAAATGACAATCGTATCCTCTACGCTGGGCTGATCGACCATAACGGGCGTAAACCTGCGCTCGAGCGCAGAATCCTTTTCAATGTATTTGCGATACTCTTCCAGCGTAGTGGCTCCCACCGTTTGCAATTCGCCGCGCGCCAACATGGGCTTTAAGATATTCGAAGCGTCTACGTTGCTGTCCATCCCCGCCCCCGCGCCGACGATCATATGAATTTCGTCGATAAACAAAATAATGTTGCTGTTGCGAACAATGCTGTCCACTACATTTTTCAGACGCTCTTCAAAGTCGCCCCGATAACGCGCACCCGCCAATAATCCTGTTAGATTGAGAGAATACACCGTCTTTTTTCTTAACAGCTCGGGAACCTCTCCCGAAACGATCGCCTGAGCCAGCCCCTCTACGACCGCGCTTTTCCCAACGCCCGGTTCACCGATGAGAACGGGGTTGTTTTTTGTGCGGCGGGACAGAATTTGAATCACCTTCTCGATCTCGTTCTTTCTTCCGATTACAGGATCGAGCTTTCCCTCCCGCGCCTTCTGGGTAAGATCGTCGCCATATTGCAACAAATTCTCGTCAAGCGATCCTTCCTCCCAAAAACGATTTTTGGCGGCATATGCATTTTTGGCAATGCGGTACAACGGCGCGTTGTGCGCCGCCCCATAAGCGCCGTTATCTCCCGGTCGGAAATCATCTCCCTTGATGACGTCGGGTCCGATCGTCTCTTCCGTTTTGCGGTTAAGCGCAGCAAGATCAATATTCAGCATTTTTAAAATCTGCACTGCCAAACAATCGTCGAGACTCAATAACGCCAACAATACGTGCTCTGTTCCCATCAGCGTTTTGTACGCGCCTTCTACCATGGAATATTCGAGAGCGCGTTCAAACAAATTTTTGGTACGCGGCGTATAGCCTTGAATCGGACAGTCGTGCATGATTGCCCGTTTAAAAATCGTCTCGTACTCCGTCGCGTCCACGCCCGCTTCGGCAAGCAATTTCGCCGAAGCGCTGTCCTCCGCGTTGATCAGCCCGTAGAGGATATGTTCGGTTCCGATATAACTCGAATGAAAGTTCTTCGCCGCGCCCTCAGCAAGCGCAACCGCTCTTTTCAGATGATCGGAATAGTTTGAAGTATCCATAGTTTATTCTCCTGTTAAAAGCAGACTACGCTTTTTTTCGGTAATGAGTTCCATGCCGCGCAAAACCTTGCCCGCATATTCGGCGCGATAAAGATCGCGCCCCTCGGGATTGAGCGGAAATCCGTTCATACGGTTTATATTGGCGGGACGCATATCGAGCACGAGATCGTCCAGCTCTTCCATGCTTCCCTCAAAAAATCCCAATGCAAGCGCAAACTTCACGTCCGCCATGCGGCTCATGAACTCGCGCGCGTCGATACGCACGCAATTAGTTAAAATGCCGTAAGAACGCAGTGCGCCGTCGGCGATTGCAAGTCCTTTTTCCTTTTTCAATCTTTCCCGTTCAAGCAGCTCCATTTCGACGACTTTCATCACCGACCGTTCTACCACGGAAACGATTTCCTCTTCCGGACGACCGAGCGTGACCTCGTTGCTGATTTGGTATAAATCCCCCTCCGTAGAACTTCCCTCGCCGAACGCGCCGCGTACGATAAGTCCTTTTTGAACGAGACGGGAAGACAATTTCCGTATGTTCCCGCTACGAGAAAGCGCGGGCAGAAACAGCATGACGGACGCACGCATTCCCGTGCCGAGATTCGTGGGACTGGCGGTAAGATAACCGAGCGTTTCGTCGAATAAGAAAGGAATACTCTCCGATAGGATATCGTCGATTCCGGAAATCCGCTCGTAAGCGTTTTTCAAATCCAATCCCCGCACGAAATATTGTTCGCGGATATGATCCTCTTCGTTGATCATGACGGAAATGCTTTTATCCTTGGAAACAAGCGCCGCGGAAATACGAGCGTTATCGATTAACGCCTGACTGATTAAATACCGCTCTTTCAAGAAAGAAGCTTGTTCGTCCGAAACGGCGTTCATGCGGTAAAAATCAAACGATTCCGCTTCTTTCAGCGCTGCGTTTGCCATCTCCACAATTTCCCGCGCCTCGTTATGATTTATGCGGTTGGGAAAAACATACCCTTCCACATTGCGGGCAAGACGAATACGCGTGGAAAACGCGACGTTTTCTATTTTCATAATATCGCTCATTCCGTCCCCGTCATCGTTTTTAATAATTTTAATTTTTCCTGCAACCGCTCCGCCTCTTCGAATTTCTTCGCCCGCAACGCGTCTTCTATCTCTTTTTTCAGTTGTTCCTGTTCGGCGATTAAGGAATCGACCGGGGTTTTACCCTCGTGTATCATCCCCCCCTGCATTGCGCGCACGGCGGTAAGAATTTCCTCGCGAAAAACTCTGTAACATTCCCCGCACCCCAAAAGCCCCGTACGGCGGTAATCCTCGATCGAAGCGCCGCATTTCGGACAGATTTTACGTTGCAAATCGGGCATAGCATTCTCCAAAACTGTTTTACGTTTCTTATGATCTCATTTATTATATCATATCGAACGTGAAAGTCAACTCTTCGACGGAAGCGTTTCCGAAATTCACAGAAAAAACGAGACGTTTCCGCCCCGTTTCGGTTCAAATATCCGAATCCCGACATTTTTCGGGAA
>CAYZTP010000029.1:0-7634 GCA_964481555.1 uncultured Clostridia bacterium | reverse complement strand
AGACGTTTCCGCCCCGTTTCGGTTCAAATATCCGAATCCCGACATTTTTCGGGAAAATGCGCTTTGATATAGTCGTACGCGCCGCCGTCGAAACACCCGTACGCATAACCGCCGCAGATCAATATGCTCCACGACCGATCCGCCTCACAATACGCTCCGATCATCAAGCAGACGATCCCCGCGAAAAACAGCGCGATACCCAAAAAGGCAAGTCTTTGAAAAAGAACGCATTTTTTCTTCTTTCGTTTTGTATTGTTTACCGCCCGCTCTCATTTTTCTTCTTTGTCGGCGTAATTCTCCTCTAAGTATTCCAACGCTCCCGCGGCGAGAGGAAAGCTGTACGAACCGTAAAGACATTGCGTTTCTAAATATAACCGACCCTCTTTTTCCTCTTTACTATAAGATAAAATCTCTTCCCATTTTAAAAACACGCTTTCCGTAAACGTTTTATCTTTCCAATACACGCCTTCGCGATAAACCGCGAACACCGATTTGGCTTTAAGAAAACCGAAAAAACCGTGAATCGCCAAATAGAACCCCAATACGGCGATAATCGCGCCGATCGTCGCATTTAACAACGAAGAAACAGCCGCAATCACGCCGCCTACGATAAGAACGACGCCCGCGCCCGCATACAACAGCGATCTTCTGCGTTTATTCCGATCGGGCAGAATAAACCGCTTCTTTCGTAAAAATTTTTCCGTCCTTCCCTCTTTGGGCAATTCTCCCAAAAGCGTTAATCCGTATTGTTTCAGACATTCGTACAAACGCGGCTTTGCCGCCGTCTGAATCAAAGCGGGAGAATCGTCTTTGGACCCCTTTCCGTCTTTGGCAAGATATTTTACGGGGATTTCCAGAACTACGCTCCATTCGCCTTTTTCTTTGGGCGTATGCCGTATGCAAACGGAAAAAAAGCGCATATCCGTATATGGCACTGAGATCGTTTTTAAGCGTTTTTCGTTCGTTTTTCCCCGAATAAGGAGTTTCCCTTCGCAAAACACGGCGAACGTTTCCTCCCCCACGCCGAACGCATTTTCTCCGATCGATCGCTCTTTGCAATCAAGCTCCTTTTCTGCAATCTTGTCGCCAAGACGGATGAAAAAAAACGCAAGCGTACCGCTTACAACGACGACGGCGAACGACGCTCCGCACAGCGCGAACATCACCGTTTCGCTTCCCTTTCCCAAGCCGAGCAGTATCAGCGAAACGATTAAACCAATCAAGCCGGCGACAGCCAAGGCAAGAAATATCCAGCCGAATACGGTCGCCGTCTTGCGTTTAGCGTGATATCGTTTTTCTAAAACGGAAAAATCCTTGTTCGTCTCAGTCATGGAAATGCGCTCCTTTGCGCCAAACAAAATAAAATAAAGCAAGTATCTGCAACGGAATTCCGATCAAAAACAGATACCAAATCGCTTGCGGTTGCGCACCCGCGGCTACCGCCGTTACGAAAACGCAGGCGATCACCGTCCATACGAGCGCGGAAACGGAGATAATGCGCACCCATTTCCAATGCCAAATGCAGCTGAACACCAAAATGACGATCGCCGAAGCGGGAACCGCATACAAAAACGGCAGCCACGCGAACGGGATCTGCGAATCGATCAGCATAAGCAGCACGAAAATGCAAACCGCAACCAGCCAGCACAAGCCCGTTGAACACACCAACGTAATCAAACGCTGCAACCATTTCGTTTTGCGCGGCATCACGACTTCCTTTTCGTGTTTTTTAACCAAATCGTCGAGCGAAACCCCGAACAATTCGGAGAGCTGCAATAAAATCCGAACGTCCGGTATGCCGTTTCCTTGTTCCCATTTGGAAACCGATTTGTCCGAATAATTCAGCTTTTCCGCAAGTTCAAGCTGCGTTAAATTCATCATCTTTCTCAAACGCGTAATATTTTCCCCGATGGTTTTTGCCAAAATTTCGTCTTCCATATCTCTATTATAGATAAAAAATAAGCCTGTGTCAACGATTCTACCGTGAGTAGAATGTGAAATTTCGATTCTACTGCGCAAAAAACAGCGAATAGAGTCTAAAACGATAACAGTAGGTTGCATTGCAAACGGTGAAATCATATAATGAAAACAGAAAGCGGGCGCGGTCCCAGCCGCAAACGCCGATTACTCTCCATTATGAAAAGCTCTCCCTATATGGGAGGGCTTTTCCAATAAATTTTATTGATACGCTTCTCTTTACAGGAACAAAATTTTATAGTATAATAAGAGAAAGGAGATCGCCATGGGAAACATCAAAAAAGCGGTGGATATTGCCGAAGCGCAAGCAAACTCGACGGAAAAAGGTCAACTCACCATTTACGAATACGAACAAAAATATGTAAAACGGCAAAACGTACGGGGAGCGAAATTTTTGCTCCGTCTTATCGCGACGGTAATCGGAATTCTGCTGTTCGCCTGTCTGTTCTTCCTTGCTTACGACGTATGGCAAATGAACGCGTATGCAGGATACGCCGTAGGCGGTATATGCCTCATTGTTTACGTCTGTTTTTTCATCGTGCCGCTTTGCAAAATCATGCGGTCGGATTACTTCGTCGTAAACGTGAACGCCTATACGGCGCGCGCGGCGCAAAAGCACAATAAAAAACTTCGGCGCGAAATTGCAGACAAAATAATCGACGTCACGGCGAAAGTCGAAGGCGTGGGCTGGTACGATTCTCATACGGTCGGTCAGCTTGCAATCGCCGTAAAAACGAACGACGAAGAGGCGATAAAGCGTTCGCTTTCTGCTCTGTACGGCGATTCGGTAAAAAAATCCGCGCGCGATCTCATTTTTAAAGCGGCGCTGAAATCCGCTACTTATTCCGCCGTGTCGCAAGCGGCAAAAACGGATATCATACTCGTCGTGTTCGTCAATTTACAACTGATTAAAGACCTCGTTTTTTTATACGGTTTCCGACCGTCCGATCCCAAATTGTTAAAAATCTTCGGCAGAGTTTTGCAAAATTCTCTTACCGCTTACGGCGTTGGAAATTTGAAACTGGGAAATACCGTCGTTCGGTCAATGGGCGACGCGGTGAAAGGAATCCCCCTATTGGGAACGGCGATCGCGGCTCTTGTCGATTCTTCGGTGCAGGGCTTGACGAACGGCACCCTAACCGCCGTAATCGGCTATCAAACGATTAGATATCTCAACGAGGAATACCGTCTGCAAGACCTTTTGGACGGAATCAAAGTGGAAGAAACGGAAGAAGAACTTGCCGAAACCTGCACGGAACTGGAAAAGGAACTGAAACGCGAAAAGAAAAAGCTCGCCACCGCATGACAGGCTTATTCCGACGGAACAGCGAATCATAACGACTCGTTTGAAATTGAATACAAAACGAAAATTACGTGAAGTTTTTTCGGTACTCGTTTCCCTTTCGTTTTCTTTGTTGATATATGAAGAAAGGAGAAACGTATCATGTCATGCCGAGAAGTTAACGCATATGAAAGCAATTTGCGCCATATTCTGCATATTCCGCAAGCGGCGCAGAAAGCAAGCGGAATCGTCGTATTCGGGAGAAAAATCAAAACGCTAATCTTTTCGACGGATATCGCCATTATCCGCAACTGCGATGCAGACGCCGTTTTCGCCGTTTATCCGTTCACCCCGCAATCCGCCGTTTCCGATAGTTTAATCCGCGCTTCCTATATTCCCGTATTTTGCGGCGTGGGAGGCGGTACGACACAAGGAATCAGAACGATCAGCCTTGCCAAAGACGCCGAAACACAGGGAGCCGTGGGAGTCGTGCTCAATGCGCCCGTATCCGATTTGAACGTTATGGGCGTCGCGCGTGCGGTCGATCTTCCCGTTATCGTAACCGTTACGAAATTCAATACGAATATCGCGGCGCGTTTAAAAGCGGGCGCGTCTATTTTGAATATAGCCGCCGCGGAAAAAACGCCGGAACTCGTCGCCGATATCAGGCGGCAATTCCCCTCTATTCCGATTATCGCTTCCGGAGGAGGAACGGACGAAAGCATTCTTCGCACCATAAACGCGGGAGCCAACGCGATTACCTATACTCCGCCCTCTACCAAGCAGCTTTTTACGGAAATGATGGAAAAATATCGGGAATGCTGAATTCCCGATATTTGCGTTAGATTCTTGATAAAACAACACGTCCGTTCATCTTTGACTTCGCGGCTTAAAAACCACCTTTGCGTCGATAAAATGCAAATATCGGATGCGTTCGCAGCGCAAGACTTGGCGTTCCAAGAAAAATAAATCCACCGCTTCCCATAAAAACACCCAAGCAAAGATCTCCGCCACTCCCGATAGAACAGGATTCGCGTCAAATAGAGACATAGCGACAAAAGCGGAAAGAGCAATCACCCCTACCGCCGCCATCACCGCGGAAACGAACGCGTTGTGTTTTAAATCCATACGGTTGCGTTTATATCTGCGCACATAATATTCTTTTAACGCTTCGGCATAAATCTTCCGCTCTTCATCGTCGATGCAATCGCTGTTGATACGGATACAAAACGATTCCTGCAAATGAAACGCCAACGCGTTTTCCGTCAAAAATTCGCCGATGGCGCTACCGATAACCGGACGGTTCCCCGCCGAAAAATCGGACAAAAAATCTTCGTCCTTTAAAACGGTCATCTCGATCACCGCTCTTCCCTCTTCGTCCCGCTCCGGTTCGTCTGCGCGGGCGCGCGCGTCGAGATGTTTTTTTAATTGTTTGATCGTTTTCAACACTTGTCTATTCCCCGTAAACTTCCTTTATCATATATTCGGCGTACAACGCCGCGACGTTCATTCCCGTTACGCGTTCAAAGGCGCCGAAAAACGCGTTGGAATTGACCTCGCAAAGCAGATACCCTTTATCTCCATACAACAAATCCACCCCGCAATAATCGAGCTTTAATATTTTCGCCGCCCGCTCGGCAAATTCGACCGCCTGCGCGTCAAGGGGAACGCTTTCCCCTTTTCCGCCCAACTCCGCGTTGGAACGGAAATCGTCTTTGGAAACCCGCCGCATTGCGCCGACTGCTTTTCCACCGATTACGATGACGCGCAAATCGGATCCCGCGCTTTCCGTAATATATTTTTGGAATAAATGCGGCTTGCATTTCAAATTTTCCGCCAGCGTTTCAAGCTCCGCCCGCGTATCCGCCTTGTACACGCCTTTCCCGAGCGAACCGAAGCTCTCTTTTACGACCATCGGATACCCCAACCGCCTTTCCGCCTCGTCGAGGACGTCCTTACGAACGGGAACGGAGGGCGTATAGCACAGTGCGCCCGCCAGCGTTTCGGGCATAGGAACTCCTTGCAATGCGATATGCGTCAGCATTTTATCGTCGCATAGCTCAACGGCTTCGGCGCGATTGAAAAGACGCGTCTTTTTTTCAAGTTGCCGCGCGCCGTACTTATCTTTATCGAAATATACGACGAAATCCGCTTTCTCGCGCGTAAAATTTTCGGCAAAAAAAACGTTTCGGCATATTTGCGCGCAAACGCCGCGCGCTTCCAGCTCCTCTCGAATACGGTTCGGCTGATTCAGCTCGCTCTGCGATTGCGTATAGGCGTTCACAAGAATAATCGCTTTTTTCATAATTCTTTCGATAGGAAAATCGGCGGATTTACCCGCCGATTGCATTTTTCATGTTTACGATTCGACGCGGAGCACCGACTCGACCGAAGCGACTTCCAACGCGTTGATTTTTGAAACTGCGCTGCGAACGGCAAGCTCGTGCGTTTTGTGGGTGACGATGATCAAAGTCGTTTTGCCCTCGTAGTTGCGTTTTTGCTGAACTTCGAGGATGGATATGTTATGCCGCCCGAATACGGACGCGATTTTAGAAAGCACGCCCGTCTGATCGGCTACCGTAAACCGCAAATAGTACGCGCTTTTAAAATCGTTGACGAATTTAATCTCTTTATCCGCCGTCGCCGTGTTTTTAAACGTCGAATATCTATTTTCCGTATGCGTCGCGGCATAAATGATATCGCTCACGATCGCGCTCCCGGTAGGAAGATCGCCGGCGCCTCTTCCGTACAGCATTACGTCGCCGACGGAGTCGCCCGTGACATATACGGCGTTGAAACTGTCGTTCACGCTTGCAAGCGGATGATCGCGTTTTATAAACGTCGGATGAACGCGGACTTCGATATTCGTTCCCTTGCGCTTTCCTATGGCAAGCAGCTTCAAACAATATCCGAGTTCTTTGCCGTCCGCAATATCTTCCTCCGAAATATTTTCGATTCCTTCGCGGTATATCTTTGAAAAAGGCACTTTGGTATGGAACGCTAACGACGAGAGAATAGAAAGTTTATACGCCGCGTCGTAACCCTCGACGTCGGCGGAAGGATCCGCCTCGGCGTATCCGAGTTCTTGCGCCGCTTTCAACGCGTCCTCATAGGACGAGCCGTCGTTCGTCATTTTCGTTAAAATGTAATTGGTGGTGCCGTTAATGATGCCCATCATCGACGAGATTTTATTTGCCTGCAAGCCGTCGAGAAGCGTTCTGACGATCGGTACGCCCCCCACGCAGCTCGCTTCGAAATAAAGTCCCGCGTTCTGCCGTTTTGCGGCGCGTTCAAGTTCGTGCGAATATTTGCAAAATAACTCTTTGTTGGAAGTAACCACCGTTTTACCGGCATTCAGTACGGCAAGCGCAAAATCGCGCGCCGCCCCCACGCCGCCGAGGACTTCGACAACGATATTGACATCGGGATTACAAGCGACCTCGGCTATATTCGAAACGACTTTTTCCTCCGGAATGCCGAGCTGCTTAATACGTTCCCGATCGCGTTCGAGAACGCATTCGACGACAAGATCGACCCCTTGCGTCTTTTGGTAAAACTCTCTGTTTTCCGTGAGAATTTTGTAAGCGCCGCCGCCGACGACGCCGAGACCGAGAATGGCTATACCGACTTTCTTCATGTTATTCCTCCGAAGCGTTCAAATCATACAGATACTTCAAACCGTCAAGCGTCAACATTTTATCGATCACGTTGATAGACTTGGTTTCTTTTGCGATCGTCTCGGAAAATCCGCCCGTTGCAATCGTAAAAACCTCTTCGGCTTTCAGTTCTTTTTTTATTTTTTTTATGATATATTCGACAAGTCCCGCGAACCCGAACACGATTCCCGCCTGCATATTCGTGACGGTATTCGTGGCGATTACGCTTTTGGGCGCTTCGATTTCCACGCGCGGAAGTTTTGCCGTTCCGCTCACCAAACTGTCCAGAGAGCCTTTGATCCCGGGAGCGATCACTCCGCCGATGAACTCCCCTTCCGCATTTAAAATATTAAACGTCGTCGCCGTGCCGAAGTCTACTACGACGATTGGCTTCCCGCAACCGTATTTTTTAACGGCGGAAACGTTGTTCACAATTCTGTCCGCTCCGACTTCGCGCGCATTATCCGCCCGCATTTTCAGTCCCGTTTTCAAACCGGGCGCAAGCTGCAGGGGAACGATTCCAAAATACATACGCAGCATATGCTCGATTGTATAATCGAGCGACGGAACAACGGAAGAAAATATTCCTCCCTTAATTTCCGAAGCGGAAATGCCGTTGAAAGCCAACATTCCGATAAGCTGCGCCCCGTATTCGTCGGACGTGCGTTTGAGATCGGTTGCAACGCGGAAAGAAAACTTCAACGCGTCGCCGTCGAAAA
>CAYZTP010000028.1:0-13424 GCA_964481555.1 uncultured Clostridia bacterium | reverse complement strand
AAACGTTTTTTGTGGTATAATACAAAAGAAACAGAGGAGAGAGAATATGGATCTTTTGCAGGCAATGGAAGAGCGGCATTCGGTGAGGGCGTATCTCGACCGTCCGATCGAAGAGGAATTGGTTGAAAAACTCCGCCAAAAGACGGAAGAGTGCAACCGCGAGGGAGGATTGCATTTTCAGCTCGTAACCGACGAACCGAAGGCGTTCGATTGTTTTTTGGCTCACTACGGAAAATTTTTCAATGTACGCAATTACGTTGCGCTGGTTGCGAAAAAGAAGAACGGCGCAGAGGAAGCGGTCGGCTATTACGGTGAAAAAATCGCCCTTTATGCGCAGACGCTTGGTTTGAATTCTTGTTGGGTTGCGCTTACCTACAAAAAAATCAAGAATGCGTTTACCGTAGAGAAAGGGGAGAAATGTTATCTTGTGTTGGCGTTGGGTTACGGTCAAAACCAAGGGAAAGCGCACAAAAGAAAACAGTCGGAAAAAGTCGGCTTGACGGAAGACGCGCCCGAATGGTTTGCAAAGGGGATCAACGCTGCCTTGCTTGCGCCCACCGCGATGAATCAACAAAAGTTTTTTTTCCGTTTGAACGGCGATTCGGTCGCGGCGTCTGCGGGCAAAGGGTCGTTGACGAAGATCGATTTGGGGATTGCGAAATATCATTTTGAAATCGGAGCGAACAATCCTTTCCGTTGGGCGTAATAATTTTTCCGTTAAAAAAAGGCGAAAACAAAAGAAACGCAGCGTTTGATGGATCGACGTTGCGTTTCCTTTATCATTTCGACGTTTTTTATTTATGGGGCGTAACGCAGATGCGCCGCTCCTTTGCCTTTCAAGTTTACTTTGCCAGCGAAAGTTTCGCTTTTTCTACGACGTTTTCCACCGTAAAGCCGAATTTTTTGAACAAAAGAGGCGCGGGACCGCTCGCACCGAATGTGCTCATGCCGATAATTTCACCCTTGTCGCCGGCATATTTATACCAACTGTAAGGCGAGCCTGCCTCTACGCAAACTCTTGCTTTCACGGCGGAGGGCATGACGCTCTCTTTGTATTCCGCGGACTGTTTTTCGAATTCTTCAAAGCAGGGCATGGAAATTACGCGCGCTTTGATTGATTCTTTCGCAAGCTCGGCTTTCGCGCCTACGCACTGTTCGACTTCCGAACCGCTTGCAATCAACAGTACGTCGGGCGTTCCCTCGCAGTCTTCCAGCACATAGCCGCCTTTCAAGGCCGCCAAGCCGCTGTTTTCGTATTGGGGAAGATTCTGCCGCGTAAGCACCAGCGCGGTGGGCGCCGTGCCGGTAAGAGCGGAAATCCAAGCCGCCGCCGTCTCTTTGCCGTCCGCGGGACGGTAAACTTTCATGTTGGGAATGGAACGCAACGCAATGAGCTGTTCTACGGGTTCATGGGTGGGTCCGTCCTCGCCGACGCCGATACTGTCGTGCGTAAGAATATATACGACGGGGATATTCATGAGCGCGGAGAGACGCATAGCGTGCTTGCAATAGTCGGAGAAGATAAAGAACGTGGAGCAGTAGCATTGCAAACCGCCGTGGAGTTGCATTCCGTTGGTAATCGCCGCCATGGCGTGTTCGCGGATACCGAAGTGCATATTTCTGCCCGCGTAGTTTTCGGGCGAAAAGTCGCCGTAAGTGACGGTATCGGTATTCTTCATGTCCGAAAGATTGGAAGGAGCGAGATCCGCGCTTCCGCCGATCAGGTTGGGTACAAGCGCCGCAATTTTATTCAATACGATTGCCGACGTCTGACGGGTCGCCATGGGTTTTTCGAATTTGAAGAGATCGTCCACTTTTGCAAGATCGACTTTTTCTCCGCTCATTGCGGCTTTATAGGATTTGGCGAGTTCGGGATACGCTTTTTCATATTCCGCGAACATCGCTTTCCATTCGCTCTCTTTTTGCGCGCCGCGTTTGCCCGCTTCCGCCGTGTGACGGAAAACTTCCGCGGGAACTTCAAACGCTTCCGCGCAGGGCCAGCCGAGTTTTTCTTTCGTCTTTTGCAGATTTTCGACGCCGAGAGGGGAGCCGTGGCATTTGTGGCTGCCTTCCAGCGGCGTTCCGTAACCGATCTTCGTTTTGCAGATGATAACCGAGGGCTTTTTCGTTTCCGCTTTCGCCGCGTCGATCGCTGCGGAAATGAGCGAAACGTCGTCGGGATTGGCAACGAGGTCAACGTGCAGTACTTGCCAGTTTTGCGCTTCGAAGCGCGCGCCTACATCCTCTTTAAACGTAATATCGGTATTGCCTTCGATCGTAATGTCGTTGTCGTCGTAGAAGAGAATGAGTTTTCCGAGTTCGTGCGTTCCTGCGAACGAGCAGGCTTCGTAAGAAATGCCCTCTTCAAGGCAGCCGTCGCCGCACAAAGCGTAGGTATAGTGATCGACAACGGGGAAGCCTTCCCTGTTAAACGTTGCCGCGAGATGCGCCTCCGCTACCGCCATTCCCACGGCGTTGGCAATGCCTTGTCCCAAAGGACCCGTCGTCGTCTCGATTCCTACGGTGTGCCCGTATTCGGGGTGACCCGGCGTTTTGGATCCGAGCTGGCGGAAATTCATCAAGTCCTCTTTGGTAAGGCCGAAGCCGTAAAGATAGAGCAGGGAATAATCGAGCATAGAGCCGTGCCCTGCCGAAAGGACGAAGCGGTCGCGGTCGTCCCATTTCGGGTCGTTGTTGTTAAATTTCAGATAGTTCTGAAAGAGTGTATAAGCGATAGGTGCGGAACCGAGAGGAAGTCCCGGGTGTCCCGAATTTGCTTTTTGAATTGCCTCCGCGGAGAGAATGCGGATTGCGTTGATCGTTGTTTGTTTCATGATTGACTCCTTGATATTATAAATATTTTTTCAGATTTTCGAGATTTAAGAACGCGTAGCCTTGCAGGAACGCATAAAGTTGTTTGATAATGACCGCATTGCCTCCGACGGAGTTGCTCTCTACATTGATAGGCATAATCGGTTCGTGCAGACTCATGCGCACGAGCGCCCAGCCGTCGCCGTGTTCCCGATCGAAATTGACGCGGATTCCTTCGTAGTTGTCCGGCGCGGGAGAGAGCGCGGGATTTTCCTGCGCGGTCTGTTTTAAATCTTCTATCACGCCGCCGCCCAGCGTTTTAAAATCGCAGCCTGCCGCAAAAGAGAGCCTGATTTCCGCCGCCTCTTTGGGTTCCGGCAGGGAAGAAATCATCTCCGTCAAATCTTTTCCTTCTTTCGCGCGTTTGGCAAGCGCGATCAAAAGGCGGGTAACAAGATATGCGCCGTCGTCGAGGAAGTAATTTTCTTTGAGCGCGGCATGACCGCTCGTTTCAATGGCGAGCGGGGAATATATTCCTTCCGCGTTTAAACGTTTGCTCTCGTTGATGACGTTCTTGTAGCCCCGTTTAAAACGGTGATGAATGCCGCCGCGTTCCCGAATGAACGCCGTCAGTCCGTCGCTGGTGACGGAATCGGTTACGATCACGCCGCCCGATCGTTCTTCCAACAAAATCGCGGAGATAAGCGCGATGAGACGGTTGCGGTTGATCTCCTCCCCGTCGGAGGACACCGCGCCCGCCCGATCCACGTCCGTATCGAAGATGATCCCGAAGTCCGCTTTCGCCGCTTTTACCGCCGCGCAGACGGACTTCATTGCTTCTTCGTTTTCGGGATTGGGGATATGGTTGGGGAAAGAACCGTCCGGCTCCAAAAATTGCGAACCCGTCGTATCTGCGCCGAGCGGTTTCAGCACAAGACTTTCGTAAAATCCTCCCGCGCCGTTGCCCGCGTCTACCGCGATGCGTTTTCCTTTCAACGGTTGCGCTTCTCCGCACGCCGCGCGCACTTTTTCCACAAGATCTGCCGCATACTTTTCGAGATAACTCTTTTTCTGCGTTTTACCTTGTCCTGCGGGAAAGTTTCCTTCCGCCGCTATTTCCAAAATTTCGCTTACGTCCGCGCTTTCCAAACCGCCGTCTTTCACGAAAAACTTCAAACCGTTTTTCTGAAAGGGCAAATGGCTTGCCGTAATCATAACGGAAGCGTCCGCGCCGAAGTCCTCTTGCAACAGCATAAACATGGAGGGCGTGGACGAAAGTCCCGTTAAAATCACGTCGCCGCCGCAAGCGTTTACGCTCTCCGCAACAAGCGCGGAAATATGATCCGCGGAAAGACGGGAATCGTGTCCGACGGCGATCGCGGGATTTTTTCCCGTTTTCTTAGCCGTCCAAACGTAGAACGCTTTCGCAATCGCGCAAACCGCTTCGTCGGTAAGCGTTACGGGATCGTTTTCCACGCCGGCAATCGCAGTGCCGCGTACGTCCGTCCCGTTTTTGAGTTTTAAAAAATCTTGTTTTGTCATAGGCCCCCTTTTGCGCCGTTCGGCGCACTTTCCCAATTAATTCTATTATACCTATTTTTTCCTTTTTTTCAAGACCTTTCCGAAAAAAAACCGCAAAAATCAAGCAAATTTCCCAAATAACCTTGCGCAATGATAAAATTTATGATATACTGTCAAACAGGTAAGGGAATTTAACCGTTTCACAGTGGAGAGTGAACAGAATGTACCAATTTACGCTTTCTACCGATTCTACCTGCGATCTGTATCACGGGGAGATTACGGAGAATGATATTAAAGTCGTGCCGCTGACTTTTACCGTAGAAAAAGACGGCGCGATGGAAGATCGGCTTGACGCGTTTACGGAATATAAGCAATACGTAGATTTTTATAACGAATTGCGCGCGGGCGCTTTTTCCAGAACGTCAATGCTCAATTATCAGGCGCATTACGATCATTTTCTCCGTTTGGCGCGAGAGGGGGCGCACGAAGTCGTGCATTTTACCATATCGAGCGGGCTTTCTCCCACGAAAACGGTGGCGGCGAAAGCGGCGGCGGATGTGAAAAAGGATTTTCCCGAATTCGAAGTCTTCGTCGTCGATCCGTTGACGGCGACGGCGGGACAGGGCGCGCTTGTGCGCTTTGCCTTAAAATACCGTAACGAAGGGAAAACGGCGCGGGAGACGGTCGATTATGTGAATTCGCTCCGTTTGCACATTCAGCACTTTATCGTAGCGGACGATTTGAATTATCTGAAACGGGGCGGGAGAATTTCCGCGGCTGCGGCGGTCGTGGGCGGTGTGCTTTCGATAAAACCCATCGTTTCGTTCGATAACGAGGGCAAACTGTTTATACTCGACAAAGTGCGCGGTACGAAAAAGGCGATTTCCTATTTGAAAGCGAAGCTCGATAAGGAAGGTCCCGACGAAAACGATTACGTAGTGATTGTTCATACCGATAATGAACCTGCGGCGAACGAGCTTGCCGAATATGTGCGGACGAAATTCCGTATCGAACCGCATATGTCCATTATGGGACCTGTGATTGGGTCGCACCTGGGACCCAACGCGTTTGCGCTCGGATACTTATCGAAAAGTTTGCGCAACGAATTTTAATTGATTTTACGGAATAAACCGTAAATATAAATAATGGAGAATAATTATGGCAAAATTTACGCTTTCTACCGATTCGACTTGCGATTTATATCACGATTTTTTAATCGGTAACGAAATTTACTGTGCACCGCTCACCTTTACGATGGAAAAAGACGGGCAGATGACGGACTATTTAGACGCATTTACCGAATATAATCAGTACGTCGCTTTTTACGACGCGCTGCGCGGCGGCGCTCTATCTAAAACGGCAATGCTCAACTACGAGGCGCACTACTCTCACTTTAAAAAATTAGCGGAAGCGGGCGCGGAGGACGTGGTGCATTTTACGATTTCTTCGGGACTTGCCCGCACGCACGAGGTGGCCGACCAGGCGGCGGCAGACGTAAAAAAGGATTTTCCCAAATTTAACGTGATCGTCGTCGATCCGCTTTCCGCAACGGTGGGGCAGGGGATGCTCGTGCGTCTTGCGCTGAAATGCCGCAACGAGGGGAAATCGGCGCGAGAAACGGCGGATTACGTCAATTCTTTGCGGCTGCAGATGCAGCATTATATCGTCGCGGACGACCTCAACTACTTAAAGCGCGGCGGAAGAATTTCGGCGGCGGTAGCGGCAATCGGCGGCGTGCTCAACATAAAACCCATTCTTTCGTTTAATAACGAGGGGAAGCTCGATTCGTTTGCCAAAGTGCGCGGCGTGAAAAAAGCGATTACGTTCATCGAGGAAAAACTTACCGCAGACCCGCCGAGCGATTTGCAATATGTGAATATCGTACATACGGGCAATGAAACCGCGGCGGACGAACTGAAAGAGTTTGTCAAAAATAAATTCGGCTTTGAACCGTTCTTGCAGATTATGGGGCCTGTTATCGGCTCGCACGTCGGACCGGACGCGTTCGCCGTCGCTTATATTTCCAATCACGGAAGAAACGAGATATGAGAACGAACGGTCATTCTTCGGAATGACCGTTAAATTATAATCGGCGCATGAACGGAGAATAATAAGAAGGGCTTGCAAAGCGGCTTAACGGCAAAATGTGCGCGATCTGCGGATTGGATAATCTCGCCGGTGTACGCGCGCCCTTTTATTCGACGAAAGACGGCGGCGTGGCGGAATGTTCGATCATGAATGAAAACGGCGATTTTTGGCTTCCGTCGCTGTGAAATATCTCAAATCGAGCGCGTAAAAATCGCTACAGAGTCGAACGGGTACAAAAGGAAGCATGGGAGCGCGATTTATGACTTATACGTTGATAACGGGCGCGTGCGGAGGGCTTGGCGGCGCGTTTGTAAAAGAACTTGCACGAAGAGGGGAACCGCTCTATTTAACGGGGCGGAGCGAGCCGCGTCTTGACGCGCTTGCGAAGCGAATCAAAAACCTCTGTCCCGAAGCGGTAATCAAGTATTCCGTCTGCGATCTTTCGGACGAATCTTTTCGCCGTCTGTTTTTTGACCGTACGGACGGGGAGGGGATTACGTTCAACCGTCTGATTTACGCGGCGGGAGCGGATATCCAAAAACCTTTTGAAAAATATACCGAAGAGAAGATCGCTTTTCAAACGCGCGTTAATTTTGAAGGCGCGGTTTCCTTTGTCCGCGCTTTTCTCGACCGTTCGCCGCTCGACGGCAAAACGGAGATCTTGGCTATCGGCAGCGTTTCCGGTCTGTATCCTATGCCTTATTTCGCGCTTTACAGCGCGACGAAAAAGGCGTTATGGCAATTTTTTGCCGCGCTGCGCGTCGAGTTGAAACGCCGCGCGAAAGTAACGTGCGTGTGCCCCGGAGCCATGCCGACGAGGGAAGATATCGTAACCAATATTCAAAACCAAGGTTTATGGGGCAGACTTGCCGCGTTGCCGCCCGAAGTCGTTGCGAAGAAAAGCTTGAAAGCGGTAAAACGCAACCGCCGTTGCGTTGTAATCGGATTTTGGAACAAGTTTATGCGGGCGGTCACGGCGCCGCTGCCGCTGAATTGGAAAATGCGTTTTATCGCAAAAAAATGGAAACATTGGGAAAAAGACGCTTTTTAAGCGTTTTTTTCCGCCGTTCGAAAAAATATGTTATCATTTGCTAACTTTTTTTTCGAAAATGCCGTTCAAACGATTGACGGCGCGTGCAAAACGTGATAAAATACAACTTACATAGGCGCGGATGCGCTTTTATTAAAGCGACGGAGTTAGCCGTTGCAAACAAAAAGGAGAAATTATGCCGCTTGTTTTAGCTCCTTTGGGACAGGAAATGAAAATCGTCAAAATAATAGCCGACGAAAAAACGAAAAAACATCTTGCCAATCTCGGCGTGATGGCGCAGCAGCCCATTACGGTGCTTTCTTCGCAGGGGGGAAGCGCAGTTTGTATGGTAAAAGACGGTAGACTTGCGCTCGATAAAGAGCTTGCCTCGCATATTTTCGTCGCGTAAAAATTTTCCCCGTTGGTTGCTTATTGCTAACTACGGATCATCGGACAGCTTATTGGAGGTATATAAAAAATTATGGTTAAGTCACTCGATGCGTTTTCCATCGGCGAGACGGGAATTATTAAATCCGTTTCGGGCGAAGGGAAGCTGCGGCGGAGACTCTTCGACATGGGCGTAACGCCCGGCGCGGAAGTCACGTTGCGTAAGAAGGCGCCGCTCGGCGATCCGTTGGAAATCAATCTCCGCGGTTACGAGCTTACGCTCCGCAAAACGGAAGCGGCGTGTGTCAGTTTGGAGGTGCGTAAATGAGAAAATTTGCATTGGCGGGCAATCCCAACTGCGGTAAAACGACGCTGTTTAACGTGTTAACGGGTTCGACTGCTTACGTCGGCAACTGGCCCGGCGTTACGGTCGACAAGCGCGAAGGCACATATAAACGCGGCGAGGAGAAAGTGGACATCGTCGATCTTCCCGGCATTTATTCGCTTTCGCCTTATACGCCCGAAGAAGTGATTTCGCGGAACTTCATTCTCGACGACAAACCCGATTGCGTGATTAATATCGTAGACGCGACGAACTTGGAACGTAACCTTTACTTGACGACTCAACTGATGGAAATCGACGTTCCCGTGATTATTGCCCTCAACATGATGGACGCAGTGGAAAAAGCGGGCGACAAGATCGACGAAAAAGAGCTGGAAAAGAAAGTGGGGCTTCCCGTTGTGGCGATTTCCGCGTTGAAAGGCACGGGAATTAAGGAGTTGATGGACAGAGCCATCAAAATTTCCAAAACGCCGCGCAAGGGCGAAACTGTTCTCAAAGGATCGCCTATCGCGCATCTGATTCAAGACGTTGCGATTGCGTTAAACGGACAGAAAGTGGAGAATCCGCTGTTCCATGCCGTTAAACTTTCGGAAATGGACGAGATCGAGGCAAAAATGCACCCCGAACTCATTCCTACGGTGAACGCTTTCAAAGCTACGTTCTCGGACGACACGTTCGGAAGCGACTTCGAAGCGGTGGTTGCCGACGCGCGTTATAAGTACATATCGGCAAATTATTCCTCCGTGCTTACGCGGAAGGGAAAGGAGAAACAAAAACTTACCAAATCGGATAAGGCGGATAAAATACTCACGCATAGAATTTGGGGTATTCCCATTTTCATTGTGATTTTGTTCTTGATCTTCCACTTGACGTTCTCCGAAAATCTGTTCTATCTCAACGGTTTTACCGAGAATCAGGCTTGGATGCCTACGCTTGAGGAACTCGGTATGTGCGACGAAGACGGGGAATACCTGAATATCGGCGTACAGCTGCTCGCCTGTTTCTATGACGGCGCGGTGTTCTCTCCCGGCGTCTGGATTAATAATCTCTGGAACGAAGTGATCGTCGGCAACATCTTCGGGCTGATCTCCGGCGGCATCGAAAACATTCCCGTAGAATGGGTCGTCGGCTTCTTAAACGACGGCGTTATCGAAGGTCTTGCCGCAGTGCTGTCCTTCCTTCCTCAGATCCTCGTTCTGTTCCTGTTCTTCTCCATTTTGGAGGATAGCGGCTATATGGCGCGCGTTGCGTTCATTCTCGATAGAATTTTCCGTAAATTCGGGCTTTCGGGCAAGGCGTTTATGCCCATGATCATGGGCTTCGGCTGCGCAATTCCCGCAACCATCAATACGAGAACGCTTGCCGACGAGAAAGAGAGAACTTCGACCGTCCGCGTCATTCCGTTCTTCTCTTGCGGCGCGAAGTTGCCTATTTTGACGGCGGTTGCAGGTGCGATCGTAAGCTACTTCGGGTTGGGCAACGCCGATCTCATTACGTTCAGTATGTATCTGCTCGGTATCGTCGTGGCGATCGTAGCCGTAATCTTAATGCGTTCTACGACGCTGCGCGGCTTGATTCCTCCTTTCGTTATGGAATTGCCCGCATACCACGCGCCCCGTTTTAAGAGCTTGATGATTCACCTTTGGGATAAGACTAAGCACTTCGTGAAAAAAGCGTTTACGATCATTTTGGTTTCCACGATTGTGATTTGGGTCATCTCGCACTTCTCGCCCGATCTTACCTTCCTTGCGGACGAAGAGATCAACGAAAGTATTCTCGCTTGCTTTGGTAAAGTCATTCAGCCTTTCCTTACGCCGCTCGGCTTCGGCGCGCAGCTCGGCGAATACGGTTGGGTGTTCGCGGTTGCGGCGATCGCGGGTCTTATCGCAAAGGAAAACGTTATCGCTACCTTTGCAACGCTGGGGGCTTGCCTTGTGACCGCCGGCATCAATATTGAAGGTTTGGATATCGAAGCGGAAGACGGCATTGATGCGGTTCGTGCAATGATCGAGGCAACGGGGATCGAAATCCCCGGGCTGATCGCGTTCATTGCGTTCAATATGACGACGATCCCTTGCTTTGCGGCGTGTGCAACGGCGAAAGCAGAACTTCCGAAAGGAAAATTCGGTTGGACGTTACTGTTCTGGTTGGGTACTTCTTACGTCGTTTCTATGATCATTTATTTGGTCGGAACCGCTTGGTGGACGGTATTCATCTTTGCCGTTATCGCGGCGCTTGTGATCGCTTGCATCGTAATGTATAATAAAAAGCACCCGCTTGCACATAAAATAGCGGAGGAGGAATCCGAAACGCTTGCGGAAGCGGCGGTTTCCGAAAAATAATCGATTCGAGGATATAATATGCAGTGGTATGAAATTCTTGTCATCGTCGCGGCGTCGGTATTTGTAGTCGGCGTGATCACGGTGTCGATTATACGCAAAAAGCAAGGTAAGGGCGGCTGCGGAGAATGCGGCGGAGGCTGTTCGCATTGCAGCGGATGCTCGGTATGCCCGAACGCGAAAAAAGATAAGAAGTCATAATAAACAGTACACGCTTATAATCTCCATAAATCTTCGGAAAGAGGGAAGCGACAGTCGCTTCCCTTTTTTCATGCGCTTTGAAAAAGATAAAATATTCATAAATAAATCACGGCGGTGAATGCAAGACCGCCGTGATTTAGTCCATAAGCAAAATTTACTTTTCGATGAGACTCTTGCCCGTCATTTCGGCGGGTATGGGAAGTCCCATTACTTCAAGAAGAGTGGGAGCAAGATCGGCGAGTACGCCGTCCTTGCGGAGCGTTGCGTTTTTATATTTTTCTGATACGAGCACCACGGGAACGGGATTCGTCGTATGCGCCGTAAACGGGGAACCGTCGGCATCCAACATTTTGTCGGCGTTGCCGTGATCTGCCGTGAGCAGAGCCGAACCGCCCATGGAAAGAATTTTATCGAGAACTTTTTTCACGCATTCGTCTACCGTGTGTACGGCCTTTACCGCCGCGGGAATGACGCCCGTATGTCCTACCATATCGCAGTTGGCAAAGTTTAAGATCATCGCGTCGTATTCGCCGCTTGAAAGCTCTTGCAATACCTTATCCGTCACTTCGTACGCAGACATTTCGGGCTGCAAATCGTACGTTGCGACTTTGGGAGAGTTAACGAGTACGCGAATTTCGTTTTCGTTGGGCGCTTCTATGCCGCCGTTGAAGAAGAACGTAACGTGCGCGTATTTTTCCGTCTCCGCGATACGGAGCTGTTTTTTCCCCATTTTAGCGAGATATTCTCCGAGCGTGTTATCCATGCTCGTCTTGGGAAACGCAACTTCTACGTCTTTAAATTCTGCGTCGTACACGGTGAAACAGACGTAAACGGGGTGCAAAAATCCCGTTTTGCGCGCAAACGCCGTGCCTTTGGGAACGACAAATTCTTTCTGCGAGAATGCGCGTGTGATTTCGCGTGCTCTGTCCGGACGGAAATTAAAGAAGATGATCGAATCCCCTTCTTCCACTAAGGCGACGGGTTTGCCGTCTTCGCAAATGTTGGTGGGCAGGACGAATTCGTCCGTCACGCCTGCGGCATACGAATCTTCGAGGGCTTTTACGGGACAATCTGCGTGTACGCCCGTGCCGAGCGTGAGCATATCGTAGGATTTTTCTTCCCGATCCCAGTTATTGTCTCGATCCATCGAATAGTATCTGCCCGAAAGGGAAGCAATTTTGCCGTAGCCGAGTTTTTCCGTTTCGGCAAGCAGATCCTTTACAAAAGATACGCCGGAAGTGGGAGAGACGTCTCTTCCGTCCATAAAGCAGTGAACGTAAGTTTGTTCCACGCCGCGTTTTTTCGCCATTTCAAGAAGCGCGTACAGGTGGGTGATATGGCTGTGTACGCCGCCGTCGGAGAGCAGTCCCCAAAGGTGCAGCTTTTTGCCGTTGTTTTTCGCGCTGTCCATTGCCTTGATGAGAGCGGGATTTTCAAAGAAATCGCCGTCTTGAATGGATTTAGTGATCTTTGTGAGGTCTTGATAGACGATTCTTCCCGCGCCCATGTTCAAGTGTCCTACTTCCGAGTTGCCCATCTGCCCGTCGGGGAGCCCCACGGAAAGGCCGCTCGCGCCCAACGTTGCGGAGGGATATTCTTTGCGAAGGGCGTTTACGTTTTTGCTTCCGTCTAAAAAGATGGCGTTCCCTTCATGCTCCGGATTTAACCCGTAGCCGTCCATAATGATGATCGCATAGGGAATTTTATTCATAAAAGCTCCTTTGAAAGTTTGGGACAGGATTTATCGTAATTGACGATCGCTGCAAAGTCTGCGGCTTTTAACGAAGCCCCGCCGATGAGTCCTCCGTCGATTTCGGGCATCGCCATCAGTTGTTTCGCGTTGCCTGCGTTCATGGAACCGCCGTACTGAATGCGCAGTTTTTCCGCGCACTTGGGACAGAATACTTCGCCGATCTTTTTACGGATATAGCCGATCGTTTCATTCGCCTGCTCGCAGGTCGCGGTTTTACCCGTGCCGATCGCCCAAACGGGTTCGTAAGCGATTACGATATCGGCGATGTTTTCGATGCCTTTCAGACCGATTTTAATTTGTTTGTCGAGCACTTGCTCGGTTTTGCCGCTTTCGCGTTCTTCCAAAAGTTCGCCGATGCAGACGATGGGGGTAAGTCCCGCTTCCAAGGCGGCCAGCGTGCGCTTGTTTACCGTTTCGTCCGTCTCGCCGAAGTATTGGCGACGCTCGCTGTGGCCGATAATCACATATTTCACGCCGTATTCTTTGAGCATGGCGGCGGAAATTTCCCCTGTGTATGCGCCCTTGGGGGCAAAGTGTACGTTCTGCGCGCCGAGGGCGACGTTGCTGCCTTTCAAAACTTCGGCAACTGCGGGAATGTCGATCGCGGGCACGCATACGACTACTTCGCAGTTCGCGCTTTTTACAAGCGGTTTAATCGCTTCCGCAAGCGCCGCGCCCTCGCTTGCCGTGTTGTTCATTTTCCAGTTTCCTGCAATAATAGGTTTTCTTGACATTATGGTATCTCCGTTATATTTTATTTTTCCGCTTTTTTTCCGAAAAACGCATTGGTTTTATTTTCCCGATATTCCGTACGGCGTTTCCCGTTTTGGAAAGAGGGGAGAAAAAAGGAAACGCTTGATAAAAAGGCGGGCATACGCCCGCCCTTTCAAACTTTGTTTATTCCTTTTCGTTGAGGCAGGCGATCCCGGGGAGAACTTTTCCTTCGAAGAG
>CAYZTP010000027.1:0-13511 GCA_964481555.1 uncultured Clostridia bacterium | reverse complement strand
CGCCGAGAATCAAAGTGTAAACGATGAACGCGTTGACGCCCATACCGGAAGCCTGCGCAAGCGGCATTTTCGCAAGTAAAGCCATAAGCAGAGTTCCCGCGATCGCGCCGATCGCCGTAGCGATATAAGCAGCACCGTAAGGATTATCCCCGCCGATGACAGACTCAAACATCCCCGCATTGACCATGAGAATGTAAACCATCGCCATGAAGGTTGTGAGACCTGCGATGATTTCCACCTTAAACGAAGAACCGCTCTGCGTGATTCCGAAGAATCTGTCGAATGCGTTCACCTTTTTGGCGGTTGCCTCGGGCGCGCCTTCGGAAGAGAGGTTATCCGTATTCCCGTTTTCAACAGTCTGTTCTTCGACGGATTGTTGAGTGTCTTTGGTTTCTTCTTCCATAAAAACTTCTCCTTTGTGAAATTTTATTATCACAATTATATCACATTTTTATCGCAATTACAACTGTTTGCACGGCTCGCGGCATATTTTTTAACGCTTTCTCCGCACTTATAAAGTCTCAAATTTATATGCCGCCCGAAAGGAGTAAACTTCGCCCGCTTTGATGATCGAACTGCCCTTCCGCGCGTATTCGGGTACGTTTACGTTGTTGGGAATCGCCTGCGTTTCCAGGCAGAACCCCGCGCGTTTACCGTAATATGCCGTTTTTCCCTGCTGGTGAAGCCCGTTGCCCGCATAAAACTGCACTGCGGGCATATCGGTATAGCAAGTCATCTTGATTCCCGTCTTAGGACTTTTTGCGACGGCATAGCGAACATATTCCCCGCATTTATTTTTCAGCACATAGCAATGATCGTATCCGTTCCCCTGTTTCAAATCAAGGTCGTCCGCTTCGATATCCTTCCCGATCGCTTTCGGCGCGTTAAAATCGAACGCCGTCCCCTCTACCGCGCGGTATCCGCCGACGGGAATCATGGCGGGATTGGTGGGTGTGATAAAATCGCAATCGATCCAAAGCTCATGATCCAAAATCGTACCGTCTCCCTCGCCGCTCAAATTAAAATAAGCGTGATTGGTTAAATTGACGGCGGTCTTTTTATCGCTGACTGCACGGTATTTGATTTTCAGCTCGCCGTCCGAAAACGCGTACGTCACGCAAACGTTCAACGTGCCGGGATAATTCTCCTCGCCGTCGGGAGAGACGAGGAAAAGCTTTAACTCGTCGCCGTCTATCTCGTAATTCCAGATTTTTTTGTTGAAACCGATCTTTCCTCCGTGCAGGTGATTGCCGCGGTCGTTGCAATAAAGCGAATACTCTTTTCCGTCGATCGTCAGTTTTCCCTCGCCGATACGGTTACCGAATCTGCCGATAAGCGCGCCCAAATAACCGCCGTTGTTTTCGTAACCCGCAACGTCGTTGTAACCCAAAATCACATCGGTAAGTTTCCCGTTTTTATCGGGAACGAGAATGCTTTGCACGATTCCCCCGAAATTGAGAACGGTTGCGCTCGAATCGCCGCTGTGCAACGTGAAAGCGAGCACATCTTCCCCTTGCGCCGTCTTTCCGAAAGTCTTTGTAGTGATCATAGTTTTATCTCCTTATCCGCAAATTGCGTTTTTTACATTTTTTCGGTTCTATTCCGTCGCGCAAGCGCCGATATCCCGCCATTGCGTATAATACACGTTCTCTTTCCCGAATACGCGCGCCATTTCCGCTCCGTAAGCGCGCTCCGAACCCTCTTTGCAAAAAGCCAGCACCGTTCCCGTAAAACCGCCGCCCTGCATACGGAAAGCTCCGTCTTTGATCAGACGGGAGGAAAGCTGCAACGCAAGCGCTACCGGCTGGGAGATTTCCCCCGGTACATAACAGTTTTGCAAAACGCCGAGACTGCTCTCCCCGCTCTTGTTGATTTGCGCAAAAAAATCCGCCCGATCGCCCCGTACGAGCGCGGATGCGGCGCGGTCAACCCGTTCGTTCTCGGCAAAGAAATGGAACGCGCGCAAAATCGCCCTGTCGCTTACATTCCGCCTGATTTGCGGCAGAGCGTCCTGCAGTTGTTCCGCCGTAATCTCGCGTAGCAGAGACTTTCCGAAGAACGCGGCGACTTCTCCCATCTCCCGCCGTATATCGGCATAGTGGGAAGTAAGTTCCGCGTGCGAACCGCCCGTATTCGTCATGACGATTTGATATCCCGGAAGCGGCGGAACGCGCTCGATTGCGCCCTCGCCGTAAAAATCGATTTTATTCAGACCGCCGAGAGCGACGCCCATTTGATCGAGCAATCCGCAAGGCTTTCCGAAATACTTGTTTTCCGCATACTGTCCCGCAAGCGCTTTTTGTACGGGCGTAAGAGCGCCGCCGAGATAGAGCGCGTTCACGATTTCCGCCGTAAGCACTTCAAACGCGGCGGAAGAGGAAACGCCCGCTCCGCGGAAAATCGTACTGTGCGTCGCGGCGGAAAATCCGCCGAAAGAATATCCCGCCCGTTTCAGATAGTTTAAAACGCCGCGCGCCAACGCAACGGATTTTCCTTTTTCACGTTCGCGGACTTCAAGATCGCGCACGGAAAAAGAGATCGGGTTAAAATCTTCCGCAACGATTTCCACCATACCGTCCGTCCTGCGCGCCGCCGCGCACAAGATATCGCACGATATCGCGGAGACAAGCACTTTGCCGCCGTTATGGTCGGTATGGTTGCCGACGATCTCCGCACGCCCCGGCGACGAGAACCAACGCTCCGCTTTCAAACCGCAACTTGCCGAAAAGAACCGTTCGAGCTTGCTCCGTCTTTCCGCAAGCGTATCATCATATTTCTCCATAGGGGTATTATATCATAAAAACAACCCGTTGTAAATAAATTCGGGGAATTTATACACACTGAAAATATGCCAAAAAAATATATTCCGGCAACATTGCTCTTTGTCATCCTGCTTGTATTGCTTACCTGCATCGGGGCGCAATCCAATGCAACCGCTTCGGTATTTTCTTTCGCGGAGGAAGAGAAAATCATATATCTCACCTTTGACGACGGTCCGAGTACGCGCGTAACCAATAAAATCCTCGACATTTTAAAAGAAGAAAACGTAAAGGCCACTTTTTTTATCGTCAGCGACCGCGCGCGCACCCGTACGGAAACCTTAATGCGCATTGCCGAAGAGGGACATACCCTTGGCGTGCATTCCGCCACGCACGATTATAAAAGTATTTACGCCAGCGACGAAGCGCTTATGAAAGACGTTGACGAGTGCGCCGCGTTTATCCGAAAAACGACGGGCGTTACGCCCGCCGTGTACCGCTTTCCGGGAGGAGGCGGCGCGAATAAACAACGGCAGACCGCTCTTCTTTGCGAAAAAGGATATCGCGTGGTAAATTGGAACGCCGTCTGCGGAGACGAAGAAATTATCGGCGCGGCGGCGGATACGCTCGTGCGGGAGACGATGAAAACCTCTGCGGGAAAAAATCCCGTCGTCCTTCTCATGCACGATTCCGCCCATCATATGCAAACCGCCGAAGCGTTGCCGCGCATTATCGAATATTATCGTGAACAAGGATACGTTTTTTGCGCATATTGACGGGTCTCGGACGAACGACAGCCTTATAAATCTCCCCGACGGGGATAATCGCCGCCGAGCACGCAAATACAAGCAGCCACTGCGCGGCGTTAAGCGGCGTAAGATCGAACAGTTCCGCCAACAGGGGTACGGCGACCAAAAGTATGTTGACGACAATCCCGATCGCAACCGTAACGAGCATCGTCTTGTTTTCCGATATTTCTTTCAGCGTAAGCCGTCCGCTCTCTTTGCGCACGTTGAAAGCATGAAAAAGTTCGAGAAGCGAAAGCACGAGAAAGGCGCAAGTAGAGGCTACGGCGTTTCCCCAAAGCGCCAACGAGACGACGAACACGGCGACGACAATCGCCGTTTGCACCGCGCCGAAAAAGAACATAAACAAAACGGAACGGCGGCTGAAAATCTCGTTCACGTTGACGGGCGGACGATCCATCGATCCATGCGTACGTTCGACTCCGAGCGCGAGAACGGGCAGAGAGTCGGTGATTAAATTGATCCACAACAGTTGCGTAGACGTTAAAAAGTCGTACCGCCATAATACGAGCGTGGCAACAAGTACGGCAAAAACCTCCGCAAGGTTCGTACTTAAAAAGAACGATATGGTACGTTTTACGTTGAAAAATACGTTGCGCCCCTCTTCCACCGCCCCTACCATGGTAGAAAAATCGTCGTCGGCGATCACCATATCGGCGGCGTTCTTCGTAACGTCCGTTCCGGAACCCATGGCTACGCCGATATCCGCCGCGCGAACGGACGGCGCGTCGTTCACGCCGTCGCCCGTCATGGCGACGATCTCTCCCTGCGATTGCAGCGCCCGCACAATGGCAAGCTTGTGTTTGGGACTTACCCGCGCGAATACGCGATAATTTTTTGCTTTTTTTGCAAAATCTTCGCCCATTTCGTCGAGTTCTTCGCCCGTAAGCGTTTCGCCGACGCGATTGCAGATTCCGAGACGGCGGGCGATTTCAAACGCCGTTTCCGCACTGTCGCCCGTGATCATCACCGTACGAATCCCCGCCCGTTTGCAAGATAACACCGCCTCTTTCGCGCCTTCCTTGGGGGGATCGAAGAGCGCGGCTAACCCCAAAAACGTGAGAGATTCTTCCTGAACGGCGCCCCGATATTCCCCCTCGGCGAAAGCGATCACCCGCATGGCGCCCGACGAAAATTCCCGCGCCTTGCGCATAACGCTCTCTTTATCCGCGCGCGTTAGCGGACGAGCGTCTTCTCCCGCCGCAATAAACGCGCACTTCTTTAACAATACGTCCGCGCCGCCCTTTACATAAAGCTTTGTTTTTCCGTCCGATTGCGCGGCGACGCTCATCATCTTCCTCTCGGAAGTAAACGGTTCTCCCCCGAGAACACGGAAAGAAAGGAATAGCGATCTTCTATCGGCGTATTCGACGAGCGCGACTTCGGTAGGATCGCCGACGTATCCGCCCGCGCTCCCCTTTACGGAATGACACACGCGCATACAAGCGATCATACGCTTCTCGTCTCCGCAGGGAGCGATCTCCGAAACGCTCATTCTGTTTTGCGTGAGCGTACCCGTCTTATCCGAACAGATACAGGTGCAGCTGCCCAGCGTTTCCACTGCGGAAAGCTTCCGCATTACCGCGCGCGCAGACGACATTCTCTGCACGCCCATAGCGAGAATAATGGTGACGACCGCGCCCATCCCCTCCGGAATCGCCGCTACCGCGACGGCGATCGCCGTCATTAAATTGTCGAGAAAGCTCGCGCGTCCCGCCGCCGCGCCGCCGATAAAAAGCAAAGCGGCTACGGACAACACCGTTACGGAAATAATTTTCCCCAATTTCGTTACGATTTTATCGAGCGGAGAAAGCGCGGGCGCAGATTCGCGCAATAATTTTGCGACCGCGCCCATTTCGGTATTCATACCCGTTTGCGTAACCACGCAACGGGCGTTTCCGCTCACGCAAAACGTGGAAAAATGCGCGGTGTTCGACCGCTCGGCAAGCGCGGAACGCTTTACGACGCAATCATATTTTTTAACGGGTTTGCTTTCCCCCGTAAGCGAAGATTCGTCGCAGCGAAAATTTTCGCTTTCCAGAACGCGGCAATCGGCGGGGATTCTATCCCCTTCGGCAATTTCCACAACATCCCCGACGACGAGATCGCAAGCGTCGATCACTGTAATTTTACCGTCCCGCACCGCCTTGGCGGTGGCGACGGAAAGTTTTTTCAGCTTTTCAATCGCAGAATCGGCACGATATTGCTGCAAAAAACCGACAAACGCGTTCAACAAAATAATAAACAGCAAGATACCCGTATCCGCAAGCTCTCCGATATCGCGGGTGACGTACGCAAGTACGGCGGAGAGACAAGCCGCGCAGACGAGAATCAACGTCATTAAATCTTTGAACTGCGCAAAAAATAACCCGATCAGTCCACTCTTTTTTTCCTCTTTCAGCGCATTTTTCCCGTTTGCCGCAAGCCGTAATTTCGCTTCCGCGCTCGTAAGTCCGCTTTCGGAAGTTTTCAGTTTCTCCAACGCTTCCCGTTTGGTCATTGAATACCATTCCATATCTCTTAAAAGTATGTCGAGCTGAAACGGAATATGAATAAAACCCTCCCGACCGAAGGAGGGTTTCCGCTTGTTTTCGTCTTATTTCAGTTTCATTTTTCTGCGCGCTTTAAAATACCAAATCAAAAGCCCCGCTCCGGCAACGCACAATACGCCGAACACTATGGTCAACGCAAGATATACGCCGTATCCGCTGTCTACCGCTATCAGATAGATATCCTGCGCCGCACTTTCTACTTGAACGACGAAATATTCTCCTTCCGTCGTATAGGAAACTTTTTGCACCGAGCCGTCCGAAAGAACGCGATAGATCTCCGCTTCCTTTCCGTTAAGAGCATCCGACGCAAGAATACGCAACGTAATCGTGCGGTCGGGTTTTGTTACGATATAGCCGTCGTCGCGGAGCGTAATCTCAAACGCCTGTACGACGTCCATTCCGTCAAGCTCAGCGGAAGCGGTAACCGCCGCAACGGAGAATTTCCACGTCGGCGGAATCCCGCCGTCCGCCGTAATCTCATAAGTCAGCGCGCTGCCTTCTACGGTTCCCGTAACGCTTGCGGAATTGACGGTGAGCGTCGCGCTGAGCGTGCCTTCGACTTCTTCGTAATTTTCTTCGTCCGTAACGATAAAAGAGATCGTAACCGTATAAACGCCTGCGGAAAGGGCATTCGCCGAAAGCGTTTCGCCGTTTAAAGTGACAACAGGCTCGATTCCTTCCGGCACGGAAGGCGTGAACGCATAGAAGCTGAGATTCCATGCGCCAGATTGCCGTACGATCGTCACGTCGATCACTTCGATTTCGGAAACGTCTATGACGTATTTAGAGACGGCGACCGTAACCTTTCGGGAATAACCGCCCACCGTAACGGTAATTTCAGCCGCGCCGTTCTCATGCTCCGCCAAACTGCCGGACAGCGTATAATAATCGACGATATAATCCTCGCCCTGCGCGGCGGTTTCCTCCGCGGTGGAATATATTTTTCGCTGAAAACCGTCGCTGTACGTTCCCGTTACGGTAAGACCGCTTTTCACCGCGTCCAATCCGCTGTCGTAATAGAGCGTTGCGTCCTGCTCATAGACCGCCGCGATCTTCGTAAGTAGAGGCGTAGCGACTTCAATCAGAACCGTCGTTTGAACGGATTCCCCGCCTTGACCCGTCGCCGTAACCGTCACTTTGCTTTCGCCGGGGAGAAGATTCCCCGTTAATTCCGTAGTATATTCGCCCGCATATTTCGCTCCGTTTTCGTTGATTACCGTCAAAGCTAAATTCTCTCCGATTACGGTAAGCTCGGTCGTCGGATAGACCGAATGATCCGAACGGTATTCCGCCGTTATTTGAGCCAAAGGACTGATCGCAAGCGTATAAGTCCCGTCGGCATAATCGACCGTATAAGAGAGGTTATCCGCCGTAAGCGCGCTCCGAACGCCGCCGCCGACGGCCACCGTTCCAAGCGCATAGGCACTGACGCCCGCGCTCCCTTTATAGGAAGTTAACGTGACCATCTTCCCGCTTGGAAGATAGATGTTGTTCGCGTTTCCCGAATCGTCCGTATTTCCCGAAACGGTCGCATCACCGCTCAAAGAAAGCGCGCCGCCAACATAAATTCCTCCGCCGTTTATCCCTGCGACGTTGTTTTTTACGCTGCCGCCGCTCATGGAAAAGGAACCGCCTTCCTCCACATAAACGCCCGCGCCGAGTTCCGCGTCATTGTATGCAATGCTGCCGCTTTCCATATAAAGGCTGCCTCTCACCCAGACGCCTTTCCCGGATACCATGCCGTTTTTTTGCACGCTCGTATCGGTAAGATACAGAGTTCCGTCCACTTGCAATGTCCGCGAACCCGTTCCCGTGAAAGTAAATCCGTTGAGATCGAGCGTCTTTTCGCCCGTGGTTGTAACGCGGTTTTGATATGTTACATCCGCCCGCAGAACGAGCGAAGTTCCGTCCTTCCAAGCCGAAAGCGCTTCGTCTATCGACGCGTAGTCTACGCCGTCTACCGAAGCCGCTACGGCGGGAGGATTATCCTCCGGCTCGTCCGCCGACGCAGAAACTCCCCGAGGAAGGAGAAAAAGCGCGGCAAACAGACAAACAAAGATCACCGCAAACAGACAGTATTTCAAATAGGTTTTCAAATAGGTTTTCAAATAGGTTTTCATACGAATACCCCGTAAATAACTTAAAATAATTATAGCATATCGCCGATCAATTAGCAAGCAAAACATACAATTTGCCGTCATATACCGCCGATTTTACCCGACTCTCGTATTATAATAAAGATGCGGCGGGTATTGAGAGGTGAATTATGACTATGATGCAATACCTGAGTACTTTCCGCTTGTACAGCGCGGAAGTACTGCTTCTCGCTTTGGGGGTGACGTTAGTCGCTTCCCTTCTAAAAAAGACGCTCTTAAAAAACGTACAGAGCAAAGTTTATGTGTTTCTGCCGTTCGGAATCGGACTTGTTTTTTATGCGATATTCCGCATGATCGTAACCACAAGTTTTACGCCGCTTACGTCGGAACTCGGCGCAACGCTCGAAGGCGGTTTCGCCTGCGGATGCGCCGCAACCCTCTACTACGTTGTGTGGGAGCAATTTTTCCGCTCGGCTAAGGATACGGCGATCTCCCCCGTCTATCCTCTTCTTGCAGGCTTCGTCAAAGAAGATATGCGCGAAGAAATCGCATCGCTGATCTATGAACAAAGTCTTGTTCTCAAAGACGACGAGCTTTCCGATTTCATCAAAACCACACTGCAAGAAAACGCTGCGGAAGAAGTAACGCAAGGCGAATTAGAAGCGCTTTGCCTGCTCTTGAAAGAGTTTTTGTCCGCTCTTTCTTCACAGTAAGAATACCGTCTTTTATGCACAAACCCGATAGCGGCGACGGCCGCCGTCGGGCAATTTTTTCATTGATTTTTGATATTTTGCGTTTTGCATAGTATTATGTCACACATTATATATCATAATTTATTGGTTTTGCATAGTATTATGTGTGACATAATACTGATTTTTTCAGGGTATTTTGAACGATTTTTACGTTTTTCGGCGATTATTCACCCGTTTCCCCCATCGAAAGATTCTTTCGCATAAAAATCGCGCCAATCCCCATACTTTGGGCATGAATATCACGGGAAAACGTAAAAAAGACGTTGAAAAGCTCAAACAAACGCTTGCGGCGGAAGATATCCTTACCTTCGACTTCCTTTCAAACAAAGGAATCGCCTTTACCGCCGTATTTGCCGATCCGATTACCGATAAAGAGCTTTTGGGAGAACAAGTCGTGCGCCCTCTTCTGCAATTCGAGGGAGATCCGACCACGGAACGGGTAAAAGAAAGGCTTACTTCGCCCGAACTGCGCACGGAGAAGTCTATAGATAAGCTTGCCGAAGAAGTACTTGCGGGAAACCCCGTGCTTCTTTGGGACGGCGCGGAAGAAGGCGTTATTATAGGCACAAAAAAGGTGTTTGCGCGGGCGATTGCCGAACCGTCGACCGACGTTACCGTAAAAGGCCCGCGCGAGGGGTTTATCGAAGATATCAAAATAAACACTTCGCTCATCCGTCGCCGTTTAAAGAGTCCCGAATTAAAAATCGAATTCCTCAGCGTAGGAAGGCGGTCGAATACCTTTGTCGCCCTCTGCTATTTGGACGGAATCGCAAAACAAGAAACCGTAAAAGAGATCAAACAAAAGATTCAAGCGATCGACATCGATATCGTGCCCGACTCCTCGTACATTACCCATTTCCTTGTCTCACGCCCCTATTCTCTCGTAAAACAAGTGGGCACAACGGAAAAACCCGATATCTTCTGCGCAAAAATAGCGGAAGGACGAGTGGGGATTCTAGTAGACGGAACGCCCATCGCTCTCACCGTCCCCTATCTGATGATAGAAGACTTTCAATCGAGCGAAGATTACTTTGTCCCTTCCTACCGCGCGACGTTCACCCGTATTCTGCGGTTTTTCGCCATGTTTGCCGCCGTCTATCTGCCCGCGTTTTATGTTGCGGGGCAGCTTTACAAATTGCAGCTCTTTCCCGTGAAGCTGCTGCTCACCATTGCGGGAAGCATTCGGGATATCCCCCTCTCGCCGTCGCTGGAAATGCTCCTCGTCCTCTTCGTGCTCGAAGTGCTGAACGAGGCGAGCATCCGTATGCCGAAATACGTCGGCATGGCGCTTTCCGTTGTGGGCGCGCTCGTTTTGGGAGAAACGGCGGTAAGCGCGGGCTTTGTTTCCACGCCCGCCATCATCATTATCGCATTCAGCGGGATCGGCCTATACGCCGTGCCCAACTTAATCGAAATCACCGGCGTAGCGCGCCTTTTTATGCTCTTAATCGCGGGCAGCGTAGGCACCTACGGCATCATTCTCGCAACCGCGTTCATCCTTTATGCGCTTGTCAATACGGAAAACTACGGCGCGCCCGTCCTCGCCCCTTTTTCTCCGCTTGTACGGCACGATTTGAAAGACGGACTTTTAAAATACAATCTTACAGCCCTCGGCTCCCGCCCCAAAACGCTGAACAGTCCGAATAAACGGAGGCAGAAACCATGAGCAAATATTCTTCCCGCCAGTTATATTTTTTCCTTGCCTGCATTTCCCCGCTCGGCAAAATCATTCTCATGCCCTCGCAACTCGTGTATTATGCAAAAAACGATCTGCTCCTTTGCGCGGCGATAAACTACGCTTTGCAAACGGCGGCTGTCTTTCTCGTTTTGCTGCTGTCCCGCCGCAATCAAACCTTTTACGAGCTGCTGAAAAGAGCGTTCGGCAAAACAGCCGCGGCAATTTTGCTTACGATTTTCTCTCTTTTTTTATTTTACGCCGCGCTTCTTCCCCTGATCGAACAAAAATTATTCGTGCAAAGCGTATTCTACGATACGCTACCCTCCACGCTCGCTTTCGCGCCGTTCTTCCTTCTTTCCGCTTATTTATGCGCAAAGCCGCTCGGTTCCCTCGGCAGGGTATGGGATATTCTCGCTCCCCTATCCGTCGTCGGTTACGCAGGAATTATCGCACTTTCCGCGGGACAAGCGGACTTCGGCGCCGTTCTTCCCGTAGGCGCATCCGGAGCGAAGGGCATATTCGGCGGCGCGGCGTTTTCCTCGACCTGGTTCTTCGACGCCGCGCTGTTGCTGACGCTGATCGGTAAATTCGATTATAAAAAAGGTCTTGCCTGGAAAGGAACGCTGTGTTACGCGCTCGGCGCAGCGGCGGTTCTCTTTTTTCTCGCCGTTTTTTACGGAATTTTTTCGGATATTGCGCTTCGGCAACTGTTCGCTTTTACGAAAATATCCAAATACTTTTCGGGAATCACCGTATTGGGGCGTATCGATTACGCGTTTATTTTCACGCTTGCGCTGGCAATGGCGTTCTACTGTATTTTCCCCTTGCAAGCGGGCGCAGAGTGTTTACGGGAAGCTTACGGGGGCGGAAAAACGTTTGCCGCAATCGCCGCCATCGTCATAAACGCCGCAATGCTTGCGCTCACGTCCGCATTGGATTTTTCCTTCCAAACCCTGCTCGCGTTTATTACTCGCACGGCGTTTTGGATTTTTCCCGTCTTTTGCCTGCTGATTCCCGCAGCCGCGCTGCTATTGCTCTTGAGGAGAAACCGTGAAAAAAGCGACTAAATTTTTGAAAACCTTCCCCGTGAAACTTTATTTTCTGCTTGCCGCGGCCGTGATTTTGGCTTTCTTTTCCAACGACTTCGGACTGGTGGACATCCAAAAGACCGCCATTATCCTCGCGGCGGGAATCGACAAATCGGAAAGCGGATTTTCCGTCACCGCGCAAATCGCCGTGCCAAAGGGCAGCGACCGAAACACGGGAGGCGCTTCCGGCGTGAATATCGTATGCAAGGGAGAAACTGTTTCCGACTGCATCGCGCGGGTCTACGCCCAAACGGGCTGGGTGCCGAAGCTTGTCTTTTGCGATCTTGTCGTTCTCGGCGAAGAAACGGCGAAAGACGACGCGATCGCCGCGCTCGATTATTTTTTACGCAACGAATATATGCCGGACAGCTGCGCCCTTGCCGTTTGCGAGGGAAAGGCGGAAGATCTCCTCTCTTCGACGAGCGCGGTAGACGACACATCCTCCCTCGCGGTGGAAAAACTATTTTCGGACGCGGCGGAAAAATCGGGAAAAGTGATGAAAACCTCTCTGCGGGAATTTGCGGTAAGCTCTTACGGCGTTTCAAAAAGCGGCTATATGCCCTATATCCGCATGATCGAACAGAAAGGCGCCGAAAGCGGAGAATCCGAATCGCAATCCGCGGCGAGCGGTTCTTCGCAATCGAGCCGATCGGGCGAATCAAGCGAGGAAGAAAAAATATATTCCGCCGTACAAACCGCCCTCTTTACGCACGGTAAAATGACCGCGCTCCTTTCCGCCGAGGAGACGTTCGCGTTGAGTCTCTTAAACGGAAAAGTGTTTTCGGGTACGTTTATAACGGAAGAAAACGGCGTTCCCGTCTCGCTTATCGTGTTAAAAAACAGCGGCGGCGTCTCCCTCGAGATGAAGGGCGCGCCCAAGGCGGTTTTCACGGTGGAGCTGCGCGTACGCTTACACGACCGCGGCGTTTCCGCTCCAATCGACGATATTTCTTTTTCCCTTCCGTCCGATGAGCTGATCAAGAACGCAGAAGAAAAAATTTCGTCCGCCGTACGATCGGTGTGGGATCGAACGCAGGAGAGCGGCTGCGACCTGTTCAAACTCAAACGCTCGCTCTACCGCTCTTCTTTGAAAAAATACAAGGAGTGGGAAGACTCCCTTCTGTCCGCCGTCGCTTACGAGGAATCCGTAAAAATCAAGATGGTAAAATAGTCGGAAAATTTTTTAAAAAAATTTTTCCGAAAACTATTGACAAATCAAAAAGTCATGTTATAATGTAAGTACAAAAGGAAAATAACTAACAAAAAACGTTGGTAATTTTCAATGGGAGACAAATCCAATGCACAAGTAACTTTACCGGGACGAACGGCAGACTGAAAAGCGGATGGGAAAATCCGCAAACGCAGGGAGACTGTGGAAGAACGTGATGTCTCCGAAACAAATTCATATCGGGAGGTACTACGATATGTTAAAGATTATTTTCCAAGGCTTGAAAATCAAGTAAAAGGAGGATAGACCAATGTACCATTATATGATAAGGGCGGAAAAATAGCCGACGCGCAATACAAAGAGCGGGTAAGATCGCATAACCGCAACGGTAGGAAACCGAAGAGAAAAACAGTCGGAAATATTCGTCGTAAACACGGAACGCTTTTCTGAAAAAAGAACGAATTGGACGTTGATCGGAGAAAAAGGGTAACCGGTAAGCCCTCCCCGACGGAGAAAGCGCAAAGCAGAGCGACGCCGCCCAAACTTCACAACTAAATGAAATTGATATACCCTCCGTACAAACGTACGGAGGGAGCTTTTTTTATTGACGGC
>CAYZTP010000026.1:0-13700 GCA_964481555.1 uncultured Clostridia bacterium | reverse complement strand
AGGTCGCAGGCGCCGCCATAGCCACGATGATTTCCAATACGATCGCCATGATTTATTGCGCGGTTGTATTCTTCTGCCTGCGGAAAAAATCCGTCCTCTCCTTTTCGCCGCGCCGTGCCGTACGGGGCGCAAAGCAACTTTGGCAAATACTCAAAATCGGCGTTCCGTCTGCCGTCAGCAGTTTTCTCGTCAGTATCACAATGATGATTACGAACGGTTTGTATAAGGCATACGGGGATACGGCGGTAGCCGCAAACGGCATTTTCAAAAAACTCGAAATGTTGCCGCTGAACGTGAGCGTAGGCTTGTGCCAAGGGTTGATTCCGTTGGTGTCCTATAATTATTCCTCCGGCAATCATAAACGAATGACGGACGCAATTAAATGCGCAAGGAACGCCGGATTGATCTTTAATTTGGTTTGTCTCGTCGTATTCGAACTGTTTGCCAATCAAATTGCGGGACTGTTTATCGAAGACGAAGAAACGGTTGCGTTGGCTGCGACTTTCGTACGCATCGGATTTGTAGTCACGCCGGTTCTGTTTTACAATAAAAAAATCTGTTATACTTTTCAAGCGATGGGAAACGGCGGAAAATCGCTGCTCGTCACGCTTTGCCGCGAGGGCATATTCAATATTCCCGTACTCTTTTTGATGAACGCCTGCTTCGGAATGTACGGCATTGCCTGGACGCAGATCATAGCGGACGTGATAACGATGATTATTTCGGTGATTCTTTACAGGCGCTTTATCAAGAAAGCGGGAAATGAAGAAGTAAATGCGCCTAAAAAGTAGCAAGGCAAAACCAAAAGCGTTTTCAATTATAATAAAAGAGTCCGTTTGTTATTCGGACTCTTTTATGCGAACTCGCTGTTTATCTTGTATAAATTTGACTTCTTGTTTTTTCTTTTTGCTTTCAATTTCCCGCGAGAATTCAACTTTGGGGACGCACTTCAAAATTCTTCTTTTACTTCGCCCGATGAGCGGAAACAGAAAAACGCGATCAACGCCGATAACCGCTCGAATCCGAAGTATCCGCTTGCTTCGGATCCGTTGTTTGGGTTGCGGGAATTGCGGTTATTCTCACATTCAGTTGTTTCAAATATTCAAAAAATCTTTTTGGAGTCGTTTTCCTCTTTCACGAGCTTGATAAAAGCGTCTTGTTGCATGGAACCGATATTCCCTTCCCCGCGGCGACGGACAGAGACGGTTTCCGATTGCATTTCTTTATCGCCGACGATGAGTTGATAAGGTACTTTTTCCATTTCGGCGTCCAAAATTTTTCTTCCGATTTTTTCTTTGCGTAAATCGGCTTCGGCGCGCAATCCGTTTTCCGTCATCTCCGCTACAAGCCGCGCAGCGTACTCCGCCGCACGGTCGGTAACGGGCAATACTTTCACCTGCACGGGCGAAAGCCAAACGGGGAATTTACCCGCAAAATGTTCGATTAAAATACCGATAAAACGCTCGATAGAACCGAATACCACGCGGTGAATCATAATCGGACGGTGTTTCTGTCCGTCTTCACCCACGTATTCGAGTTCGAAACGCTGCGGAAGCTGAAAATCGAGCTGAATGGTTCCGCACTGCCAGGTTCTGCCGATACTGTCCTCCAAGTGGAAGTCGATTTTAGGTCCGTAGAACGCGCCGTCGCCCTCGTTGACGACGTAGGGCAGGTTCAAAGAATCCAACGCCGCCTTTAACGCGGAGGTCGCTTTCTCCCAATCCTCGTCGCTGCCCATGCTGTTTTCGGGGCGCGTGGAAAGCTCCACGTGATATTTAAAGCCGAACAGCGTATAAACCTCGTCGATTATCCGCACAACGCCTTTGATTTCGTCCTCAATCTGTTCCGGAAGCATAAAAATATGCGCGTCGTCCTGCGTGAAACAGCGCACGCGGAAAAGTCCGTGGAGCGTGCCGCTCTTTTCGTGGCGATGCACCAAACCGAGCTCGCCCATGCGAAGGGGTAAATCTTTATAACTGTGCGGCGAACTTTTATAGATAAGCATCCCGCCCGGACAGTTCATGGGTTTGATCGCGCACTCCTCGCCGTCGATTTTGGTCGTGTACATATTCTCCTTATAATGATCCCAATGCCCCGACGTTTCCCAAAGCGAACGCGTTAAAATCATGGGCGTTTGCACTTCCACATACCCCTCGCGGCGGTGAATCTGCCGCCAATAATCGATCAACAGATTTTTCAGCACCGTACCGTTCGGTAAAAAGAAAGGGAATCCCTTGCCCTCGTTCATGAGCGCAAACAGCTTTAAATCTTTTCCGAGTTTTACGTGATCGCGCTTTTTCGCCTCTTCCAACATTTCGAAATAAGCGTCCATTTCCTCTTTTTTCGCAAACGCCGTGCCGTAGATACGGGTAAGCATTTTCTTCTTTTCGTCGCCGCGCCAATAGGCGCCCGCGATCGACACCAGCTTAAATGCTTTGATCTTCCCCGTGGAAGGCAAATGCGGACCGCGGCAGAGATCGACAAAAGAGCCTTGCTTATAGAAAGAGATCGTCTCTCCTTCCGGCAGATCCCGAATCAACTCCACTTTATATGTTTCCTTAAACTTGCTCATATATGCGATCGCTTCCTCGCGGGGCAGCGTAAAACGTTCGATGGGAAGATTGCTTTTGATAATCTTTTTCATCTCTTCCTCGATTTTTGCGAAATCTTCCATCGTGATCGGCGTATTAAAATCGATATCGTAATAAAAGCCGTTATCGATTACCGGACCGATCGCCAATTTGCAAGTAGGAAAGATGGTTTTTAACGCCTGCGCCAATACGTGCGCGCAGGTATGACGATAAACATGCAACCCCTCTTTCTCTTTCAGCGTCACGATTTCCAGCGCGTCTCCTTCTTTCAGCGCGTAGGAAAGATCGACCAGCTCGCCGTTCACCTTTGCGGCAACGGCGGCGCGCGCAAGCCCTTCGGAAATCGCCCTTGCCGCCTGTATACAGGTAGCGCCGTTCTCGATGGCGAGCTTATCCCCGTTTTTGAGTAAAATTTCCATAATCCACCTCTTTTTTATAATCTTTTGTAATATTTTTAAATATTATGTCAGACATAGTACTATGCAAACCCGCCTATAACAAAAAGCGTCCTAAACTATCCGCATAAAACGGAAAATTTAAGGACGCAAATCTCTTGCGCGGTTCCACCTTAATTGCCGGAAATCCCCGACCGCTTTCTCTTTGTATGATCCGTTCAAAGCGGTTTCACGCATCGCCCCCTTTACGCGTTTTACAGCCGAGAACGCGCTCTCTGAAAAAGAAGTGCAAGGTTACTTGTCTTTCAACGCTCCCGCTCATACGGAAGTAAAGAAATTATATCTCTTTGAAACGAACTTGTCAAGAAAATACGGCGCGTTCGGCGTAATATTTTTGCAAAAAATCGCCGACGGATTCTTCCACGCCGCCCAGACAATATACAAACCCCGCGTCGGCAAGCATGATCTCTGTTTCCGTATCCTCTTCGCCGAGCAAACGGCTTCTTCTAAGGGGAATAAAATTTTCTCCGTAAACCTCCCCGTCTTTCAGATAAATCTTTTTTCTGCTCTCTCTCACGAGAAATTCGCAGAATTTTTTTAAATCCCGCGAGGAAAAGCCGCGCGGAATATAAGCGATAATGCGTTCCCATTTTTCCCTAAGCGCGGCGAGACGGAAAGCATAAAATCCGTCGATCGAATACTCCGTCGCGCCTTTCATTTTCCGTCTGATAAACGCTTTATCTCCGTCAAGATCGGCGGCGATCAGCGCGGCGCAAAGATATTTTATCTCTCTGCGGGGCAGACACACGTCAAGCCGTTCCCGCAAAAAGCGGTATTTATAACCGACGTCGATAATTTCCGCAATTTTTTCGCACAGATAAGCGCGAAATTCCGTCTCGCCTTCGGGGAGAATATAATTTAAAACGGCGCGCTGTCCGGAAAACGCCAACTCGCCTCTTCCGCCGACGCTTTTTACCGCCGCCATCGTTCCGTTATACAAATAGCTGATATAAAGGCTCTTTTCCGACCCTTCCGATACGGTTATTTCACTCACAACCTTATTGTATGTGTAATTTTGCGTTTTATTTACCGACATGAAATTGTGTTTTGAAGGGAAAAATCCAAAACCCGTAATTTTCACATAAAATTTATTTTTGTTTACTTGACATTGCACGCAAATATCACTATACTCTAATTAGATTATTATGCGTTTGAAAGGCAAAAGGAGAATCGTTATGAAGAAACGAACGAGATGGCTTGCCGTTTACATTGCGGTCAGTTTTCTGTTATGTATTCTTTTTTCCGTAACGTTTATTTCCGTCAGCGCCAACCACAACTGCGCGGAGCAATGCCCCGTCTGTTCGGAAATCAAAGATTGCGAAAATTTGCTGAACGCCTTTTCTCTCGCAGAACCGAAACCGAAAACCGAGGAACGTGAAAATACCGCGTACGGCGGCGCGGACTTCCGTCAGCCGCGCTTTGCCCGCCGCATCGAACACGTTACGCTGGTTTCGTTAAAAACGAAATTAACCGCTTAAAACGCAAAACAAGGGAGAATTCTGCCCTTTTACGCCCGTAGTGCCGCGTAAAAGAGCCGTCCCTTGTATTTTTATGCCCAAAAATCCACAGAAGGGAGATACTATCATGAGAAAAATCATACAAAAACTTGCTATTGCGACTTTATTAATAATTACTGCGGCTTGCGCTTTGACGGGTTGCGGCGCCGAACAAAGCAGCGTCCTTACCGAATCCACTTTCTTTAAGGTAATGACTCATATGACTTATTATCCGGAATACTATTTAAATTCGGAAATAGAGCTGGATTGCTTCGTCTATGAGATTACGGACGCGGTAACGGGCAAAGAATACGTCTGCGGCGTAAGACACTGTTCTTCGGGTTACGGCTGCACCTGCGGAAACGATACGATCATCGGTTTTATCCTCGAATACGACGGAGAGATCCCTGCCGCGAAAAACCAAAGCGATAAAACCACGAACGGTAAAACTTGGATTCACATCAAAGGCGCGCTTGTAAACGCCGAAAAGAATTATGTAAACGTCTTTTCCTATGCAAACGGCGCGGCAACCGAAGACACAGAACAGATTTATTTCTTTCGTTTTCATGTAACGGAGCTGACGGAGATCGACGGATCGAACCTTGCATATTACGTGACTTAATCATTTAGGAGAATCATTATTATGAAAGATAAAAATTTATTAAAGGAGAAACGTTTTAAACGGTTTTTTTTCAAAACCGCATTGATTTTGACGGCTACCGTATGCGCTCTCGGCTTATTTGCGGGCTGCGAAACGGAGAACGACGGCAAAATCAGCCTCGTATGCACCATCTTCCCGCAGTACGATTGGCTGCGCGTACTCACAAAGGGAGACGAAGATATTTCGCTTACCGTGTTGCAGACAAAAGCGACCGATTTACACAACTATACCCCCACCACTTCCGATATGCGCACGATCTATAAAAGCGACGCTTTCGTGTATATCGGCGGCGAATCGGACGTCTGGGCGAAAGACGTGCTAAAAAGCAGCAGCGCGAAAAACGTGAAAGCCGTCAGTCTTTTAGAAGAACTCGGAGACCTCGCTTTGGAAGAAGAGGAAGTTCCCGGCGCGGAGGAAGAAGATCACGACCACGACGAAGAAGAGAGCGAATCGGACGAACACATTTGGCTCTCGTTAAAAAACGCGCAGGCTCTTTGCAAAGTTCTCTTTCGATATCTTTGCGAAATCAACCCCGCTCAGTCCGCGCTCTATCAAAGCAATTTAAACGCGTACCTTGCAGAGCTTGACGCGCTCGACGGCGAATTCGCAAATATGGTGTCCGCGGCGAAAAACGACACGATCCTGTTCGCCGACCGTTTCCCCTTCCGTTATTTGTGCGAAGACTACGGACTCCGTTACTACGCCGCTTTTTCGGGCTGTTCTGCGGAGACGGAAGTAACCACTTCCACGCTGCGGAACTTAATTACCGCAGTGAACGAAAACAACCTTTCCTACGTTATCGTGCTGGAAAATTCCGACCTCAAGATCGCAAATTCCGTCATTAAAGAAGCGGAAGGCGATCAAGAAATACTCGAAATGAATTCGTTGCAATCGGTCACTTCCGAACAAATCGAAGCAGGCGCTACTTACTTGGGCATCATGCGCCTCAATTTACAAACGCTTACGACGGCGTTGAGTTGATAAAATATCATTTGGGAGAATCACTATGGCAAACAAAAACGTAAACAAAAACTCTTCGGCACAGACCGCCGCGGCAAAACGGCGGGCGCTTGAAAAACAAGAACGCAAGCTGCAATATGAGGAAGCCTGCGGAAAGCAATATTATTATTTTCTGACAATCTTCGCCGCTTCGCTGGCGATCGGCGTCGTTATGCTCATCGTCCTGTTATGCAGACGCGTCGCTTACAATTACGCGATCGGCTCAGGCGCAGAACAATGGATTACGGGAGGCAGAATCATCGGCGTACTGTTCAAGGGAAATTGGACGGATATTTCGGAAGACAGTTTCTATATCGTTTATACCTACGCGAAAGCATGGTGCATACCGCTCGGCGCGGTCACGCTTGTTACCGCCGTTCTATTCGTTATCGGAATCGTGATATTTATCGGGGCAACCGTATATACGGTCACGAAAAAAGACTACCTGTTTAGCTGGATTGCGTTAATCGGAAGCGTGCTCACGACCGTTTCTGCGGTAGCGTTGTATGCCATAGCGCTTTCTATGAACGCCTCGGACTTGTACGTCTTGTATTGCAATCCCGCCGTTTGCACCATGTATGCGGATACGATTTGGTGCGTAATCCTTTCCTTGGCGATTTTGGCGGGCAACATTATTGCCGTAATCAAGTACACGAAGCTTGAACGCATTCTTCGCCCCGCAAACGCGAAAACGCGGGAGGCAAAATAATCGATGGACGAACTTTTGAAATGCGAAGATCTCTCCCTCGGTTATGAGGGACAAATCGTCGCCGATCATATCGGCTTTACGGTAAACGAGGGAGATTATCTCTGCATCGTAGGCGAAAACGGAAGCGGGAAAAGCACGCTCGTAAAGACGCTGCTCGGTTTACAGGCTCCCCTTTCCGGCGAAATCATTAAAAGCGAAGCTCTGAAAGAGACGGCGATCGGATATCTTCCGCAGCAAACGCCGGTTCAGCGCGATTTCCCCGCCACGGTAGAAGAAATCGTCCTTTCCGGATTTTTGTATCAAAGCGGCTTTCGTCCCTTCTATTCCAAACAACAGAAAACGATTGCGAAAGAAAAAATGGAACGGTTACAGATCGCCGAACTTGCGAAAAAATGCTATCGGGAACTTTCCGGCGGACAGCAGCAAAGGGTTTTGCTCGCCCGCGCGCTATGCGCAACGGGCAATGTTTTGTTGCTCGACGAACCCGTCGCAGGATTAGACCCCAAAGTGACGGCGGATATGTACCGTTTGATCGGCGAACTCAACCGAAAAGACAATATTACCATCATTATGGTTTCGCATGATATCGCCGCCGTATTCTCTTACGCAACGCACGTTTTGCACGTGCTGCACGGAGAATGTTTTTACGGCACGGTAGAACAATACCGCGAGAGCGACGTAGGCAGAATGTTTTCGTTGGGAGGCGAATAAAATGCAAACGCAATTACTTTCTATGTGGTCTGAATTTTTGGAAAATTTCCAATTCGCTTATATGTGGTGCGCGCTGCTTGTGGGCGTTTTGGTTGCGCTTTGTTCCGCCCTTTTGGGCGTGACGCTCGTTTTAAAACGGTTTTCTTTTATCGGCGACGGGCTTTCGCACGTCACGTTCGGCGCGATGGCGGTTGCCGCCGTTTTGGGGCTTTCCAACGATCTATACATTACGATGCCGATCACGGTTATTGCCGCTGTATTGCTGCTTTGCTTCGGCGGACGCAAATCCAAAATGAACGGCGACGCGGCGCTCGCAATGATTTCCGTTTCCGCGTTGGCAATCGGCTATCTCATCTATAACCTCTCCAATTCGCCGAACACATCGGCGGACGTATGCGCAACGTTATTCGGTTCTTATACGATTTTAACGCTCGGCTGGCCCGACGTCATTCTCTGCGCCGTATTTACTGCGATTATCGTCGCGTTGTACGTCATATTTTACAATAAAATATTTGCGATTACCTTTGACGAAACGTTTGCAAAAGCTACGGGCGTGAAAACGGAGATTTACAACGTTGCGATCGCGGTCGTAATCGCTGTAATCATCGTGCTTGCCATGAGTCTTGTCGGCTCGCTTTTGGTTTCAGCTTTCGTCATCTTTCCCGCGCTCTGCGCTATGCGCGTTTATAAGAGTTTTAAGTGCGTCGTCGTCTGCTCGGCGATCGTCTCCGTCGTCTGTTCGCTGTCCGGTATTTTGGCGGCCGCGTTTTTCGATACGCCCACCGGTTCGACAATCGTCGTTGCAGATTTAATTGCTTTCGTCCTCTTTTTTCTCATCGGGCTTGTCAAGAAAAAGGCTTAATATTCGCGTAACGCGCTAAGAAAGCGGGAACAGAAATTTCTGTTCCCGCTTCCGTCTTTCGACCATGTTTCGACCCGCCGTTCGCAAGTCCGGTTGATTGATTTCGGAAAGAAACGGTTTCCGTGCGATCGGCGTTCCTAAATTATTATTTCTCCTTTTTGGAATTTTATGAGCCTATCGCACGGATTTACGCGTTTATCTTCTTCCGCCCGGACCTCCGCCGTGCGGTCCCATTCCGCCGTGCGGTCCTCCCATCCCGCCGTGCGGTCCCATTCCGCCGTGCGGTCCTCCCATCCCGCCGTGCGGTCCCATACCGCGGGGCATCGGTCTCGGTCCGCCCATAATTCTGCCCATGAACGGTCTGCGGCAAAAAGGATCGAGAAAATATCTGCCGCCGTAGTAATAAAGATTCCTTGTAAGTCCTCCCACGAGCGTGACCGCGACTAACGTGCCGAGCGCGCCCGCAGCCCCCGCGGCGACCGCGCTTCCGATGCTTGTCGCGCCGGATGTTCCCGACGCAGCGCCTCCGCGTAAAGCCGCGCCGCACGAAGCGCAATAAGAATCTCCCGAAGAAACCGCCGCGCCGCAATTAGGACAATAATTCGCCATATTCTGTCTCCTTTCTCGCAATCATTGTTCATTATATTATACCACATAGACAACTGTTTGAAACCGAAAATCGAATGAAAATTTGTTGTACAGCCAATTTCGTTGACAACGAAAAAGAAAAGTCCTATAATAAATGGGATAATAATTTGTATGGAGCTTACATACTATGAACATGAAAGAAACGGAAAAGAAATGGCAAGCACGCTGGGAGAAAGCGAAATTGAACCGTTTCAACGAAAAGAGCGATAAACCGAAATATTATGTTTTGGAAATGTTCTCTTATCCCTCGGGCGCGAAACTGCATATCGGACATTGGTACAATTACGCCCCTACCGATACTTTCGCGCGCTTTAAAAGAATGCAGGGGTATAACGTTTTTCAGCCGATGGGATTCGACGCGTTCGGACTTCCCGCCGAAAATTACGCGATCAAAACGGGCGTTCACCCCAAAGACTCGACCGAGAAAAACATCGAAACCATGGAAAAACAGCTCAAGGCCATGGGCGCAATGTTCGACTGGTCGGCAGAGATCAAAACTTGCGAAGAAGATTATTACAAGTGGACGCAATGGATGTTTCTTCAACTCTATAAGAAAGGTCTGGCTTACCGAAAGGAAGCGCCCGTTAATTGGTGTCCTTCCTGCCAAACGGTGCTTGCCAACGAACAGGTTGTGGATAATTGCTGCGAACGTTGCGGCACGCAAGTCTTACGGAAAAATCTGACGCAATGGTTTTTTAAGATTACCGAATATGCCGAAGAGCTGCTGAGCGGCTTAGATAAAATCGATTGGCCCGAAAAGACGAAAGCCATGCAACGAAATTGGATCGGGAAATCGACGGGCTGCGAAATCGAATTCGAATGCGAAACGGGAGATAAATTCCGCGTTTACACCACGCGCTGCGACACCGTTTTCGGCGTGACTTACGTCGTGCTCGCGCCCGAACATCCTCTGGCGCGCAAGATAACGACGCCCGAACAAAAAGACGCGGTGGAGGCGTATATCGAATATGCGGAAAAAGCAAGCGAAATCGACCGCCTATCCACCACGCGCGAAAAAACAGGCGTCTTTACGGGCGCCTATTGCGTGAATCCCGTAAACGGGAAGCGCGTCCCCGTCTATTTGGCGGATTATGTTTTGGGCAGCTACGGAACGGGCGCGGTGATGGCGGTTCCCGCACACGACGAGCGCGACTTTGCGTTTGCTACCAAATATCGATTGCCCATCGTAAAGGTCATCGAAAAACAGGGCGGCGAGACGGAGCTGCCTTTCTGCGAAGACGGAATCGTAGTAAATTCGCTTGAATTTGACGGACTCTTCGGAGAGGACGCCCGCAGCGCGATAGCCAACCATCTTGCCAAAATCGGCAAGGGCGGAAAAAAGATCAATTACCGTTTACGCGATTGGTTGGTATCCCGTCAACGCTATTGGGGCGCGCCCATTCCCGTCATTCATTGTCCCGTATGCGGCGACGTTCCCGTTCCCGAAAAAGATTTGCCCGTAAGGCTTCCTTACGATGTGGAATTTCGTCCCGACGGGAAATCTCCTCTTGCAAAGCACGAAAAATTCATGAACGTCGAATGCCCGAAATGCGGCGGAAGCGCCCGGCGGGATCCCGATACGCTGGATACGTTCGTCTGTTCGAGCTGGTATTATTTGCGCTATGCCGACGCAAAGAACGAAAAACAACCATTCGATAAAGATACGGTAAATAAGCTGCTACCCGTCGATACCTACGTCGGCGGAGCGGAACACGCCTGTATGCACCTTTTGTATGCGCGCTTCTTTACGAAAGCCCTGCGCGATATGGGATATCTCGATTTCGACGAACCTTTCCAACGATTGGTTCACCAAGGCGTCATTTTGGGACCCGACGGCAACCGCATGAGCAAATCTCACGGGAATATCGTTTCTCCCGACGAATATGTGGAAGAATACGGCGCCGACGCGTTCCGTTTATATCTCATGTTCGGCTTCTCCTACACGGAGGGCGGCCCTTGGAGCGACGACGGCATCAAGTCAATCGCACGCTTTATGGATCGCGTGGAAAAAACGATTTTAAAGATCAACGAATATAAGGCGGAAGAGGAAAACGAAGTTTACGGAAGCAGAGAGAAAGACCTCGATTACGCCCGCAATTACGCCATTCAGCGCGTCACGCGCGACTTGGAAGCATTTTCCTTTAACACCGCCGTCGCACGCCTGATGGAGCTTTTAAACGCGATTACGAAGTACGACGCGCTCCCCGAAAAGAACGTTTCCTTATTAAAAGAAACCGCGAAAGATTTTCTGTTGATGCTTGCGCCCTTCGCCCCTCATTTCTGCGAAGAGCTTTGGCAGCAGACGGGCGGAAAAGATTTTATATTCGAACAATCCTTCCCGAAAGAGAATCCCGATAAACTCGTGCTGGAAGAAACGGAATACGCCGTGCAGGTGAACAGCAAAATCGTATGCAAGGCGATGATTGCGAACGGACTGTCGAACGAAGAAATTCAGTCCCGCGCGCTCGCTTTGCCCGAGGTGCGGGAACGCCTCGCGGGAAAACAAGTGAAAAAATGTATTGTGGTCGCGGGAAGACTCGTCAACCTAATCGCTTAAACCGAAAGGAAGATATCTGCGAATTAACGCTCAAAAATAACCAATTATCTTTATATTTTGAATTATAGGATAAGTTTTTTTATGAATGCTTTCAATGCAATTTTGTTTCAAACTTCCCTCATTAAGGCGCGAACGAGCGTCTCCTCTTGCGGAAGCCTTGTAAAGAAATCGCGCGGATAAGGCTCCGGAATCGCTACGTCGGCGGCAAGCTCCCCTTCGCGCAAAACAAGCGCGCGGCTTGCAAGCAGAGCAGCCTCGTGCACGTCGTGCGTGACAAACACGACCATACTCTTTTTTTCCGTCCAAAGGGTTACAACAAGTTCAATCAAACTCTTTTTTAAAGATAAATCGAGAGAAGAAAACGGCTCGTCCATTAACAGCAGCGTATGCGGATACAAAAACGCCCGCGCAACCGCAACGCGCTGCTTCTCTCCGCCCGAAAGCTCGTGCGGATAAGCCCGTTCCCGCCCTTTCAACCCAACTTTTTCGAGCATGGCGGAAACGCTCCCCCATTCGCTCTTGGGAAGGACGAATTTTAAATTCCCTTCCGCCGTCAAATTGGGCAACAGCGTCGCCTCTTGAAAGAGATAAGAGCACTCCTCGCGCCGCTTCGGACGTTTCCCTTCTCTGCCTTCCACCGCGCCCTCATAAGAAGTAAGCCCTGCCAATACGTTCAAAAGCGTGGTCTTGCCCGCGCCGCTTTCCCCCAAAACGGCGGTAATCTCCCCTTCGCCGAACGCAAGGTTTATGTGATTTAAAGCGGCTTTTTCGCCGTAATATTTACACACGTCCGATAAATTCACGACCGCCACCTCACAACCAGTTTCACGACAAGCGCGCATAATCCTTCGAGCGCGAATCCCAACACGACGGCGAGTACCGTAAGCGCGAGCAGACGCGGCATTTCGACAAACATCTTCGCTTCCTGCATGAGCCCGCCCAAGCTGCGAAAGGTATTGGAAAGTACTTCCGCCGAGATCGTGATTTTCAATCCCATGGAAGCGATCGCCCCCGATTGTTTGAGCAGCGCAGGCGCGGCAAGCGGAATCTTCATCTTCCAAAGTCTGCGTCCCGCGCTCACACCGTATGCCGCGGCAAGCGTTCCGTAACGCGCTTCCACGTCGTCTAAACTCGCAAGCGCGGCGGCGTAAACCGCAGGCATCAGCACGAGAAAGGAGACGACGACGGGCGCGACGGACGGGGACGTCCAAAGCAGCAGCACGAGGATCACCGCCATGGTAGGCACAGTGCGCAGAACAGAGACGACGGGCGCGAAAAAAGCGCGGACTTCTCCCCGAAAGTCCGCAAGCAACGCAAGCGCCGCGCCCGATACGAAAGAGAGCGCAAACGCCCACAGCGTTCGTAAAAACGTATTGCCGAACGCCTGCCAGAACGCGCCGTCGACGAACAGTTTTCCGACGGATACCATCGTCTCGGAAAAAGACGGCAAAAGATATTCGTTGCGAACGGCGTAATATGCGATTGTCCATCCCAACCAAAGCGCAACAAGCGCCAGCAGGGAGAAAATCATATTCTTTTTCAAAAATTACCCCGCATAATAGAAGGAATCGGATACCGCGCTCGCAGCCGTACCGTTCACTTCGATCACTTTGGCAAGATATTCGTTGACTTTCGCTTTACAATTCTGAGCGGAAGTAAACCAAACGGAGCAGTTTGCAATTACCGTCGCGTTGAGATTGTTCGCGTTGAAGGAGGGAGAAAGCCCCGCCGTACGCTTATCTTCCAACAATTCAAGCACCGTTTCGGGCGTAACGCTTGCAAGATACTCTTTGCTTTCTTGCATACAAAAAATCATCTCCTCGATCGCCGCGCTTTCCACAGTCGTCTTTGCGACAAGCACCGCTTGCGGATATCCGCCGCCGTACAGCTCCTGCAAATCGCCCGCCATGCGAAAAGGCTTCGCCGAGCTTGCCGTACCGTTAATCTTTGTCGTCGCGGCGGGTTCGGGGCAGAGATAATAATCGCAGCCGTAAGCGGGCGTAACGTCCGT
>CAYZTP010000025.1:0-15482 GCA_964481555.1 uncultured Clostridia bacterium | reverse complement strand
GAGGAGCTTACCGTCTTTTCAGATAATAGCGCCTACGCGAATATTGATAAGACCGTTCTCACATTGTACCGTCATATCTCGGTTCATACACTTCGCCTCCTATCCAATGATTGTTTATCGCTCTGTTTGAACATATATTATATCGCTTTTCAAACCATTCAGTAATCAAATACGGTACTCGCCTATCGGCGAATACCGTATTATTTAATTTTATTGATTACTTTGCGTATTCGACGGAACGGAATTCGCGGATCACGTTCACTTTAATCTGACCGGGATATTCAAGCTCGCTTTCGATCTTCTTTGCGATATCCTTGGCAAGGAAGAGCGCCTTTGTATCGTCGATCTGTTCGGGCTTGACGATAACGCGAATCTCTCTGCCCGCTTGAATGGCATAGCTGCGTTCCACGCCCGAAAAACCTGCCGCAAGCGCTTCGAGCTTTTCAAGCCGCTTCACGTAATTCGATCCCGTCTCTCTTCTCGCGCCGGGACGCGCGCCGGAAATTGCGTCTGCCGCCTGGATCAGCACGGCTTCGATTGTTTTGGGTTCCACGTCGCCGTGATGCGCCATAATAGCGTTTACGATCATTGCGTTTTCTTTATATTTCTTTGCAAGATCCGCGCCGAGCTGAATGTGCGTTCCCTCCTGTTCGTGATCGACAGCTTTGCCGATATCGTGCAAAAGACCCGCGCGTTTGGCAAAATTGACGTCCAACCCCAATTCCTGCGCCATAAGTCCCGCAAGCTGGGCTACTTCGATGGAGTGACGGTATACGTTCTGACCATAGCTCGTGCGGAATTTCAACCGTCCGATCAATTTAATCAACTCGGGATGAAGTCCGAAAATTCCCACTTCGAACATGGCGTTTTCGCCCGCGGCCTTGATCTGTTGATCAAGCTCTTTCGTTACCTTTTCCACGGTTTCCTCGATGCGGGCGGGATGAATTCTGCCGTCCGCAATCAAGCGTTCGAGGGTAAGACGGGCAACTTCCCGTCTCACGGGATCGAAACCGGAAAGAATGACGACTTCCGGCGTATCGTCTATGATGAGTTCGATTCCCGTCGCCTGTTCGATCGCACGAATATTCCTGCCTTCGCGCCCGATCAAACGGGCTTTCATGTCGTCGTTCGGAAGCGGCACGACTGAAACGGTCGTCTCCGACGCGTGATCGGAAGCGCAACGCTGAATGGCAAGCGTAATAATATTCTTGGCGTTGAGATCGGCTTCGTCCTTTGCCTGCTGTTCGAGGTTGCGAACCTGTACGGCGCAATCTCGGCGGGTTTCGTCTAAAATCTCGTCGGTTAACTGTTTTTTCGCCTCTTCTTTGGTAAGTTGGGCAACCCGTTCCAACGCTTCGATCATCAGTTCGTGTTGGTGGGAAAGCTGCTCGCTCGTTTTTTCCACTTCTTCCAACCGTTTCGAAAGGTTGTTTTTCTGCTGTTCGAGGTTCTCCGTTTTTTTAGTCAGTTCGGTTTCCTTCCGTTCGAGGACGTCCTCCTGACGGGCGAGACGGGATTCGGTGCGCTGCTGTTCGGCACGTTTCTCCTTCATCTCTTGTTCAAATTCGTTTCTTCGTTTAAGATCCTGTTCCTTGGATTCTAAGATGGCTTCCTTTTTAAGTTGTTTACATTCCGACTTCGCCGAATCGAGCATTTCTTGCACGCGTTTTTCCGTTTCGTCAAGCTTACGTTCGGACTTCTTTTTGGAAACTCTTTTCAGAACAAACCACACGCCGACGCCGCCGATTGCACCCCCTACGAAAAAGAGAACAATCCAAAGCGTAACCGCCAACGCGGTATTAACAAGGAGCAGGCTGGTAAGCGTAAACATTATAACAGCCTCCTTCTATATTGGTTTTGACTTATATCTGTAAACGCCCGCAATATTCTTGTTAAGGGCATAGTTAGACATTGTCGGAATTATTATACTACATCTTATGAAGCTTGTCAACCGACTTACGGTTGCGGAAAAGCATTCTTGTAAAAAAATTACCGAAAAAATGCCCGCGTCGCATATTTTGCAATCCGCGCGGCTAAGGAACGTATAAAAAAAGCGTGGAGACGCGCCACGCTTATCGGTTGATTTCTTGCGTTTTCTTAGAGATATCGCTGCGGACGTTCCGCTCTAAACCTTCGTTTCTCAAAGCAGAATACAGATAACGCCGCCCTTCCCTTCGTTGACGATCTTCGTCACCGTACGACGCATTTTTTTCTGCACGTTTTCCGCCATCGACCGATTTTTATGATACAGTTCTTCTCCGAGCATTTCTTTCAACGTTTTCCCGAACATATTCGTATTCCATACGCGATCCGGCTCGCTCGCCATATTTTCGGAAATCTCTTTGACGAAAGACATACTTTGCTCCTCGTTACTAAGCGCCGGATGCACTTCTCCTGTCAAATCGACGCGGATAATATGATAACTCGGCGCGTCGGCTTGCAGATTCACCCCCACTCTGCCGCTGCGTTTTACGACTTTCGGTTCGGAAAGATTCATCTCGCCGTCCTCGGGCGGAACGATTCCGTAACCGTATTCCCGCGCGTCTTTGAACGCCTGCCCTGCGCGGTCGTAAAGCCTTTTCGCTTCTGCCAAGGCGGAGATATAACTCATTAAAGCGAAGTCGTCTTTGATTTCCACGCCGCAATGTTCGCTCAAAACTTGATAAAACGCCCCTTCTTTTGCCTCGATGCGCACATAAGCTCTTCCCGTTGCCGGATCGAGCTTCATAGAGGCGGGAGGAAGCAATTTTTCGCTCTCCGAAAACAACGAATCGAGCAAGGCGCAATCGCTCATTTTCCCGATTTTGGGCGCGACGGTGCGGATACCCGAGAGAACTTCGGAAATAAGCGGACTGTCCGCCTCCAAAACTCTCGCCCAATCGGGCAAATCGACGTCGATCGTAAGTACGGGAAATTCGTACAGAATGCGTTCGAGAACCGAAACCGCCTCTTCCGTCGTCATCTCCTCCGCGTTAAGCGCAATGACCGGCGCGGAATATTTTTCTTCAAGCCGTGCGCTCAGCGGCGACGCGGTTGACGGCTCTTTGCAATTAAGAAGCACCGCAAACGGTTTTCCGAGGGACTGCAATTCTTTTACCGCACGTTCTTCCGCCTCCTCGTAAGCGGCGCGGGGGATATCCGCGATCGAACCGTCCGTCGTCACCAAAATCCCGATCGTGGAATGATCCCTGATCACGCGTTGCGTACCGTTTTCCGCCGCCTCTTCAAACGTTACGGGAAATTCGCTCCACGGGGTTTTTACAAGGCGGGGCGCGCCGTCCTCTTCGAAGCCCGAAGCCCCTTTTACGGGATATCCCACGCAATCTACCAATCGGACTTTTACGACCGCGTCTTTCACCTTAATTTCCGCCGCCTCTTCGGGTACGAATTTGGGTTCGGTCGTCATCACGGTTTTTCCTGCGGCAGATTGCGGCAATTCGTCCGTCATGCGCTGCCGTTTCGCGCCCGTCGCTTCGGGTAAAACCAAATCTTCCATGAATTTTTTAATGAAAGTCGACTTCCCCGTGCGGACGGGACCGACGACGCCGACGTAAATTTCACCGCCCGTACGCGCGGCAATATCCTCGTAAACATGATAAGTTTCCATAAAATAAACGCCTCCGCCAAAATCCTTGCTGAATTATGTTATGGCGTAAGGCGTTAAATTATGCTTGTTTTTCCCGTTTCCGAAAATCACGCGTCCGTTTTCTTTTCGTTCCCCGTAAAATCGGGCAGGATCTGCGATTGCGCGGCGATTTCCCGATAATATCGGTCGTCTGAAAAGTCGCGCGGACGGTTATACTCCCCGCCCAAAGCTTCGATCGCATATTTCAGCTCCATATATTCGAGATAATTGATTTCGTCGCGGTCGATATAATCGAGCAGAACGGGCAGCGCGCGCTCGTCGCCGTACGCCGCAAGGTAACTTGCGTGCATGGGCAATTCGTCTCCCAAGCGGAATTCTTTCATCAGTATGTCAAAAATCCGATCGTCCTTTCGCTTGCAACGGGAAAGAATTTCCAACATATATTCGCGCTCGATACCCTCTTCGTACAACGCGATCGCCCGTTCTTTTGCCTCGTCCGCACCCGATTTCAGCCCCTCGACAACGGTCTCTTTTATTTCCCGGTCGGCGTTTCCGGTTAAAATGCGGAAATATGCGTCGAACGCTTTGGGGTTATCTCCCGTTATATTAACGGCGATCGTCGCCAATTCCGCGTTATCGCTGTCAAGCAGCGCGAGCAATTCATCCGGTTTCCGCATTTCCAATTCGCGGCAAAGAAAATCCGAAACGGGAATATCCGATTCGACGTGGGCTTTCAGCGTTTCAACAAGTTCCGCGTCCGTCATTTCCGCATAATATCCCTTGGGCGTATTGTTTGCGATTTTCAGATACGTCTCCCCGAAGCTTTTATACAGCTTCGGAATCAACGTTTCCCATTGCTTTTCGGTGTATTTTCCCGCATTCTCTTCCATATAGCGCGCGAGCTTTCCGTCGAACAGCGCGTCGAAATCAATCAGCTTTTTCATTGCGTACTCCTTAAATTAAATAATTGAGTATATCTTTTACCGTCCGTAAGTTCGCCCCGAAAAGAGCCGCAACTTTTTCGATCGATCGTTCCCCTTGTTTCAGACGGGCTTCACGGAAGATGACGGCGGACAACGCTTCCCGCTCTTCGAAATAATCGGTCATGTCCGCCGCTTCAAGCGTATAATATACGTCCTCCGCCGCGTCAATGATTTTGTTCTCGCATTCTTCGCCGAAAAGCGCAAATTTCGAATAAACGTCGGCAAAGGCGTTTAAAAATTGCTTACGTTTGTGTTCCCCGATTCCGATTTTATGCGTAAAAAATTCCCGATACATATTGCAGATCACGGTACCGAAAGAATTTTCTTCGTTTCGCAGAACAAGATCGTACAGAATAGAGAGCTTCAACGCTTCGTCCGCATTATAATCGAGCAAAATATCCCGCACGCTGTTGTCGCAACGGCACTTTACCGCGACTTTCGCCGCCAACGCCTGCAACTTTTCGTCCCGACCGTCTAACTGATCGAAAGCCAAACGAAAATATTCGTCGATATCGGGAATATCGGAATAACGTTCCGCGTTCTCCTGTTTTGCGCCGTTCGCGGAGAGAAAGAACCCCGCAAGCGTTTTATATTCGTCGTCGGGAAGCCTGTAAAAGTAAGTAGGCTCCACGTTCTCCTCCGCTCTGAGACGAACAAGATAATATTTTGCCACCGCTTTGCGCGGATATACGGTCGTAAGCCGTTCGAGCGACGCAATCGCTTCCTCCCGCCGCCCCGTTTTGCAGGCGGATACGGCGTGAAACCACAAAACGTCGTCGTTATACGGAAGTTTTTCTTTTAACGCCGTCAGTTTTTCATAAGCTTTTTCATCCAGTCCCGTTTCGCAAAGCGCGGTGGCTACGCGAAACAGATCCTCCACCGATTGGGTTTCGACTTCCGCCAATCTGCTTCCGACCCGTTTTGCCCCTTCCGTGTCTCCTTGCGCGCCGAGAACGGCGCAATAAGTCGTCAAAGCGGCAACGTTATCCGGATGCCGTTCGAGCAGTCTTTCGCATTCCGCAGCCGCGCCCTCGGTATTCCCTTCCAACATCATGCACAGCGCCGAAAGTCCCGACGCAGAGGCGTAATCCGCACTTTCGGGCGGAATTTCGGAGAGCACGCTGCGCGCGTTCTCCAACTCTCCCGAACGGATATGCAAAAGCCCCTTTTGCAGCAGCTCGGGATCGCCGATCGAGCCTTCGGCGTCATGCACGAGGCGAAGTTCCGGTCTGTCGTCTTTTATAAGCTCTTCGAACAGAGCGGATTCTTCGACGTCGAATGCGCGGCGGTAAAATATATCCGACTGCACGTCCTCGCCCATATTCATAAACGCAACGGCAAGTCCTTCATAGCCCTCCGGAAAATCCGCTTCGTTGCAAGTATCGAGAAAGCGGAACCAAGCGTCCGCGCTCAGCGAATACAGTTCTAAATTCTCGTAAATATCGCCGTAAAGCGCGGAAGCGTCCGCACAAGGCGGGTACATTTCCGCTCGTTTATTGAGCATGGTAAGCGCGCCGAGGTAATCCCCCGCATCGAATCGCTTTTCCGCGCTTTCCAATAAAAATTCTTCGCTGAAATCAAGTTTCAGAATGTGATCGTCTTTTTTCATCATTTAAAAATCGAGGTCCTCTTTCCCGAACGTATAATCGGTATTGCAATCGTGGCAATGCACGACGATTTGTCCGTTATTTTCCGCAAGCAACTTCTCTGCCTCCTCTCTGCCGAGCGAAGCTACGGTGCGCAACGCTTTTTCCGCGGAGCATCGGCAACGAAAAAGAATATTCCGCTCTTCGAAAGTTTCGACTCCGAACGTCTGCAAAACGTTTTTCCCTATCTCTCCGCGAAAAGAATCAGAAGCGACGAGCGCTTTTTGAAGCGTCTCCTGCGCGCGCAAGATATTATTCTCGTCCGCAAAAGGCAGCGGCTGTAAGAATATCCCGCCCGAACGGAGAGAGCCGTCCGTACTCGTTGCAACGTTCAACGCAATCGTCGTGGGACGCTGTTCGCTGTTCAGAAAATAAGCGGAAAAATCATCTTCTATATTACCGGAAACAAGCGCGCAAGCGTCCGTAAACGGAATTCCGTCGCCGTCGTCGCGCGTGACGGTGAGAACGCCCCGTCCGCCTACGCAGGCCGCCACGTCGAAAGATCCGTCCGCACGGGGCGGCAACAAAACTTCGGGATTGGAAAGAAATCCGCGCAAATACAAATTTCCGTCTCCCGAAACGCATATTCTTCCTCCCGCTCCCCCTCCGTCTATCGTAACGGAAAGCGTACTCGACGGCGATTTCAGCCAGCTGCAAAGGTATGCCGTCGCCGTCATAACGCGACCGAGCGCGGCGGCGGCAACGAACGTCAGTTTATGCCGCGCCGCCGTTTCCCGTATAAGAGCCGTCGTATCTAACGCCGCAAGAGAAATCTCCCCGCCGCAAATCAAAGCTTTGTATAGTTTGCTTATCGTTTTCTGCATATAAAATTCAAACGGTCGCTCCGCTCTTTTTCTTCGCCGAGGTGCCCCTCCGTTTTTAAGACTTCGAATCCCGCCTCGTTGAGGGCGGAAAGCACGTTTTCTTCCTCGTGAACGTACTGAATATGCCGTTCATCGAAACGGTCGAAAGCGCCGTCCTTGCGTTTTATAAACAACGTGACGTCCATGATAATGCGGTTCTCTATTTGATGATTGAAACAAAGATAGGTGACGTCTTCCCGATCGTCCGCAAAGATATTATTTGCAACTTTTTCATATAATTTGTACGGAGAACTTACGTCGAACCAAAGCAGCCCGCCTTTCACAAGCGCCCGCGCCGCATGAAGAAACGCGCTTTTTAACCGATTCTGCGGAAGATAATTCATGCAATCGTTGGGGGAGATAATGAAATCGTACTTTTCCGGCGTTTGCAGCTTCGCCGCGTCCGCCTGAAAAAACTTAATTTTCAGTTCTTCCGACCGCGCAAGCTGCTCCGCCTTAGAAAGCATCGCCTGCGAAACGTCCGCTCCGCTCATTCGATATCCCGCCCGACACAGCGCACGGGCGAACGCGCCGCTTCCGCAGCCCAGTTCCAACCCGTTTTCCCCCGCCCGGAAAGCGGAAAGTCCTTTCAAAAAATACTGCGACCATACGGAATAGTCGCAGTCGTCGTTAAGCTCCTCGAACTTGTCGGCAAGATAATCGTATGCCCGCGCCATAACGTTACCGTTTATTCAGCATCTTAGGCGGATGCTTGGGCTTTTTCTTCTTTTTGCCGTTCTCCTCTTCCAACGCGCGTTCGCGCTCCTCGAATTGCCTGTTATATTCCACATAGACCTCGTCGTTTTTATGCTCGTCCTCGTATTCTTTCACCGATTCGTCGATTTTTTCCTTGCTCTCCTTTAACCGCTGCAAATCGTCGCGCGAGAACGATTCGGGAAGCTGATAGACGTCCAACCCGTCGTCGATGGGCTTAATGGGACGGCAAACGAGCTTGCTCTTGCCCTGCGCCACAATCAAGCGGCGGTATTCGCGCATCGCCGCGCTATCCGAAACGGTTGCGTCACCCACGGACTCTTCCTTTTTGTTTTTATTGTACAGTCCTCTGCCCACCTGCGCGCCGATGTTGGGATTGACGAATTTATCGAACGCCCATTGGCAATAATCCATCCATACGAGCATAGTATAAGAAAAGGCGATTAAAAGCAGCAGCACAATCCCGATCGCCAACAGCAGTCCGCTTCCGAAGAGAATGAGAACGAACGGAAGCAACGCCAACACGGCAAAACACAGCGTCTGCGGGAACGTACCCAGCGTCATAATGACGGCGTTGCGAAAGAGCGTCCAAGGTCCTTGTTTATAATTGACGCCGAGCGAAATCATCCACATACACACGAGGATCCCAAACGCAAGCAGCACATAGCCCACCACCTGCGAGGCGATCATCCAGCCGTTCAGAGAGGTATCGGCGGTAAGGTACAGATCGGCAAGATTGTTCATCGTCTGCACGAAGAACAATAAAACGGAAAAAATAAGCACCGATTCGAGAACGTTCCAAAAGTTACGCTTGATCCCCCGCAAAAAGTCGTTCGCTACGAAGATCCCCTCCGTCCAAATCAGATTGCGGATAATGTACATACCGCCCGAAATTCCGACGGCGGCAAACACCGAACCTACGATATATAGGGCAAAAAAGACGAGATCCGATTGGAACGCGCTCAATTCCGCCAGTCCCGTTACGTCCGGAATGACGGGATATCCGATCATCAATCCGGAAGCGTACGGCCCCGTCATGTTCTGTGCCAAAGAAGAATACCACCGAAAGAAATAGACGGCGATAATGGGAAGAAACGTTGTAAGCACAAGCAGATTGACAAGCATCAACCGCCCGAATCTCCCTTTGAGAATATCCCAAAAAAGCTCCCAGCGGCTGGACGGAAGCGTCGTGCGCACATAATCGTCGCTGCGCTCTTTCCCCTCCAACCAACGGGCCACCAATCCTTTATGCTCTCTGTCTGCCATAATACGACTCCCGTAAAATACTTTATCTTGCGAATAATTGGTTATACATCGCTATTGTACTACAAAACAAAAAATATTTCAATCAAAATCCGATAAATTCTTTGACTTTTCACATAAGCTATGTTAAAATAGTAAGGCTGATAAGAGGAGCGGTTGAGTATGAGTACTCCGTCCGAAAAATCGTAAGGGATTTTCACGACGACGGACGAAAGGACATCGCCGCCGAAACGCGCGGACGCCTTACCCCGTACGTTGGGAGCATGGGAGAATACCCTTGCTACTGTCACCGCGGTGATGCGCTTTCGGTAATCGTAATTCGGAAACGTCAGACGGCGGCGATATTCATCGCCGTTTTATTTTATAAATCGAAGAGGAGAAGTTTTTGTGGCTCAAAAAAAATACGCCGTCGCCGTAGTGGGCGCGACGGGAATGGTCGGACAGAGATTTATATGCCTTTTAAAAGATCACCCTTGGTTTACGCCTGCGGCATTGCTTGCAAGCGAGCGTTCGGCAGGGAAAAAATATCCCGAATCGGTCGGAAACAAATGGGCGATGAACGAACCGATCCCCGCATATACGAACGATATGATCGTGCTTGACGCGGAGAAAGATGCGGAAAGTTTAGTCGGAAAAGTCGATTTCGTGTTCTGCGCGGTCAATTTAGACAAAGCGAAAACACGCGAGCTGGAAGAAATGTACGCGAAATTGGAGATTCCCGTCGTTTCCAACAACTCGGCGCACCGCTTCACGCCCGACGTCCCCATGGTCATTCCCGAAATCAATGCTTCGCACATCGAAATCATTCGATCGCAGCGCAAACGGTTGGGAACGAAACGCGGTTTTATTGCGGTGAAAACAAATTGTTCGCTGCAATCTTACGTGCCTCTTTTGCACCCGCTGAAAAAATACGGAATCAAATGCGCCCTCGCCTGCACCTACCAAGCGATATCCGGCGCAGGAAAGACGTTCGAAACGATGCCCGAAATCGTAGACAACGTCATCCCCTATATCGGCGGAGAAGAAGAAAAAAGCGAACAAGAACCTTTAAAGATATGGGGCGAGATCGCAGACGGCAAAATCGTACCCGCAAGGGAACCCGTAATTACCGCGCAGTGTCTCCGCGTACCCGTTTCCGACGGGCATACCGCGGCGGTTTTCGTTAAATTCGAACATAAACCGACGAAAGAGCAAATTCTCAGAGATTGGGCGGAATATCGGGGCGAACCGGAAGAACTGGGGCTTCCTTCCGCGCCCGAAAAGTTTTTACACTATTTGGAAGAGGAAAACAGACCGCAGCCGAAACTCGACCGCATGACGGAACGCGGCATGGCGGTTTGCGCGGGGCGCCTTCGGGAGGACTCCGTGTTCGATTATAAATTTATCGGCTGTTCGCATAACACGCTGTTGGGCGCGGCGGGCGGTTCGGTATTGCTTGCCGAACTGTTGGCGGCAAAAGGCTATTTCGATTAAGAAAAAATCCAATCGGAGGAAAATATGATAAACTTTTTAACCGGCGCGGCAACCGCGCTCGTCACTCCGTTTCAAGATCGATCGGTCAATTTCGAAGCGTTCGGAAACCTGATCGATTATCAGCTCGAAAACGGCGTTTCCGCGCTCGTCGTATTGGGTACGACGGGGGAACCCGCGACAATGAGCGAGGAAGAAAAAACCGCGCTGATCGAATTTGCAATGAAATATGTAAACGGACGCGCGAAAGTAATCGTCGGAACAGGGAGCAACAACACCGAAAAAGCCGCGGAAGCAAGCAAACGTGCGGAATCGCTCGGCGCGGACGGCGTTCTTGCGGTTACGCCCTACTATAACAAATGCACGCAAAACGGATTATATCTCTACTATAAAACAATTTGCGAATCCGTACATATCCCCGTTATTTGCTATAACGTACCCGCGCGGACGGGCGTGAACATTCTGCCCGAAACGATGGCGCGTATCGCCGAAATCCCGAATATTGCGGGCATAAAAGAAGCAAGCGGAAATATGGCGCAGGTTTTGGAAACGGCGCGGCTGATCCGCGGAAAATGCGATTTATATTCGGGCGAAGACGCGCTCAATCTCCCCATTTTGGCGGCGGGCGGAAAGGCGGTTGTCTCCGTGGTTTCCAATCTCGCCCCCAAGGGCGTTTCGTCGCTGTGCCGAGCGGTTTTAAGCGGAGATTTGCAATCGGCAATCGAATGGAACGACGCCTTGCTCCCCTTAACGAAAGCGTGCTTTTTAGAAGTCAATCCGATTCCGGTAAAAGCGGGCTTGAACGCGCTCGGATTGAACGCGGGCGCGCCGCGCGCGCCGTTAACGCCGATGGAAGAAGCGCATGAGCGTTTGCTAAGGGAAGCGATGCGAGAATACGGATTAAAGGTGACGACATGAAGATTATATTATGCGGCGCTTGCGGGCGCATGGGAAAGAACGTGGCGGAACTCGCCGCAGCCGCAAATCATGAAATCGTATGCGGGGTAGACCGCGTTTCCGCCGCCTCCCCCTTTCCCCTCTTTCGTTCTTTTCCCGAAGTGACGCAGACGGCCGACGTCGTGATCGATTTCTCTTCGGCGCAGGATTTAGAAGAACGGCTCGCTTTTTGCAAACAACGCGGAATCGGAATCGTACTCGGCTCGACGGGATATTCTAAAACGGACGAGGCGCTCATTGCCGATTACGCGCAAACGATCGCCGTCTTTAAAACGGGCAACTTATCCGTCGGGATCAATCTGCTGCAAATGCTCGTTAAAAAAGCCGCGAAAGCCTTGGGCGACAGTTTCGACGCGGAAATTATCGAACGTCATCACCGCTATAAAAAGGACGCGCCTTCGGGTACGGCGCTGATGCTTGCCGACAGCGTGAACGAAGGTTTCGGCGAAAAGAAAAAGCTTGTTTTCGGCAGACACGGGATCGTGGGAGAGCGGCAACCGAACGAAATCGGCGTTCATTCGATACGCGGAGGCACCATAGTGGGCGAACACGAGGTAATGTTTGCGGGCGAGGACGAAACGATTACCCTATCCCATTCGGCGCAAAGCCGCAAAGTATTTGCCTCGGGCGCGTTAAAAGCCGCGATTTGGCTGAAAGAACAACCTGCCGGACTATACGACATGACAAATTTACTTGCAGATATTTTATAACGGAAAGACGGCGCACAGCCGTCTTTCTTCCTTTTAAAGTAAAAAGCATGGGCGAAATACGAAAACGTCGCCCATGCTTTTTAGCAGTCTTTCATGATAAAATGCAAATTACCAAACGACGGGCTTTCCGTCGACATAATGCCAATAGTTCCCCTCGGCGGTCGGCTCAGATTCGGAGTAGTAACAGATCGTCGCGCCTTTTAACGGCGGATTATTAAGGGGTTGTGTCTTATTGTCTTCTATTGTGACGGTATCCCACTGCGCGGGCGTTCCCTTAAAGAAAATTGTCGTAATTTTACAGCTAAAAAAGGCGTCGTGTTCTATAAATTCGAGAGAGGCGGGCAACACAATCTCTGTCAGTTTGTTGCAATTAAATGCGCAGTCCTCAATGCTTTTAACGCCGTCCGGTATTTCGATAAATTGCAATGAACACCCACGGAAGGTATTCGTCTTGATGTCGGTCAGTCCTTGCGGGAGACGGACATCGGTCAAAGAAGTGCATTTTGAGAACGTATCCTCGCCAAGGAGTTTCACGCCGTCGGGCAGATAAATCGAGGTAAGGTCGGAAAGCCCGGCAAACGCGCCGCCTGCAATAGATTGAATTTGAGAAGGCAGATTGTTTATCGCGCCTCCTTCCGGAAGAGCGCCCTTATAACGGTAGAGGATATCTTCCGCATAGATAACGAATCCGTCCGGCTGACTTTCATACCAAGCAGTCCCTTCAAAAACGTCCCGCCCCATATATTCAAGGTGATTGAATACGGGAATCTCGGGAAGCGCCGAGCAGTCTTTGAAAGCATACTTCCCCAACCAAACGACCGTTTGAGGCGCATTGATTTCACGGAGCGCGGAACAACCTACAAACACGTAGTCATCGATGGATTCCAGATTATTCGGTAGAATCACTTCCGTAAGATTTGTGCAATATCCAAATGCAGCCATTCCAATGGAAACTACGCTATCGGATATCACCACTTTCGTGATATTCGTCTGATTAAAGACGCCGTCTTCAATGATTTTTAAACCGGACGGAATATGGATCTCTTTTAATTTTATGGAAAAAGCAAAGGCGTCTTCGCCAATCTCGGTAACGGTATCCGGAATATTGATCTCTTCGAGCGAAATGCAATAGACGAACGCGTCTTCCCCGATGGTTTCAAGTTTTTTCGGGAGATGGACGCCTGTGACAACCGTATTGCAACCATAACCCGTCGATTTATCTATATTGAGCATTTTACTAGCAAACAACCCGTCGGTAATTGCTTTGACGGGTAAGCCGCAGAAGTAGTCGGGAATCACAATATAGCCGCTCAAACGAGAATCATTGTAAGATAGGCTACCGCGGGATACCTCGTAACCCGATTCATCCTCAAGCAACGTATATTTGAGTCCTCTCTCGTCATAGCCGTATGGAAGGATTTCTTCGGGGGTGTAGGAATAAATGGTCCAGTACGAATTCTCAAAATTTTTGCCGTCGCCGACCGCCATGAGTTCTATTTGGTATGTATTGGGGAAAAAAAGCTCCGAAAGGTCAAAGCTTGCGTCATACGTCGTGTGTTCGGTAAAATTGAAATATAGGACATAACAGGACGCGTTTTCGTCCTCATCCCAAATAAGCGTTCTTCCGTCCATTTGCAAGTTTTGCGGTTCATTGAGTCTTACCGCCGGCTCGTTCTGTTTACAAGCGGCAATTCCCAAACAGAGAGTGCACATAAATATAATTAATAGGAAATACTTTATTTTTTTCAAAGCGACTACCTCCTTAATTTTTCTTTATGGGCGAGATCTGCAAAAATGCAGAACCCGTCTTTTTGATTTTAGAACAAAAAAACGCAAAGAGAGATGTTAACCTATCTTTACGTTTAAAGTGAAAAATTATACATTGGTAGCCACCTCCCGAACAAAACAGCCGATTATCGTCTCGAACGCTCATTTTCCCCCTTGATATGATTAAATTTTAACAGAAACGCATGACTATGTCAACTGTTTTATCACAAATTTTCTGCCAAAAATGTAAAAAATCGCTATTTTATATCATTTCGACCGAGCGAATAATTTAATGTGAAATTGAATAAGCCGCGGCGGAAGCGTTACGGGTAGTTTCGTACAGTCCCCGCGTCTCGCAAAAGGAAACGAACGCCGTTTGAAAGCTTTGTCCTTTCAGCCGCTTTTCCAACGCCGCGTTTTCTCTTTTTAACCGTTCGGAACGCAGCTTTTCCGTTTCGTAAATCATATCCGTTTTCATTTCGCACCCCTTTTCGCTCTCTATTATATCCTTTATACTTGACAAATATTGTCATGTATGTTAAAATTATTTCAGAAAAAACAAAAATCGAGGCGAAAAAGCATGAAATATCAGATCATGACGGGAATTTTATTTACTTTGCTCGCCAAGCGCAAAGTGAGCGCGGGCGAACTTGCCGCAAAATACGACTGTTCGGTTCGGTCTATTTACCGCTATATCGACGAAATGACGATTTCGGGAATCCCCATCGACGTAGCGAGAGGAGCAAACGGAGGCGTCTATATTTCCGACGCGTTCAAGCTGCCGAAAGGGCTGATGACGAAAGAGGAATATGAAAAGGCGATTCAGGCGTTGCAAGTGATGAACGAACAATTTTCCGATCCCGCGCTATCCTCCGCAATGGAAAAGCTGTCCGCGCAAGCGAAATCGGAAAGACGCGACCTTACCCTTTCGGGCAATATTTTAGTAGACAGCGGAACTTGGGGAGACGAACATAGATTTTCCGAAAAGCTTTCCCTCACAGAACGGGCGATCGAAGAGCGGGAAGCGTTGGAAATCGATTATATTTCGCGATCGGGCGAACGTACGCAACGTAAAATACTGCCTCATCTGCTCGTTTATAAACAAAATATTTGGTATGTTTACGCCTATTGCTCGGTGAGAAACGCATTCCGCCTGTTTAAATTAGGACGGATGCGCACGATATTAAAAACGGGAGAACATTTCGAACGGCTGCCCTTCCGTCGGGAAGAGATTCCTTTGAATTTTTGGCATGAAGCGGAAAACGCCGTATTTGCGCTCTTCGAAATCGCGCCGGAAGCGCTTCCTTTTGCCGAAGAATGGTTGGGTATTGAAAATATTTTGCGGCGTGGAGATCGTTACGTCGCCGAAGTTTCCCTTCCGGACGACGACACGCTCGTAGGAAAGATATTATCGGCGGGCGCGGGGTTTAAAGTTCTGTCCCCCGTCTCCCTTGCCCGCCGCGTGCAGGAAGAAGCGCAAAAAATCGTTAACGCTTATTCCGAAATGTAATCGCGCCGATCGA
>CAYZTP010000024.1:0-15710 GCA_964481555.1 uncultured Clostridia bacterium | reverse complement strand
TGGACGAGCTGAGATACTATCTGATGAACCGTCCGCGGCGCATTCAGAGGGAGGCGGACAAGAGCGGCGTGCAAAAGGAAAAAGAACGGCTCATCCGCGCGCTGTCTCGTCCGAAAGGAGAGAAAAGAAGAAGAGATGAAACAGGATATTCGAAATACGATTGAGAAACTCGCGCACGGATACGCGGTAGAGGAAATAACCGAAGAATACGGCGTGGAGGACGGCGAGCTGAAACTCGTGAAACGGCGGGAAGTCAAAAAAGAAGTCCCGCCCGATTTGAAAGCGGTGAAGCTGCTTGCTGAAACGTCGGATTATTCGGCGTTTACGGACGAAGAACTGGAAGCGGAAAAAAACAGACTGTTAAAACAGTTAAAGGAGAATCTATGAACGAACAGGAGTTGGAACAGCGGCGGGAAGAGAAACGGAAAGCGGATCTTGCCGAAGAAATTTACGCCGATTTCCGCGCGCGGCAGCAAGCGAGGCTGCAATTGGAACGCGGTTGGCGGCTGAACATGAACTTTGTAAGCGGAAACCAATATTGCGACGTTTCGCCTACGGGAGAAACGGAAGAAGAGGACGCCGCGTTTTATTGGCAGTCGCGCAGGTGCTTCAACCATATCGCGCCCACCGTGGAAACGCGCTTGGCGCGGCTTGCCAAGGTGCGCCCCACGCTCGAAGTCAGAGCGTTTTCCGATTCGGAGGACGATATCAAAACGGCGCGTTTGGGATCTCATATTTTACGCTCGGTCAAAAACAGACTCGATCTCGATTCCATCGTCTCCCGCGCCACCCTTTGGTCGGAAACGTGCGGCACGGCGTTTTATAAGATCGTATGGAATTACGAAGACGGAAAACTCATCGGCACGGATGAGACGGGACGTAAAATCAAAGAGGGCGACGTTCAGGTGGCGGCGTTGTCTCCCTTCGAAATATATCCCGATTCGCTTACCGCCGAGACGATGGACGGGGTGAAGAGTATCATTCACGCCAAGGCGGTTCCCGTTTCGGAAATCAAAGAAAAATTCGGCGTGGAATTAGCGGGGCGTGCAATCGAATGTTTTACGTTTGCTCCCTATTCTTCCGCGAGCGGCTGGAAGCGTCCTTCCGACAGAGAAGAGCTTCCCGTATCCGACGATATGGAAATATTAATCGAACGGTATATCCGTCCGAACGGGGAATATCCCGAAGGGCGGTTGGAAATAGCGGCGGGCGGCGTTTTGCTATACGAAGGAGAGCTGCCCTATATGAACGGGGACAGGGGGGAGAGAGTTTTTCCGTTTGTTCGTCAAACCTGCACGCCGCTTGCCGGAGCGTTTTTCGGAATGTCTGTCGTGGATCGCATGATTCCGCTGCAAAGGGCTTATAACGCCGTGCGCAACCGCAAGCATGAGTTCTTGAACAGGCTTTCGATGGGCGTGATCGCGGTGGAGGACGGTTCGCTGGACGCGGAAGAGTTGGCGGAGGAGGGGCTGTTTCCCGGGAAAGTCCTCGTTTACCGCCAAGGCTCATCCGCGCCCGAATTTCTCGACTGCGGTTCTCTTCCCGCCGAATTTGCGGAAGAAGAGAGCAGACTTTCGACGGAGTTTATGCTCGTTTCGGGGATGAGCGAAATATCGCGCAATTCCGCAAGTCCTTCGAACGTGACTTCGGCAACGGGATTGCAACTTCTGCTCGATCAGGATACCAACCGTCTCCATTTAAGCGTGGAGAGCGTAGAACGGGCGGTAAAAGAGATCGGAAAACAGATTTTGCATCTCTACAAACAATTTGCTTCTTCCCGCAGACTTTTGCGCATGACGGGAACGGGCGGGGATACCGAAATCGTCTATTTCGACGCGAGCGATATTTCGGCGGACGACGTACAGTTCGAAACGGGGTACGATCAGACGGTCGAACAGAAGAAAGAGGAAATACTTTCCTTACTGTCGCTCGGGTTGCTTGAAAACGAGGACGGGAAACTTTCGGACGCGACGCGCAACAGAGTGCTCGAAGCGCTCGGTTACGGTTCGTTCGAAAATGCAAAGGATATCTCTCAGCTGCATTTAAAAAAGGCGGAACGGGAGAACATGGAACTGGCGCAGCGCGACGTGGAGGCGGACGAATACGACGATCACGCCCTGCATATCGCCGAACATACGCGCGCCCTGCTCTCGGGCGGGGAAAAAGAGGAGGCGGTAAAGGCAAGGATTTTGCGCCATCTGAGAAGCCATCGCCTCAAAGGAGAATATCATGACAGAGGAGAACGAAAAGACGATTGACAAAGCGGAAGAAAAAAACGAAGAAAAACCGTCCGTTTTGGGAAAATTCAACAGCGTCGAAGCCCTCGCGCACGCATACGGGGAACTCGAAGCGGAATTTACCCGCCGCAGTCAAAGGCTGAGAGAACTCGAAAAAAGGAACAACCCGGGCGAAGAGGAGTCCGTGCGCGCGGAGTGCGGAAGCGAAGAACTTTATCGCACGGTCATGCGGAACGAGAGCGTGCGCGCACGCGTAATCGGGGAGTATCTCGATTCGCTCAAAGGCGTGCCCTTGATGACGGGCGCGGGACAAGGGGTTTCCGTCCCCGTACGGAAACCCGGATCGATTGCGGACGCGGGAGCGCTCGCACTCGACTATTTAAAAAACGTTAAGGAGAAAAAATTATGGTAACAACTCAGACAGCGGACAGCATTTTAAAATCTTATTATTTAGACGTCGTGAGCGATCAGCTCGATAAAAGCGCCAATCCTCTGCTCGCCGCTTTTCGCAAAACGACTGCGGACGTTTGGGGCAGAGACGTGAGAAAGGCGGTGCGCATAGGCTTGAACGGCGGCGTCGGCGCCGGCACGGAAGAGGGCGATCTCCCCAAAGCGGGCGGCACGCGCTATGCGCAGCTCGTTTCCACTTTGAAAAATCTTTACGGAACCATTGAAATTTCCGATAAAGCCATTCGTTCTTCCGCCGTCAACGAGGGAGCGTTCGTCAATTTGCTTAACGACGAAATGGATTCCCTTGTGAAAAGTTCCTCTTTCAATTTCGGCAGAATGCTGTTCGGCGACGGCTCGGGAAAACTTTGCGCGCTCAGCGTTATGACGGAAGACGGCGAAACTACGGTTACGGCGGATAGTCCCCAAAACCTTGCGGAAGGTATGATCGTGGACGTTTATACGAATAAAACGTTGAGCAATCCCGGCGTCGCCGTAACCGCCGTAAACCGCGAGACAGGCGCGATCGTCCTCGACGGGGTAACGCCCGCGGACGGAGATATCTTGGTGATGCAGAACTCTTACGGACTTGAACTGACGGGGTTGGGCGCGATCTTTTCGAATGCGGATATTTACGGGATTTCGAGGGCGGCAAATCCGTGGATGAATCCTTATATCGCCGCAAAAACGGGCGCGATTAGCGAAGCGAAGATTCAAAAAGCGATCGACGCCGTCGAAGAGAACGCGGGCGGAAATATCAACTTCATCGTCTGTTCGCACGGCGTGCGGCGCGCGCTGTTTAGTGCGATTTCCGCATACCGTAAGACGGAATCGCTTGAACTGGAAGGCGGATTCCGCGCGCTTTCTTTCGACGGAATCCCCGTCGTTGCGGATAGATTCTGTCCCAAGAACACGATGTATTTGCTGAATACGGACGATTTCGCCCTTCATCAGCTCTGCGATTGGCAGTGGCTGGAAGGCGAGGACGGAAAAATTCTCAAACAGATTGCGGGAAAACCCGTTTATACGGCGACGCTCGTCAAATACGCCGAACTTCTGTGCAGCCGTCCTTGCGGACAGGGTGTTCTTACGGGCATTAACGAAGCCTGATCGAAGGAGTGCGCGCATGAAAGTTAAGGAAGTGCTCGCGCTTGCCGCGTCGACGCTCGGACGGGAAGATCTTTATGCGGCGGTCTCTCTTGCGCGGGAGCCGGAGGGGGATACAGCGGCGCTTTTACGCTGTTACAATCTGGTGGAAAACGAGATCGCGCTCGATTATTTTCCGCTGAAAAACGAAGAGGCGTTCTCTTCCGATAACGGCGAAATTGCTTATACGCAGTTTGCTTACGCGCCCGTCGCGGTTTGCTCCGTAAAGCGGGACGGCGCGAGCGTTCCGTTCGAGCAGTTTCCCGCGTATTTAAAGACGGTTCGGGGAAAAGTGAACGTGACGTACAGCTATACGCCCGCCCGACGGGGCTTGGAGGACGATAGCTCCTTTTCGGATAAGATTTCCGCAAGATTGCTCTCTTTGGGCGTGGCGACGGAGTTCTGTCTTTCCCGCGGACAGTATTCGGAAGCGGCGATGTGGGAAAAGAAGTACCGCGACGCGTTGAGAGCGGCGAATATCGTGCGGCGGAAGCTTGCGGTGCGGTCGAGGAGATGGGTATGATTCCCGATAAAACGTTGGAAATTCCCGTATTTACGCGACGGAGCGTACGGCGGAAATTAGCGCTCAACGGCGAAGAAAGCGGAGCGGTATCCGTCCGCGCGCTGCATATGCGCAAGGACGGAGAAGGACTTGCCGTTGCGGAGGGGCGCGAAAAAATATGCGCCCTTCCCGACGGATTTTCGCAGACGGTCTCCGCGCGCGGACACGGTATGCGTCTGTTTGCGCGCGGAGAAAACGCGCTTTGCGATTTGAAAGACGGCGCCGAGTATACATTCTCGTCCGCTCCGCGGGACGTACTCTGTTTTCTCAATGAAAACGGAGAGGAACGCTATTTTGCCGTTACGAAGGGCGGTGTGTTTGCGCTTGCAAACGGAAAGGCGCAAGCGGTCGGGGCAAGCGGTGGAACGTGCGCCGCCGTGCATTATGAGCGCATTTTTACCGCGGACGGGTGCAGAATTTGCTATTCCAATCCCCTTGCGCCCGAAGATTGGACGGGGAGCGTGCAAGGCGCGGGATTTGTGGATCTTCCCTCGGAAGGGGGAGACGCCGTCGCGCTCGTCTCCTTCCGTGAACGCTTGTATTTGTTTCGCGGGCATGGGATTACGCGGCTGCGCGCGCTCGGCGATACGCTTTCTTTGAAAGCGGAGACGGTTCCTTTCGCGTGCGGCAATATTCTTTCGGGATCGGTGCAAAATTGCGGCGGTTATGTTCTGTTTTTCACGGAGAGCGGGCTGTATTCCTTTAACGGAACGTCTTGCTCTCTGATGGACGGCTGCGGGGCTTCTTATATCGATCTGACAATGCCGCTTTCTTCGGCGGTATATGACGGAAAATATGCTTGCGCGGCGACGTTGAAAGGGGGAGAACGGGCGATTTTTTGCGCCGACCCGATCAAACGGACGGGATATTTTCTCCGTTATGAAGCGGAGTCTCTTGCGTGCGGCGCAGACGGATTATATTTCGCTTGCGAAGGTTCGCTCTGCCGGTTGACCCCGCGGGGATTGCCGCCGCTGAAAGAATGTCTTGTGCAGACGGAATATTCGCTTTTGGGACTTTCCGACGCGGATAAATATCTCGATTGCGTAACGGTAGAGGGCGACGGAGAATTTTTGGTAGAGGCGAGAGCGGAGCGCGGCGCGCCCTCGTACGCGCACGGAAGAGCGGGCGTACGGTTGCGTTTTTCCCGCCCCGTACACGGAAACGCTTTTGCGCTTACAATCCGTTCTCATTCGGAAAACGCATACGTCGCCGCCGTTGTATACGGTGTAAGGGAGGGCGAAGCATGGTAATCGATATCATCGATTTAACGGACGAGGCGTACGGAGAACTTTCCTCGGTACAGCTTGCGATGGTAACGGCGGCGCAGGCGAAAAAAAATAAGCTTCTCGCCGCGGCGGAAGAGGAAAAGGGAGCGAGGTTCCGTGCCATGCTGAAAAACAACGTCGCTCGTTCTTCCGCTCTGCAATACGAATACGATGCGATCGACGCGCGGCTGCAAGAGGATATCGAGACGGTAAAAGCCGATTTGCTCTATCAGATCGCCTACGATTCGAGCCTTTCGGACGGGAACGAAAACGGCGTTTACCGCTATCCGGAAAATCCCAATTACAATCTTACTTATTCCCAGCGGTTTCTTGTCGTGCGGCAGTATTATATGGACGCGACGTCCGATGCAAACGCACGGTTGCAATCGTACGCCATGGATACTTTGGCGAGAACGTACCTTGGGGAATATTATCAAACGCTCTACGAGCTGCTGGCGTCCTATTGTTAAGCGCAAAACGCCTTGCCGTTTAAAAAACGGCAAGGCGCGTAAAGCGATCGCTTACGTTAATTATGCTTTGTGTGCGATTTAAAGAGAAGCGCCATTACAAAGGAAAAGACGACGGCTGCGGAAACTCCGGCGCTTGCGGCGACAAGAGGACCCGTAAGCGCTTCGTATAAGCCTTTCTGCGCGCCTTTCATCGCGCCGTTCGCCAATAGATAGCCGAAGCCGGAGATGGGAACGGTTGCGCCTGCGCCGGCAAAATCGACGAGAGGCTGATACAGTCCGAGGGCGGTTAACGCTACGCCGGACAGCATAAACAGCACGAGAATCTTGCCCGAGGTTAGCTCCGTAAGATTAATGACGATCTGCGCGACGACGCAGATCAGTCCTCCTACGGCGAACGCTTTTACGAACATGAGAAAAATATCGAGATATTCCATATGTAGAGCTGCCGCCTGTCGTAATTTTTCAGCGTTCCAACGTGACGGCGTGGGCGATGCAGGGAATGCTCTCGCCCTGTCCGGAAGAGACGGGGGAGAGCAGCGCGCCCGTCGCTGCAAAGAGAATTTTTTTGATTTTTCCCGTCATCATTTTGGCGTGAAGATAAGAATTGAGTACAAGGGCGGAGCATCCCGCGCCGCTTCCGCCTTGAAATTCGTCCTCGATCACGTTATAAACGATTTCTCCGCAATCGATGTGATTTTTGGAAATATCCAAACCTTTTTCCCAAGCGAGGTCTTTGAGAATGCGGCTGCCGAGCGCGCCCAAATCGCCCGTTACGATCAAGTCGTATTCTTCCGGACTTTTTCCCGTTTCGCGGAAGTGAGAAAGAAGCGTGTCCGCCGCGGCGGGCGCCATGGCCGCGCCCATGTTGTTTACGTCGGTAATGCCGTAATCGACGACTTTTCCCAGCGTAGCGGACGTGATTCTGATTCCGTCTCCTTCGTTTGCGATTAGCGCGCTGCCTGCGCCCGTCACCGTCCATTGCGATTGCGGCGGGCGGGTGGCGCCGAGTTCGAGCGGATAACGGTATTGCCGTTCCGCAGAGGCGAAATGACTGCCCGTCGCCGCCACGACGCGCTTGCAAAAACCGCCGTCTACAAAGGCGGCCGCAACGGCGAGACTTTCCGCCATGGTCGAACAGGCGCCGTACACTCCGAGGAAGGGTACGGAAAAATCGCGGGCGGCAAAACTTGCCGAAATGATTTGATTTAGAAGATCGCCCGAGACGATCATATCCACTTCTTCGCGTTCCATGCCCGCGTTGCGTATCGCGCCGTCAATCACGTGAGAAAGCATTTTGCATTCCGCTTTTTCAAACGTGGATTCGCCGAACATATCGTCGGAAAGCGCTGTTTCAACGTATCTTCCCACGATTCCTTCGCATTCTTTTGTTCCCGCGATCGTGCTTACCGCAACAATGCGCGGTTGTTTTGAAAAATAAATCGTCTGTCCCATAAAAAACCGTCCGATTGCAGTGTTTGCATTCGGACGGCGATTATGTGCGGAAAACGCGTTTTTGCAATTACTTCTTTTTTATTTCGTCTTCCTCTTCGGCGGTGGAAAAGGAGAACCCCAACCCCGGCTTGCGGGATATGAGCGTTTGCGTGAAATCGTCGTACCATTCCGGCTTGACGACGATGACGGCGTATTTCGTTTTGAAATCGTCGAAATAAACGGCAAGCTTATTGGAGCCTTGAAAGAGATGGACGGAATAGATAGATTTAATTTCGTACTTCGTTTTGATAAAGCCGAATTGCAGAATAAGCTGTTTATCGGTGATTTTGTATTGCGAGCGGACGAGCATCGAAATGATCATGACGGCGAGCGCTATGCTGACGAAATAAAGTATAATATACTGAATCCAACTGTAAATCGAATTTCCGCCGTCTTTTAAAAAGGATGCAAGCCGCCATGTGGTGAGCGCAAATCCCGCCGCGCATAAAATTAACGCCGCCGCAAACAGCAGAATCATGAGAGCGGAAAAACGGAAAGGATAACTTTTGGTTTCGTTTTGATTTTGTTTCATAATCTCAGTATAACGGATTTACGCGGAAAAAGCAAACTTTTTATGCGAAAAAAAATTTACGCGAAAAAAATTTCAACGAATTTTCCGAGACGGCGTTCTCTTTGCTTGAATTAATCGTTCGGAATTGTTATAATAACTGTTATGGTAAAAATAAGCGGTTGTCGGGGAAACGTTGTTTTGTCGAAAGGAGTACGGATATGGTTAAATTGGTGAGACAGGGCGTCTATTATTCGGAAGGAAAGCTTGTAAAGGAATCGCAGGCTTTTATGACCTCGGATAAAAAGGACAAAGCGGTAAAAAATACGATTTCATATTCGATTCTGCACGCGCACAATCAAGGGGACGGGGAGAATCTCCGTTTGAAATTCGACGCGCTCGTTTCGCACGATGTCGCTTATGTGGAAATCGTACGGACGGCGAAGGCAAGCGGACTTGAAACATTCCCCGTGCCTTATGTTTTAACGAACCGTCGCAATTCCCTGTGCGCCGCGGGGGGGACGGTTGACGGGGACGATCGTTTATTCGGACTGAGCGCTGCAAAAAAATACGGCGGCGACTACGTTCCCGCGCATTTGGCGGTTATTCATCAATATATGAGAGAGACGGGCGCAAAATGCGGCGCCATGATTTTGGGTTCCGATTCGCACACCCGTTACGGAGCGCTCGGCACGCTTGCCGTCGGCGAGGGGGAATCCGAACTCGTAAAACAGCTTCTTTCGCAGACTTACGATCTTGCAAAGCCGCAGATTATCGCCGTTTATCTCAAAGGAAAGCTGCGCAAAGGAGCGGGGCCGCAGGACGTTGCGCTCGCTCTTGTGCAGGCGACTTTTGCCAAGGGCTTCGTAAAAAATAAAATCCTCGAATTTATCGGGCCGGGGATCGCGGGTCTTTCTATGGATTTCCGTAACGGCATTGACGTAATGACGACGGAGACGGGCTGTCTTTCCTCCGTATGGGCGACGGACGAAACGACGCGGGCGTATTACCGCGAACACGGAAGAGAGGAGGATTACCGTCCGCTCGCGCCCGTGCAGCCTGCATATTACGACGGCGCGGTGACGATAGATTTAAGCCGGATCGAGCCGATGATCGCGCTTCCTTTCCACCCGTCGAACGCAATTCCCATCCGCGAATTGCTTGCTCATCCTTACGAAATTTTGAAAAAGGTCGAGGAGCGGGGCAGGAAAATCAAGGGAGACGACAGCTTTACGTTAACCGATAAAATCAAAGACGGCAAAATTTACGTCGATCAAGGCGTGATCGCGGGGTGTGCGGGCGGTATGTACGAGAATATCGCGGAGGCGGCGGAAATTTTACGGGGAAAGAGCGTGGGCGACGGCGCGTTTGCGCTCAGCGTGTCTCCTTCTTCTCAGCCTGTTTATAAAAGTTTGGGCGAGAACGGGTATCTTTCTTCTTTATTGGAAGCGGGAACGATCGTAGGAACGGCGTTTTGCGGCTCTTGTTTCGGCGCGGGCGGCGTACCCGCAAACAACAGCTTCTCCATACGCCATACTACGTGCAATTTCGAAAATCGGGAAGGAAGCGAGCCGCGCGACGGCCGATTGGCGGCGGTGGCGCTGATGGACGCGCGTTCGATCGCGGCGACTGCCGCAAACGGCGGCGTTCTCACTTCCGCTTTCGATTGCCAATACATAAAACGGATCAAAAAATACAAATACGACGGTAAAATTTACGAAAACTGCGTTTATCACGGCGCGGGAAAGCCGCATCGGGAGACGGAACTCGTTTACGGATCGAATATCGCCGATTGGCCCGAGCAGATAGCGCTCGGGAAGCATCTGTTAATGAAAGTCGTTTCCGTATTGCCGGATCCCGTAACGACGACGGACGAATTCATTTCTTCGGGCGAAACGTTTTCCTACCGTTCCAATCCTTTAAAACTCGCTTCGTTTACGCTATCGCGGAAAGATCCCGCGTATGTTTCGCGGGCGAAAGAGGTGCAGGCGGACGAAGCGGTACGGCGGCGGACGGGCGCGTTGCCCGAAAGCGTGACGCAGGTAACGGGCGCGCTGCCCGAAGGGACGGTTTACGGCAGTATCGTCGTATCCAACAAACCGGGCGACGGTTCCGCGCGCGAGCAGGCGGCGAGCTGCCAGCGCGTTTTGGGCGGCGTTGCAAACATTTGCAAGGAATATGCGACAAAGCGTTACCGCTCCGACTTGATCGATTGGGGAATGATTCCGTTTACCTGCGAAAAATTTTCGTTGGCGGTCGGAGATTATGTGTTTGTAAAAAATATAGCGGACGCCGTTAAAAGCGGGGAGAGCCGCGTTGTGGCAACCGTATATTCGCAAGGAAAAACGCGGGATATCGTACTTCATATGAGCGAAACGACGAAGAAAGAACGCGCGATTCTGCTTGCGGGATGTTTGATCAACTATAACAAGGAGAAGCGTGGCTGATATGGGAATTTCTCTCGACGAATACCGTAAAGTAATCGATCTCGATCCTTATCCCCGTCCCGAGAAATTGCTCGACGGGGATGGTAAAATGGAAGCGTGCGAAAAATTGCTGAAATATTTATTGCGCGAACGCGGTATGATTGCCGCGTTTAGCGCAACGTTTGAAAAAAAACGGCAGCTTGTGCGCGGCTATATGAACGAACGTGCAAGTATTCCCGTTCCCGCCGATATTCTGGAAACGCAGGACAAGCTTTTTTGGACGGAGACGGTAGAGCGGGGAATCGTAGACGCGGAGACGCTTCCGCAGGAGAAATACGATATTTCGTTGTGGCAGGGGAATATCGTCCGTTTGAATGCGGACGCGATCGTGAACGCGGCGAACAGAACGCTGCTCGGGTGCTTTTTGGCGGGGCATAACTGCATCGACAACGTGATCCATTCTTCGGCGGGAATGCAGCTCCGCAGCGATTGCGCAAGAATTATTTCGCGGCAGGGGCAGGAAGAGAATTGCGGCGACGCTAAGATCACGCGCGCATATAATCTGCCTTGCAAATACGTCATTCACACGGTGGGACCGATGGTGGGGCGGGAGATCGACGATCTGGTGCGGGCGCAGCTTAGATCGTGCTATATATCTTGTTTGAACCTTGCCGAAGAGATGAAATTAAACACGCTGGCTTTTTGCTGTATCGGAACGGGAGTGTTCAACTTCCCGCAGGAGGAGGCGGCGGAAATTGCCGTGGGGGCGGTCGTAAACTGGAAGATGCGGCGACCCGAAAGCAAATTGAAAATCATATTTGATACTTTTCTCGAAAAAGATACGCAAATATACAAAAACATTCTCAATTACGTCGAATAAAACGTGTTTTTCGCGAATTTGCATAGTATTATGTCAGACATAAACATTATTTTAATGCCCTATAACGGGCGTTTTTTTATAAAACCGCACAAAGGGTAAAATTTTTAGGGATATCTTGATATTTGTTCCGAAATATGATATAATGAAAAAAACGGAGGTATTTTTATGGGTAACTCATTATCTACTAACTCATTATCCACGGGCGCGATCGTCGGCATCGTTGTGGCGGTCGTCGTGGTACTGCTGATCGTGATTTTAATCGGTTGGTATGTAAGTATGTACAACAAGCTTCAGCGGTTGAAGAATCTTGTGGAAGAGGGATGGTCCACCATCGACGTGCAGCTGAAAAAGCGCTACGATCTCATTCCCAATCTTGTGGAGACGGTAAAGGGGTATGCCAAGCACGAGAGCGAAACGCTGGAAGCGGTGATTGCGGCGCGCAACGCGGCGATGACCGCGTCGGGCGATGGCAAGATAGCGGCGGAGAACGCGCTTTCGGGAACGCTGAAATCGTTGTTTGCGTTGCAGGAAGCTTATCCCGATTTAAAAGCAAACGGGAATTTCATCGATTTACAGAATCAACTGAAAAGCGTGGAGAACGAATTGGCGTCCGCGCGCCGTTATTATAACGGTACGGTTAAGGAGCTGAATACCAAAATCGACGTGTTCCCTTCGAATATCGTCGCAAAGAAAATGGGGTTGGAAAAACGCGCTTATTTCGAGCTTGACAGCGCGGAAGAACGCAAGGCTCCCCAAGTGAAATTTTAATCGTTCGTCTTGGGGAGAATTATGAATATGAGAAAAATGATTCGCGGCGGAGGAGTCGCGCTGCTTGTTGCGCTCGCGTTTTTGCTTGCAATCGTCGCAGGCGTTCCGGCGTCTTTGTCCGCTTCGGCGGCGGGCGCATACGATTTTGAAATCACGAGCTACAACGTGGAAATGACGGTTTCCGCCGACCGCAGCATCGCCGTGAAAGAGGTAATCACCGCCGCGTTTTCCGGCTATGATTCGCACGGTATTATCCGCGATTTTCCGCTCGGCGACGGGGTTCGTTATCGGGATATCGAAGCGGAGTGCGACAATCCGGACTTTTCGCCCTATACGCAAACGGACGATATTTCCATTCTTTCGCTCTATTTACGCGGCGCGGGATCGACGAGGAATGAGAGCCGTACCTATACGCTCACTTACACGATGATCGTGCCCGCGCTTTCCGAAGAGGGGTATTTGCCGATCAACGTGATCGGTTACGGCTGGCAGACGACGATTCAGAACGTAACGATCGCCGTAACGACGCCGGACGGGCTTTCCGGCTATCAGGTTTATTCGGGGAAGAGCGGTACGAAGCAAAACGATTACGCCGTCGCGGAACAAAACGGAAACACCCTTCTGATCACGGCGCAGCAGCTGCCGTACGAATGCGGTATCACCCTTGATATGAGCTTCGGGGCGGGCGTTTTATCGGCGGCGTTCGATATGGCGATCGTTTACTTTTTGCTTGCAGGAGCGGTTTTGCTTGCGCTTGCCGTGCTGATTAAGCTGTTTGTATGCCGCCAGCCCGATATGACGACGACGGTCAATTTAGAGGCGCCGGAGCGCATGGATCCGTTAAAGATGGGAAAACTCATCGACAATAACGTGGACAGCGAGGATATGGGCGCGCTCGTCTTTTACTTTGCCGATCAGGGATATCTTCATATCGACATGACGGAGAACGAGAAAGATCCGACGCTCTATAAAACGGCGAAAGCATTTCCTTCCGACGCACCCGCCCATTTGCGCGAAATGTACGAGGGCTTGTTCGACGGTCGGGAAAGCGTCCGCGTTTCCGATTTGGACAATCGCTTTTACCGCACGGCGGAGCGGGTGAAACAGTCTGTCGAGGCGGCGTCGGGAAAATTTTACGACGGCAAAGGCAAATTTTTCACGGGCTTGTTTACCGCGCTCGTCATTCTTTTGTTGGGCGGATTCGCTTGGGTTTATTCCTTCCTTAACGTCTATTCCGGATATATGTATTGGGTTTCGTTCGTCATTTGCGGGTGCGCCTGCATTTTTGCCGCAACGGCGGCGAATATTGCGAAGCAGCGGGAGTATAAATGGAAAAAAGGAAAGAAGATCGCGCTCACGGTCGCGGGGCTGTTGGGCGGATGTCTCGTCGCTTGCGTTTTTCTTCTATTGCCGAGCGCGGCGTTTTCAAAGACGGCGGGGTTGATTCTCGGGATTTTCTCTGCGTTGGTCGGGTGCGTTTGCGGCGGCTATCTTTGTCGGACAAAGGAATATTCCGCGCAGCTCGGGCAGATTCTCGGGTTTAAACAATTTATCGTTTTTACCGAACGGGATAAGATTGAATTTATGCTGAAAGAGAATCCCGAACTCTATTATCACATTTTGCCTTATGCGCAGGTACTCGGCGTGACCGATGCTTGGACGGAGAAATTTAAGGGCTTGGATATGCAGCCGCCTTCCTATGCGAGCTGCAACACCGCGAATTTTGTGTTCGACTGTATGATGTGGAACGCGCTGTTCCGCTCGTTAAACGGCAGTCTTGCGCGCAATATGGTATCGAAACCGTCCTCGTCCGCTCATGCGGGCGGACACGGCGGCGGCTTCGGCGGCGGTTTCGGGGGCGGCGGCTTCGGCGGAGGCGGCGGCAGAGGCTGTTGACCGCGCGTCGTTTTTCAAACGGAGAATTTTATGAAATATATCGTCGCATTGGATGCGGGGACGACGAGCGTGCGCGCCATGCTCTACGACGTAACCGCGGGAAAATTTGTGCATACCGTGCAGCAGGAAGTGGCGCAGAGCTTTCCCGCGCCGGGCTGGGTGGAACAGGACGCGAATGAAATTTATTACAAGGCGGCTTATGTTTTAAACGATTGCGTCAGTCTTGCGGGCGCGGATAACGTCGCGGGATTGGGAATCGCCAACCAACGGGAGACGGTTGTGCTGTGGAACAGAAAGACGGGAAAACCCGTCGCTCCGGCAATCGTTTGGCAGTGCCGCCGAACGAGCGAATATTGCGCTTCGATCGCGCCCGAGCTGCGCGAAAAAATACGATTAAAGACGGGACTTCCGACCGACGCTTACTTTTCCGCAAGCAAAATCCGTTGGATTTTAGATCACGTTCCGTCGGCGCGCGCTCTTATGAAAGAGGGTAACTTATGCGCGGGCACGATCGACAGCTATTTGATATTTAAACTGACGGACGGGAAGCGGTTTGTAAGCGATTACACGAACGCTTCCCGCACCATGCTGTTTAATATCCGAACGCTCGATTGGGACGAGGAATTGCTAAACGCTTTCGGCGTTCCGCGCGAAATTCTGCCCGAAGTTTTGCCTTGCACGGCGCGATTCGGAGAGACGAATCTCGGCGGGAAAAACAAGCCGATTACGGGCGTGGCGGGCGATCAGCAGGCGGCGTTGTTCGGACAGGCGTGTTTAAAAGAGGGCGACGCGAAAATAACGTACGGTACGGGGCTGTTTTTGCTCTTCAATACGGGCGAAACCTGCGTGCAGTCCGAAAGCGGGCTGATCTCCACCATCGGGTATTCGTTGGGGAAGAAAACCGTTTACGCCTTAGAGGGGAGCGCGTTTAACGCGGGCAGCAGCGTGCAGTGGCTGCGCGACGGACTTGGTTTTATCAAAACGAGCGCGGACAGCGAGGGTGCGGCTCTTTCCGTGCCCGATTCGGGCGGAGTGTATTTCGTGCCCGCGTTTACGGGATTGGGCGCGCCTTATTGGGAGGCGGAAGCGCGCGGGCTTTTATGCGGAATTACGCGCGGAACGACGAGGGAACATATCGTGCGCGCCGTTTTGGAGAGTATTGCTTACAGCGCGCGGGAGCTGACGGAGTGCATGGGGCGGGACAGTCGAATTTCGCTTAACGAAATCCGCTGCGACGGCGGCGCGTCCGCGAATCGATTTTTAATGCAATTTCAAGCGGACGTGCTGGGCGTTGCGGTTAACCGTCCCGTCGAAAAAGAGAGTACCGCGCTCGGCGCGGCGTTGCTCTGCGCCTGCGGATTGGGCTTGCTGGGAGAAGAGGATATTTCCCCGCGGCGGGCGACCGATTGCGTTTTTTATCCTTCTGCGGACAGAGCGCGCTTCGACGCGTTGTATCGTGGCTATGAGAACGCGGTGAGACGAACTCTTTTGAAAGACTCAATCAACGGGCGCGAACAAAAGGGATAAAGCCGTTTTGGAAAAGGAGATTGAAAAAAAATAAATTTCAGAAAAAAATTTGTAAGATTCTTATAAAAACGCAGTCTTAATGATAGA
>CAYZTP010000023.1:0-15729 GCA_964481555.1 uncultured Clostridia bacterium | reverse complement strand
GCCTCCCTCTGAATGCGCCGCGGACGGTTCATCAGATAGTATCTCAGCTCGTCCATTGCATGATCGTCTTTTTTGTCGGGACTGTCTCCGCTTCCCCAAAAATAGCTTTTAAATTCGCGAATCATATTCGTGCAGCAGGAAAAAACGTAGAGATCGGGCGCGCCGTTGTTACGGTTAAGATAACTCTTCACCCTCGCGATGCCGCTAAACAAATCTTTGTTCACCCGCGGATTGACGAGAATCCCCCTTTCGTAAAATAATTCGCTCACGCTTTTCTGCGAGGCGAGCGTCCGCTGTCCCGCCGCGGAATCGATATAGGCGGATATCCGCCCCTTGAAATCCCGCTTCCAATCGAGCGCTCCGCTGACTCTTTTGATTGCGTCCGCGTGAAAATCCACGTCCCTTCCCGCGGCGTAATGTTCTGCCACGACGTACACGTTTCCGTCGTAATCGGCGGCGTACCAGTGCGCGGAAAGCGGATTCTTCAGCCCCGGGTCGATGGAAATCGTATCCTGCCACTCCGCGGGAACGGAAAACGGCTCGATCACATGAACGTTCTCGTCGAATTCCGGATAAACGAGCCCCTCCCGCGCGGCAAATCTTCCGTAACGGCGCGATTGCAGCGTCGTCTCGTCCAGCGAGCGTTCTAAGAGCGAGATCTCTTTTCCCGATAAAAAGGGATTATCCGCCCACTCCATGAACTCGTACCAAATTTCGGGATTATTTCCGCTGTTGAGATATATCTCGCCGTACAAAAAAGTCAATCCTTTCAAGGGCGTCATCGTGCCGAAAATGTCCCCCTTGCGATCCATCACGCGCATTTGACACTCCCGATAGATATCTTCGGGCGGTTCCTCGTCGAACCAAACGAAATCAAGCGAACTTCCCTGAAACTTTTCTCTGCCCTGATCGCAGCTCTTAAATCCGATGACGGAAGTACCGCCGAACACGTTTTTCACGACGATCTGATCGATTACGCCCCGTTCGGGATTATCCTTTCTTCCGCTGATCATCACGATATCCGCAATCCAGTCGGGGCGAAGATAAGAAAGCACTTTTTTCTGCGCGACGTCGCGCTGAACTTGAGACGACACGGAAACCACCCATCCGAACACATTCGCTTTATTTTTACGGTAGGGATGGTTGCCGCGGGCAATCCATACCGTTTCCGCCGCGCCGCATTCCGTTTTTCCGGAACGGTTGCCGCCGAACACCCATCGGTTTCGTTTTGCGCACTTATGAAAGGCGATTTGTTTTTTATGCTTCTTTCTGCCCGAATTATATTTCGCAAGCGCGTCGCATTCCGCACGTCGTTTTTGCTCCCGCTCTATGGCGCAGATATTTTGTATAATTTCGTCCATTTTTCGATAAAAATACTTATTCCCCGCGCGGGAAATCTCGGTATGATAGCTCCTATGAAAAAATTATTTCTTTTTGCCGTCTTTCTCGTAATGCTCGCTTTCCCCCTTCCCGTTACCGCGGCGAATGCAAACGCGGAAGAACTCTCTTACGCCGTCGCCGACGGAACGGAAATCTGGTTCTATGCCGAGGCGAACGAGGACAGCGGATTGTTCATTATCCCCTATACTTATTACGTCGTCGTTCTCGAACGCGGAACGCCCTTTTGCGCCGTTCAGTATTTCGACGACGTATCCCCCTACAAAGCGATCAAGGGTTATTGCAAAACGAGCGATCTCACTTTTGTGGACTTCGTTCCCGCCCGTCCCTTTTTACGCATAGAGCTAACCGTTTCCTATCGGCTTGCGGAACAGCCCTCCGTTTCCATGGGGAACGGAACCTTCAATACCGTCGATAAGACGTTCGTCTACTACGGAACAAGCTATCTCGGCACGGCGCGTTTCCATTACGTCGGCTCGAACGGCGTATTCGATTACATTCCCGCCGCACAGGATATTACTTACGAGCTGAATACGGACTATCTCGTATCCGACGCGCCGGTCACGTCGCAGGATACGAAAGATCCCGAAGAGACCGCCTCGTCTTCCGCGCCCTCCGCCTTACAAATCGTACTGATCTGTCTGACCGCGGCCGCAGTCTTCGCAATCGCCTTTTTCGTACTGCGCGGCAAAAAAGCGCCGACGCGTGAATCGGAATTCTGAGTAAACCGTACGCCGCTCGTCTGTCTTTTGGACACGATTTTTCTCTCCCGCCCCTCTCGTACGGCGCGAAGCACGCGCGGGAACGGGCGGATCTCGGCATATTCTTCGAAATAGCGTTCTTCCGTCATCCCCCGCAGAAACAATAAAAAGGCAATCTTTTTCAACAGTTCATTCTGCGTTCTGTAATATTCGCGCTCTGATCCTCCGAATTGCGTTTCCCCGAACCTTCCGACGAGCACGGATTTCCTTCTGAAATATTTATATTCGAGCAGATACAGCTCCTCCTCGCCCAATGCGGCAAGGATTTCATCCATCAAAACGCGCAGCTCGCGTAATTTGCGTCCTTCTAAAATACGGTTCGCAATTTCCTCCGCGCAGGCAAACGTATTTTCCGTGCGGAAAGAAAGACACGCCTTCGTTTCCGCCACGGACGACGCCGCTTCCGCCAACATATCGAGCTTGGGATATGCGTACAGTATCACTTTAACATAATTGTAATCGCCCATAAAACACCTCGACAACAAAAAAAGCAAACATTTGTTCGTGTTTTAATCATATCATAGAATGTTGACAAACGTGCGCCAATATGCCGATTTTTTTAAAATAACAAAAAAATATCTGCAAGCGGTTGTCTTTATTTTGCGCTTGTGTTATAATAAGGAATATGAACAAGCGAATGAAAAACGTACTAACGGCTGTTATAAGCTTTTCCCTGCTCGTTTCGGCGGGAGCGGGCATATTTTCCGCGGAAGCGCTGTCGGCGGACGCCGCGGAAGACACAACGCTCTTTCTTCCCTCCTCTTACGAGCAATATCTCCCCTTGCAAAATCCTTCGGACGCGGCAATGAACGAGCGGTACATCGCCGTTGCGGACGGCAATCTCCTCTATCTTTACGACCGCGAAGAAAAGGTTTATTCCGAATACGAGCATATCGGCTCCGATAATTCCGAACGAGGCATTTCGGCGCTCGCCTTTGCGGAAGACGGAAAGCTGTATTTTGCCGATCACAATTCCCAGCTCTATCTATACGACGTAAAAACCAATACCGCAGAAATTCAGTCCGATGTGCCGAGTTCGAATTTCGTCGTCGCAGGTAGCACGCTTTATACGGCGGCGGTTGCGAGCAAGACGACGATTTACGCCATTCCCATTCCCGAAGACAACGCGTCTCTCTCGCTTAAACAGGCAACCGAAGTCTGCACGATCGATACCACCAAAACGCCCGCCATGACCTATTCCAACGGCAAGCTCTATTGCGCCATTAACGATATAGTTTACCAATTCGTCTACGACGGCGCGACGAAATCCTACAACATGACAAAAAATCTTCTTGCGGGAAACGATACGGAAATTACCGATCTGACCTCCCTTTATATGTTCAAGGATCAACTGTATTTTACCGTAAGCGGCTCCCGTACCGACAGCGAGCGTTACGGATTTTACCGCGCGGAGCTTGGCGTTTCCGCCGTAAAATTGCTTTCGGGCAGCGGTTTTAATAATTTGCTCTCGTACGGCGATTCCCTTTATTGCATAAAAGGCGCGACGATCCGCGAAATTTCCATCGGAGAAACGTCCGCCGAATACACGGGCTATGAGATTGCGGCGGCTTCGGATAACTTCAACCGCATTTCCGACGCGGGCGACACCGTGACCGCGGGAAATCTCGTCGTGATTGCCGATTGCGGCAACGAACGCGTGCTCGTTTACAACAAATCATACGAAAGTTATTCCTCGATCGCGCTCGACGGCAGACCGACGGCAGTCGCGACGGACGGCGAACTGATCGCCGTCGGAGTAGGAAGCAGCGTCCGGCTCTACCGATACGGCGAATCGTCCCCCTATCAAACGCGCACGATCGAAAACGGCACCGCCGTTACGGGCGTCGCCTTTGTGTTCGGCGTCTGTTATTACATAACGGATCACAGTTACGGCATAGTACGGGACGGGGTTCCCGAAACAACCCGCCCGAACTATCCGGCAACGCTCACAAGCGATATTTGGGGCAATCTCTACGTGGCGGACGTCGCTCTTCGCGTCACCAAATTTTCGGAAGAGCAATTTATCGATCAATCGTCTGCCGGAGAAGACATGGGATTCACGCTCCCCTCCGATTATACCGCTCTCCGCGCCGATTTCGACGGAAGTCTCTACTATATCTCCGATTCCTATCTCTATCGCAACGGCGTTCCCTATTCCGCGATCGGCGGATCCGATCTCGTATACCGCGGCAAAAACGCAGAAAACGCTTCTCCCGTTTCTTTTGCACTCGGCTTCGACGACGGCGGCGTCTATTTCCAATACGGCGATTATATGCTCCGCCGCGTATTGGATATCCCCACCCTGTCCACGATCCCCGCAGAGAACGCGCAAACGCTCTTTCAAACGTTAAATCTCAGCGAAACGGGTACGCCCTACGTCGTTGTAGACGCGGGAGCCACCTGCATTCAAATCGATCTGCACGGCGCAGATGAAAACGAATATTTTACCTATCTGGGATATTCCCGTTCGGATGGCGGTCAAGGCGTCGCTCTTATGCGGACGGGAAAATATACCGTCGTCGCCCTCTATTCGGAGAAAAACCGCGAATATTCCGTCGGACTCTATCTCACCGAAGACTGTACGTCCGCAAGCGCTTCTTTAACGCAGGTCAACGAGGTAAGATACGCTTCCAACGAGATTTCGCTCTCCTATTTTCCTTGTTTAAACGACGCGCTGACGATTAAAAGGTTGCCCCGCGCGACGCAGCTCACCGTTTACGAGACGATCACGGACGGCTCTTATACGTTTGCGTACGTCTCTTACGAGAGCGATAACGGCGTCGTTTACGGTTATTTGCTTTCCTCTTATCTTGTGGAAGAATCCCCCGTTGCGGAACAATCGGACAACTTCATGCTCGGCTATCTCAAAGCAAATGAAAAAGGAATCGAATTCCGCAGCGGCGAAAACCGTATTACCGTTACGGAACGCACGCAGATTAAAATTTACGATACGGGCGACGGATACTATTTGGCGAGTTTCACCGCCGGAGACGGTCTCGTTTACACGGCTCAGGTGACGGACGGCATGATCGAAGAAGGCAATACCGAAGCGCTCCGCACCAGCCTCATCGTGATTTTATGCGTGATCGCCGTCGGCATATTGGCGGCGTATGTAATTCTTGTGCCGAGACGCAAGAAAAAATAAAAACGTTATTGACTTTTTCGTACGAATGTAGTACAATAACGGCAAATAATATCTTTAACAGAAAGGTTGTTTTATGGCAAATTATTTATCACCGCTCGCACTTCAACGAGCCGATCCTTATCTCTACAAACACACGGACGGAAAGTATTATTTTACGGCGACCTGCCCTCAATACGACAGAATCGAAATCCGCTGTGCGGACACAATCAACGGAATTGCAACCGCAACGCCGCGCGTTATTTGGAAGCGACACCTCTCCGGCATTATGTCTTGCCATATTTGGGCGCCGGAAATCCATTATATCATGGGCAAATGGGTAATCTATTTTGCCGCGGGAGAATTGCCCGATATTTGGAAGATCCGTCCTTTCACCCTTATATGTAAGGGCGAGGATCCCATGAAAGACGAATGGGAAGAAGGCGGTATGATGCAGGCGGCTGAGGGCGATCCCTATTCGTTTACCGATTTCTCGCTGGATATGACGGTTTTCGAACACTTAGGCAAGTGGTATACTATTTGGGCGCAGAAAGTGGGTACGGTGAACGGTATTTCCAATTTGTATATCGCCGAACTCGCAACCCCCACCCAGTTGCGAACCGTTCAGGTGCTGCTTACCACGCCCGATTACGATTGGGAACGCGACGGCGGTTTTTGGGTAAACGAAGGTCCCGCTATTTTAAAACACGCGGGCAAAATATACTGTACGTTCTCCGCTTCCGCAACGGGCGCGTGCTATTGCATGGGCATGACTTGGGCGGACGAGAATTCCGATCTGCTCGACCCTCTGTCATGGCATAAGGGACGTTATCCCGTTTTGGAAACGGACGAGGATCTGAAAGTTTACGGTCCGGGACATAATTGCTTTGTAAAAGGCGACGAAGGCGAACAGCTCACGCTGTTGCACTTCCGCAACTACGAGCGCATCTCGGGCGACCCGTTAAACGACCATAACCGTCACGCGCACGTTCTTAAAATCACTTACGACAAAAACGGCGCGCCCGTATTTAAACTCAACAAAGACGAAATTTACAACATTCCTTTCGAAAACGAAAAACAAAAAAATATTAATACGAAATAATGGAAAGCCCGTCGGAATCCGACGGGCAGATTTTAATGGAAAGGCAACGGAGCAAAGCGGCGTTGCCTTTCCATTAAAAATCTCTCGGTTGCGATACCCGAGAGATTTTTCATACACAAATTAAGTGCGATAAATTGCAATTTATATTCCCAAAATGTAAACGCCGTTACAGTTCATTCCTTGTTTTAACCATTCCAAAAGAGTTTCGTAGTCTAATGGCTTTTGTTTTTCGATTTTGTCAATTATTTCGGTTAATTGCTTTGGAGAATAATAATTTATTCCATATAAATCGATATCTCCCTTCTTCCCATTACTGCAAACACCGTCACGAAATATATCTTTATAATTAGAATAGAACTCGTCCATATCATCCACATCAACATACAAGGAATCGTCTTTCCAATTATTTATTGCGCGCAATCAAACAATTTTCGTCATAAGCTTGATTTAAAAAAAGCGAGATAAGCGATCAGCCCGCAGCAAACAAACGCGCTCAAAACAAGAGTCACCCACTCGGGAAAGTCGGCGCAAAATAGATTGATAGAAATCAGCGCAAACGTCAGAACGGCAATCAAGCACAGAACCGATAAACTCAATACTTTTATAGTTCTTTTGGAAATTTCATCATCGCAAATTCACTCCGAGCTTAGAAACGGGTTATTCTTCGACGATGGCGGCATATTCTTTGCCGTAAACATATTTGGCAACCGTTAAAAGATTGCCGTCCCTGTCCGCCGCCTCGTAAAGCGTAAACCAATCGGGATGACGCAGATATTTCACCGCCATATCGTCCCAGATATAGCTCCCCTTCTCACCCGAAACAAACGTCATCTCCCGCGCGCGATTTACGATTTTCCGCATCAGTCCGCACTCTTCGAGCGGTTTTTGCTGGATATTCAACAGCGGATGACGGCAGGTATCCATCGTAACGGCAACGTGTTCGCGCGCTTTTACCGCCTCCGAAAAAGCCGCCCTGTTCAGCGCATGGTTGAACTCGTAACCGTGGAAATTCGGAACTTCGCGAATATTGCCGCCCATAAAGATAAACCGAACGCATTCGCCCGTTTTCAGCGTGCGCGGCACAAGCGTCATCGGACCTAAACTTAACAGAATATATTCGCCCGTCAAGGAAGAGAGCCACGGCTCAAACGCCAGAACAGGCACGCCGGCAAGTTCTGTTTCTTCGAAGAGATCCCCCATGCCGTCTCCGCCGTGAATGTCTTTCAAATATTCGCACGGCTGATCGATCGCCGTCGTATCGACGATCGTCACGTTCGGGAGTGAAAAATCGCAATGCGCCACTAATTTTTTCGCGTTGACAAGCGCGATGTCGGCAGGCACGTTCCCTCCCACGGCAACGAGAACAACCTCTTCATAACCGTCGGCTACGGCATGGGAAAGCGCGTCGCAAGTCGCCGCCGCATCGTCTAAACCGTAATCGCAAAATAAAACAAGTTTCATAACTCTATTATAACAGATTTTTCGATAATTTCAACCCGCCCGCGAAAAAAACGTTTAAAGTCCGGACAATCGGCTTACGAAGAGGTAGTCCTCTACGATCGGTCTTTATTTTGACCGTCCGTTTTTTTTACCCCTTTCGCAACGACCGAGCCGTCCGGATCCACCACTTCCAACGTGAATTCGTCTTTTTGCACGTTTTGTTCCACGCGCGTTTCGCGGCGAATTTTTTTTAAGATCCAATTTTCTATTGCGTCGGTCTTTTTATATAAAAAGACAAACAGCACGATCACCGCCGCCGCAAGCAAGATCCAAATCAGAATCCCCCACCAAGTATTAAATGGAATGAGCGAAACCGAATAGCTCGTCATAAAAATCGCTATGACGCGCGAAATAAAAATCACGGTGAAAAACAGCCATATCGACATACTCGAAAGCCCCGCCACAAAACAAAGCACGTCGTCGGGAAACACGGGAAGCAAAAACATGGCGGAAAGGAGCATCTTATCCTTTCCCTTAATTTTTTGCAGCCACTTATCCAACGTGTCTTTTCCCACCAGCCACGCGACGACGCGATATCCCGCATAACGGCCGATGAAAAAGGCGACGAGAGAACCCGTCAAAATTCCGATCAAACTGTAGACACTGCCGAGAAGAGGTCCGAAGAGAGCGCTGCCCGCCAAAACCGTAACCGTACTCGGAATAGGCAGAATCACAACCTGCAAAAACTGAATGAGAATAAAGATCGCGGCCATCCACACGCCGAATTTTTGGAGATACGCTTCCAGCGCGCCGTCGTCCTGTACGACTTCGAAAAAACCCGTTTTCAGCATGACATAAAAGACGACCGCAGCCGATAAAAGCAAAAAATACGCGATGATGCACGACTTATAGACGAGTTCTTTTTTAAAAAAATAAAAGACGAGATCGAAAACAAGCAAAGCGGCGTTGAGCAGCGTTCCGCCGACGAGCGCCGTCAAATACAGCCCGCGCGCCCAATCGTCCGCAAAAAAACCGAGACAAAGAGCGAGAAACACTTCGAACGCGATTGCCGCCCAGCCGACGGCAACGATATGCCATATTCTTTTCGTTCTGTCTTTCATATTTTTCCTCCGCCCAACTGTTTCTATATATATAACGAATCAACCGCGCATTTTTCCCGCTATTTTATAAAAACGGCTCTGCCTTTTACTATTATGTACACTATTATATACAAAAACAAACCGAATTATCATGAATCGGCTTGTTCCGTATTTTAATATCGTCACCCGAACGCGGCAATCGCTTCCCGCGCCAACAAATCGCAACGATTGTTCAGCTCGTCGTCTGCGTGTCCTTTTACCTTATGAAAAACCGTTTCGTGCTCGCGGGTCAGCGCAAGCAAGCGTTTCCATAAATCGTCGTTTAAAACGGGTTTTTTGTCGGCTTTGATCCAGCCTTTCTTCTCCCAGCCGTAAACCCAGCCCTGTAAAAAACCGTTCACCACATATGCGGAATCGCTGTAAACGTCTACATGGCAGGGATATTTTAACCGTTCAAACCCCTTGACGACGGCGGTCAGCTCCATTCGGTTGTTCGTCGTTTCCCGTTCTCCGCCCGAAAGCTCCAGTTTGTGTTCTCCGAATAAGAGTACCGTTCCCCAGCCTCCTGCGCCCGGATTTCCCGAACAGGCGCCGTCTGCATACAAGATCACCCGTTTCAACTCGCTCATTCGAAAACCTCCGCCCGATGAGCCGCCGCGCCAACGGCAAGGGAAACCGTTTTTTTAAATCCGCCCGCTTGCAAACGCGCAAGAACGGCGAAAGTCGTTCCGCTCTCAGACGAATCGGCTGCTATTATCGGCTTCCGAAAGCTCTTTTCGTTTTGCGCCCCCGCAAGCGCGCACGCCATAAAACCGCCGACGATTCCAAACACATACCGTTTGTTCACAACGCCCTCCCTATGAAAAAAACCGCCTTTTTAAAGGCGGTTTGGCAGGGGAGACGCGATTCGAACATTTCTCCCCGCCAAAAATTCTACCCTATCATTGGATATTTTTTCACCGCACCGCTTGCCTTTATTATAGTTTTTTTCTATTTTTCTGTCAAATAATTCTCCCTATCATTGGATAAAATTTGCTAATCGGGTAAAAAATGCAACCTTTGTGCAACCTTAAAGCTTTAGAATTTGCTTTTTCTTCGCTTCAAATTCTTCTTGTGTAATAATACCATTATCAAACAAGTTTTTTAGTTTAAGCATTTCGTCGGCAATGAAATCTGTAAAAGAGTCCTCGTTGTTTTTGTAGTTGTCAAAAGCGTTTCTTATTTCCATGCTGACCATTTCAGCAAAATCGTTCGTCTTACTAAAGCTGAACATACCACTACAAAACAGAATTCGATTCGTATCATTCATTGCTATTTGATTTTGTTTAGAGAAAAAATCAAGTCCTACCACCCTATTATTAGAATTAAATCCCGTCAAAAAAATCACTTGCGCAAACTGTGAATTCAAGTTAGCCTTTACAATATCAATGCTTATATATGATTTAAAAAACCAAGTCATAGTTTTTTGACCGTTATGATATCCGATAACTTTATTGTCGTATATCTCAAGTAAGTCATAGGACAAATTTTTGGCTATTGTTGTTCGTTTCCTTTGTTCGCTCGGAATAGGAATTCTCTTAAGTAAAGTATCCATTATTTAACCTCCAAAAAAATAAGTGCCAAACTCATAGTGAGAATGGCACTGTAGATAATACCATTCCCGCAAGTTGCGACACTTCATACATAAACGTTGGATGTTTTGTAATGCGAAATTAAGGTATAGACCTACCGAGACTATACCAACGTCTATTGAAATGTCGCGTTTTAAATATACTACATTCAAAAGAAAAAGTCAAGTTTTTTATTGTGAGAGTGAAAAAAGGCAGACAACAAACTATAGTTTTTTCCACTTCTCTATTGGCGTGTAAATTTTCCCCGTATAGCTGTTCGTAAAGGTACACCTTTGCGAATGCACATTTTCCGCCTATAATTGCTACTTTTTTGTGTTCGTAAAGCCCATAAAATTATTTTATGAATGTTCGTAAAATGTGTTTACTTTTGCGAATATCTGTGCTATCATAAATAAAAAACGGAGAAAACACTATGTCAACAATTTACGGATATGCTCGTGTAAGTACAACCGACCAAAACCTCGATAGACAGCTCATACAACTTCGGAAAGTGGTTACAAACGATAGGTTTATTATCTGCGACAAGGAAAGCGGGAAAGACTTCAACCGCAAGGGTTATCATCTGCTTGTAGGAACGAATACCAACGCGCCTTTGTTACGTTCGGGGGATTTGCTTGTAATCACTTCTCTTGACCGTTTAGGACGTAACTACAACGAAATTAAAAGCCAATGGGAGTATATCACCCATACCCTACAAGTAGATATACGGGTTTTGGATATGCCTTTGCTCGACACAAGCGTTTCCGACAATACCCTTGACAGACGGTTTATCTGTGATTTGGTTTTGCAAATTCTTTCGTACACCGCCGAAAAGGAGCGCGAACATATTAAACAGCGACAAAAGGAAGGAATAGCCGCCGCCCGCATGAACGGAAAACAACTCGGCAGACCGCAAGCCGAATACCCCGCCGAATGGAATTCCGTAGTTTCACAATGGAAACGTGGAGAAATCACCGCCACCCGCGCTATGGAAACACTCGGCTTAAAGCGCACAACGTTCTATAAGCTGTTACGCGCACAAGAATAAGCCTATAAAAGCCGTAAGCGCGTTTTATGCCTCTTTCCGTATCCCCCCTGATAAAATGATAAAAGCCGTCTACGCTCAATTAGACGGCTTTATTCACGTTAATCTTTTATTGAGCTTTCATGATTGACTATCCAACACAATAATAACTCTTTCTCGTAAGGCGTTAAACGAATCAAGGTTTCTGTATCGTAATCGCTTTTACATACGCTCGTTTCAAGGGATAAAAGGTTATCGTTTCCTATGTAGCACACGCAAAAACAATACGCTTGCAAATGACCGCCCTTTCCGTTTGCGGGTAAAATATTCGACATATCATATTCGCAGGTAAATAGAATCTCTTTTTCTTCGCCCGTTTCCCTTTTGAAGTTCTCAATCTTGCTTATTTCAAGTCTTCCCGTTGCGTAAATTCTTCCATTCTTTTTATTGATAAATTTCATTTTTTTACTCCTTAAAATTTCAATATTTTCGGTTGTTTGGAAAAGTTCCCGATAGTTCGGAAAAGTTTTGCCGTTACATTTCTCTTTTTTAGCTGTTTTCGCCGTTTTTCTGTTCGAATAAAAATTTATGCGTATACAGTGAGGGCAAACTACATTTATTCCACCGTCGGGGAATTGTAACGGGATTGATATTTAGGTTTCGTAATCGAATCAATATCGAATTGGCTGTTTCCTTTCCATACAATACCCTTGTTTTCCAAACACTTTTACAACGGTTTACAGCTGTTAGAAATTGTCGCATTTGCTTTTTGGCAGATAATGTACAGCGGCTTTGTTCTACTTGCTTAAAAGCTTTATCAAGTGTGTAATAATCACTTCTCCCGCATATTCTTGATAAGTAATATCCTACTATTTTCTTTTGACGTTCTTCGGAAACTAAGTAATTGAAAAAGCGTTTTCCCGCAAGACTAAGGCTCTTCATTATTGATTCTACCTTTCGCCTATAACATTGAATTTCTACCCGTAGAATATTTCTGCATTCCTCTAAAAGGGGCGGCGGATATTCTTTGATTTGTACACGCTCTTCATATTTGTTGTAAATATTTACTGTGCAACTTTTATTCTTGTACCGAACGCCGTTTTTATAGTGCGTTTTATCCATTTCTCCTTTGTGTTGTTCACTGTTATCTATGTGCATTCCATGCGGTTTATCCCCTCTTTGCAATAGGGCTATGTACTCCTTGATATTCGGAATTTTAATATCAAACGTGTAGTCAATCCTTTTTACATTCCACTTTGATATATCCGTTCGTCTCGGCAGAACCTCTTTTATAAACTCTCCAAAATGCTCCTTTAGCTTAATTTTGTTTTCCTCTGTTACGGTGAACGGGTGAGGCGTTTGTTCTCCGCTCATAGTAACCCGATTTAAATTCAATACAAGCTCACACCAATAAAACACAATTGAATCCCCTCGTTGTCGGTAGGCGTGAATACTTCTTATCCCTTTTTCTGTCAAGTTATTAAAGCGAATTTCGCCGCTTGTTGAAACCCGCGCCCCTTGTAGGCGTGAAAGCCGCCAATATTCTTTGCTTGTTAATTGGGTAAATATCTGTGCCGTATGTATCATTTCTGTAGTTTCTCCCCGTTTTTGGTAGTTTTCTGTGATATTCAAAAGTCTCTCTATGGTAGGGAAGTCTACCGAAGACACTTTCCGACGCATACTTGCTCTGTTCGTAAACTCTTTTAATAGAAACCGTCTATTTTGCCGATTTTTAATAAATTTTTTTTTCGGAAACTTTCCCAATGGCGCGGGATTTTTGAATTTCTCAATAAAATAAGTTCGTAATTGCCGCCGCCGCTTTTTGATTTTTTTCATCTGTGGGGTGAACATATATACTTTCCGTAATTCTTGAATCCGAATGCCCTAACAGATTTGATATACTTTTAATATCCACGCCACCCTGTAGGGCAAGCGTTCCGCAGGTATGCCGCAAGTCATGAATCCGTACTTCCCGAATCCCGAATTTATTTTGAAACAGTTTAAAAGGTTTTTGTAGGGAACTTGGGGAAAGCGGCTTCCCCGTCTGCGGGTTTACCATGACAAATTCACACCCGCCAAATTTCACCGCTTGATACTCCATTTCTTTTTTGAAAAGCTCCTTTATTGTAGAATTAAACGCTATTTTCCGAATACTCGTTTTTGATTTCGGAGATTTCATAATCACCTTGCCGCCCACTTTTACCCGATTTTCTACAATACTAATGTAGCCATTTTCCATATCGACATTTTCCCATTTCAAAGCAAGCATTTCCCCGCGCCGTAATCCTAAAAAGATTCCTAAATAAAACACAATTCGCACATTTCTATTACGGTAATTCTCCAATGCTGCAAAAATGGTTTTACATTCTTCTAGCTTATACGGAGAACCTGTAAATTTATTTTTTTCCGAAAGCGACAATCTGTCTACCCGCTTTGCGGGATTGCTCGGTATAAATTCGTCTTTCCATGCTCTTTCCAATGCTCCGCAAATGAAAATCAAATGTTTGTTAATACTCTGCGGTTGCATATCAGTAGTTCTTTGAAGAAAGCGCATATAGTCCCGTATGTGTTGCGGGGTAATTTCTTGTAATGGTTTACGTGCTATGGAATGTTTTCGAATATATTTTACTATCTTACCATACCCATATCTTGTGGTTTCGGCTTTGTCGCATTCGGCAAGATACGCTTCAAGGTAATCAATGATTTTCACCCTATTAACGGGCGGCGGTTGCATTCCTAACCGTTTCCGCGCTTCCATATCTTTTTTGTAAGCGCGCGCCTCTTTGAGTGTCTGAAAGGTTGCCGTTTCTCTAATCTGTTTTCCGTCCGCATTTCGCCCGTAGGAAATAGTGACATAATATCTCTGTTTCTCGGAATCGTACAAAATCCCCTTGTCAACTTTTTCGCGCTTTTTTGATTTGCTATTTTTTCTTATTGCCATATTATCACTCCTTATAAAAAATTTTTTGGGAAAACAAACGCCCCCTATAAGTGTCACGGGGAGTAACCCTCGCACCCGCGCCCCGCATAATAATATCACCAGGGGCGACAAACTCACTTAGCTTCCGTCCTCTATACACCGAAACAAGGGGGACACAAACTGTCTTTGTTTGTGGATTTTGAGAAAAACCTTGATTTTTTGGATTTACTTCGGAAAAATAAAAGTTTTCATGAGCGTTTTGCCTATAATCCGTGCAACCTAAATGCAACCTAACAGACAAAAAGTGAATAAAAAAAGCATAAAAAATAGGATATACTCACTTTTTTTCCTTTTATACGGCTTTTTGTGAATATATCCTATAAAATTTGGCAGGGGAGACGCGATTCGAACACGCAACCTACGGTTTTGGAGACCGCTACTCTACCGTTGAGCCACTCCCCTCTGAACGCGTTCCATTATATAATAATCTTTCGCGTTCGTCAAGAATTTTTCCCTCTTTTTCGCAAAATTCCCTCTTTCTTTTTCTTAAAAGCGCGTTCTTATAAAATCGTTTTCCAAACGGACCAACTTCCCGAAGTCAGATTTCTGATTCGGACGGCGCAATCGCTCCTTAACGAAAACGCAACCTGCGTTACAAAGTCCCCCTCGTCCCCCTGGTTCATCGTGAGCACGCACCAATCGCAATCGTTTGCCTCGTTCGAATCGGAAACGGGCGCATTCGAACACGCTTTTGCAGAAGTGCCTCTTACATATTGAAAAAACGTACTCGTAAGATTGTTGAAATCAACTCCCGATTGCATTGTAAAACTGAGCGGCATTTGTCGATCGGTCGTAAGACGGCTCAATCCCAAGTCGCTTTTCGTAATCGTCACCGCGCCCGTCTGTCCGTTCACGGAAGTTACCGCGCTTTCCGTACCGCCCGCTATGCGGTATAACGAACCGTCGATTTGCAAGCCGGTCAGTTCCGTTTCCGTTCCGTCCAATACGGGATTTGCCGTTATTTCAGAAACGCCGCTCAATCCCAAGTCGCTTTTCGTAATCGTCACCGCGCCCGTCTGTCCGTTCACGGAAGTTACCGCGCTTTCCGTACCGCCCGCTATGCGGTATAACGAACCGTCGATTTGCAAGCCGGTCAGTTCCGTTTCCGTTCCGTCCAATACGGGATTTGCCGTTATTTCAGAAACGCCGCTCAATCCCAAATCGCTCGCCGTAATCGTCACCGCGCCCGTCTG
>CAYZTP010000022.1:0-16245 GCA_964481555.1 uncultured Clostridia bacterium | reverse complement strand
GTCAAGCAGAAGCAAACCCTTCTCTCCGCAAAGCGGTCGCGCTCTACGGGTCAAGAATTTTCAAACGTACACGGGATCGCCGTGTTTTGAAAGTGTTACGGGTTGCCTATGCGCGACCCGTTTTATTCTTTGTGAGAGGTAAAAGAACATTAAAACGCAAAACCAACTGAATGGGGAAATCCGTGACCGCGAGATACGCGTCATCTCGCAAACAGGGGAAATGCTCGGCGTCATGTCGCCGCGCGAGGCGCTTCGTCTTGCGGAAGAAGCAGATCTCGATCTGGTAAAAATTTCGCCGAACGCCGTACCGCCCGTATGTAAAATCATGGATTGGGGCAAATTCAAATTCGAACAGGCGAAAAAAGAAAAGGAAAACCGCCGCAACCAAAAAGTCGTGGAACTGAAGGAAGTGCAGCTTTCTATGACCATCGACGTGGGCGATCTCAACGTGAAGGCCAAGCAGGCGACCCGATTTTTGGAAGCGGGCAACAAAGTAAAGGTTTCCATCCGTTTCCGCGGCAGACAGATGGCGCACGCGAATTTAGGACGGGACGTAATCAATAATTTTTACGGATCGCTGAAAGAAATTTGCGTGATCGAAAAGCCGCTCAGCATGGAAGGGCGCAATATGATTTTGATTCTTGCGCCGAAAAAGCAATCGTAAAGCGATTCCGCGCTCTGCGCAGAACATAAAAAAGAAAAAACGATCATTGGAGGATAAAGGTATGCCGAAACAGAAATCGCACAGCGGTTCCAAAAAACGCTTTTGGCTTACGGGCAGCGGTAAGGTAAACAGACCTCACGGCGGTAAAAACCATAAAGCGGAAACCAAGAACAGAAAGAGAAAGAGAAATTTACGTCAGACGACGCTTGTCTCCCATACGCAGGAGAACACCGTCAAGAAGATGATTCCTTACAAGGATTAACGGGAGGTTGACATGAGAATTAAAAGAGGCGTAAACGCCGTTAAAAAGCGCAGAAAAATTTTCAAGCTCGCCAAAGGATATTACGGCGACAAGAGCAAAAATTACCGTATCGCCCGCGAAGCGGTAATGAAGTCGCTGAACTATGCGTATGTCGGAAGAAAGCGCAGAAAGCGCGATATGCGTTCCCTTTGGATCGCGCGTATCAATGCGGGCGCAAGAATCAACGGATTGTCCTATTCCAAACTGATGCACGGGTTGAAGGTTGCGGGAATCGATCTTAACCGCAAGGTGCTTGCCGATCTCGCCGTTTCCGACGCGAACGCTTTCGCAGAACTTTGCAATAAGGCAAAGGCGGTAATTTGAATTATGGAAAGCCTTTTTCGGAAGGCTTTTTTCACATCATGATCATCGTTTCCAAAAACAATCCGCTCGTAAAAGAGCTTGCTTCGCTCAAAGATAAAAAATTCCGCATTCAAAGCGGAAAGTTTTTGATCGAAGGGCTGAAAATGATACGGGAATGCCTGCAAAGCGACGTGGAAATCGTCCGTCTGATCGTGCGCGAAGATTACGAATCGGGAGCAGAGTTTTCAAAGCGTCACGCGCTCGATTACGTCGTTTTGGGGAAAGACGCGTTTTGTGCGGTGTGCGACGAAAAAACGCCGCAGCCGATTGCCGCGGAAGCGCGGATTCCGCAATATGCGCTTCGCGCTCCGCAAAACAGCTGTCTGCTGTTAGACGGCGTTTCCGATCCTTCCAACGTAGGGGCGATCATTCGTACGGCGAACGCGGCGGGAATCACGGAGATCTATTGTATCGATTGCGCCGACGCGTATTCGCCCAAGAGCGTGCGCGCGAGCATGAGCGGGCTTTTCTTCGTGCGGCTGATGAAAGGCGGCGCCGAAGAAACGCTGTCCGTTCTAAAAGGAGTACCCATGTTGGCGGCGGATATGGATGGGGAAAACGTGTTCTCGTACGATCCGCCCGAAAAATTCTGTCTTTGCATCGGAAACGAGGGCGGCGGGCTGTCTGACGTCGTGCGCGGCAGATGCGATTTTACCGTCCGCATTCCCATGCGGCAGCACACGGAGAGTTTGAACGCGGCGGTTTCGGCAGCAATTTTAATCTATCAATTAAAGAGAAAGGAATTTGAGGTATAAATATGTCAGGTCACAGCAAATGGCACAATATTCAAGCGAAAAAGGGCAAAGCGGACGCGGCGCGCGGTAAGATTTTCACCAAACTCGGAAGAGAGCTTGCCGTAGCGGCAAAGGGGAATCCAAACCCCTCCACCAATTCCAAGCTTGCGGACGTTATCGCAAAGGCGAAAGCGGCGAATATGCCCAACGACAATATCGAACGTTCCATCAAACGCGCGGCGGGCGATTTCGGCGACAGAGATTACAAGGAACTTACCTATGAAGGATACGGCGTTGCGGGGGCGGCGGTGATTATCACGACGCTGACCGACAACAACAACCGTACGGCGGGCGATATTCGCGCCATCATGACGAAGCACGGCGGATCGCTCGGCACGACGGGCAGTGTTTCTTATATGTTCGACACCAAGGGGCTGATCGTCGTGGAACGCACTCCCTCGCTCGACGAGGACGTCGTAACGGAATATGCGATCGAAGCGGGCGCGGACGACGTCGTAACGGAAGAGGACGCGTTCGAAATTTATACGAGCGTGTCCGCATTCTCGGAAGTTCGTAAATATCTCGAAGGGAAAGGACTATCCTTCCTGCAAGCGGAAATCACTATGATTCCGCAGAGCAAGATCACGCTTCCGGAGGATAAGCTCGAAACGTTTTTAAAAATGCTCGATAAACTCGACGAAAACGACGACGTGCAAACCGTATATCATAACGTGGAACTTCCCGAAGAAGAGGACGAAGAGTAAGACGTTTTCTATTCTCGTCCATAATGACCGCTCAAACTTGCAAAAACGGCAAAACCGAACGTTTATGCGGCCGCGTTTTCCGCGGAGAAGAAGAGTCGAACGCTCTCCCTTGCCGGCGGCGTTTTTGTCGCACGCGGAGAATATCCTCTCCGCCCGTCGGCAAAATGAGAATAAAAAAACCGGCGTTTCCGTTTGAGACGGTACGTCGATGAAAAAACGTCCTTGTAAGGACGTTTTGCGTTATTTTCTTTTGTTTTTTCCGAGTTCGGAAAGCGCGCCGTTTAAGAAATATTCCGCCGTGGAATTTTTCCCGATAATCGTTTTCGCTTCCTCGGGCGTACACCAGCGAACTTCTTCTATCTCTTCGTTCAGCGTCGTTTCGCCTTCTTCCGCAGTTACGATAAAATTGAGCATGAGAAGATCCTTTGCTTCGTGATAGCGCGAGCCGTAATACCGCCATTTGACGGCATTGAGTTTTGTCTCCTCTTTGAGTTCGCGCGGAATGGCTTTTTCCGCGCTTTCGCCCTTCTTGATATATCCCGCGAACAGTTTAAAATCTTCGTCGCCGACGTGTTTGGCGAGTAATATTTTATCTTCCGTACGGTTGACGACCGTCATCGATACCGCTACGGGGAAGAAGGGGAATTTGAATTTATCGCATTTGGGGCAAAACGGAACCAGCCCTTCGTTTTCCAGAAAACGAAGCGTAAGTTTTTCTCCGCAGTCTCTGCAATACATGGAAATACCTCCCCTATAATATTTTTATTCAGTTTAACTTGTTTTTTTTGAAAAGTCAAGGAATTTGTGTAAAAACATTGTAATAAAATACAAAAAATTGCAAAGAAGTTACAAAATTTTATTTTTATCGGGGGTTTCTTTTAATATCCTTTTAAAATTTATTTGAAATCTATAAAAATCCGCGCGGGAAAAAAGAACTTTATATTGAAACGGCATATTTACGCTTGACTTTTTTGATAAGAGATTTTATAATAAAACCGTATTGTTTTTTGTCCGCAAAGGCGGACGAAAGGGGAGATCTCATGCTGACATCTATATGCGGAATCAACTGGGGCGACGAAGGAAAGGGGAAAATGGTCGATCTGTTTTCTCGGGATTACGATATCGTTTGCCGTTATCAAGGCGGAAACAACGCGGGACATACCGTTATCAACGAACGCGGGAAATTCATCCTCAATTTGATTCCTTCCGGAATTTTGCGCGAAAACGTTGTCAACGTTCTCGGCGGCGGCATGGTGATTGACGTCAAACATTTGACGGAAGAAATGAACCGTCTGCGCGAAAAGGGGATCGCGATTTCGCCCGATAATTTAAAAATCAGCGACCGCGCGGTTATTACCATGCCCTATCATATCCTGCTCGATTGTTTGGAGGAAGAACGCTTAGGAGATAAAAAATTCGGTTCGACGCGCCGCGGAATTGCGCCCGCCTATGCCGACCGCTATATGAAAAAGGCGTTTCATATGGGCGAATTGTTCCATCCCGAAAGACTGTACGAGCGCGTGAAAGAGATCGTGGAGTGGAAAAATCTTACCGTTGCGGGCGGATACCGCCACGATCCGATCACGGTAGACGAGACGATCGAATATTTGAAAACGTACGGCGAACCGCTGAAAGAATATATTTGCGATACGGGTTTATATTTAACCGAGGCGTATAAGTCGGGCAAAAATATCATGTTCGAAGCGCAGTTAGCCGCTTTGCGCGATATCGATTACGGGATTTGTCCTTATACGTCCAGTTCTTCTACGCTGGCAGCGTATGCGCCTATCGGCGCGGGAGTTCCCAATTTGAAATTGGATAAATCCATCGGCATTATGAAAGCTTATTCCACCTGTGTGGGCGAGGGACCCTTTACGGCGGAATATTTCGGCGAGGCGGCGGAAAAACTCCGTGCGGCGGGCGGAGAATACGGCGCGGCGACGGGCAGGCCGAGAAGGGTAGGACCCTTCGACGTCGTGGCTTCCCGTTACGGGATTCGCTGTCAGGGCGCGGACGAGGTTGTTCTTACCAAACTCGATATCCTTTCCGGATATGACGAAATCGAAGTCTGTACCGCTTATGAGTTGGACGGAAAAATCATTCATGAATTCCCCTATCCCGACGTGTTAGACGAATGTAAACCCGTGTTTGAAAAACGGAAGGGCTGGCGGCGCGATATTTCCAAATGCCGCAAGAAGGAAGATCTCCCTCGGGAGGCGCTCGATTATATCGATTTTATCGAAAAGGCGTGCGAATGCAATATCACCTACGTCGCCGTCGGCGCCGAGCGGGACGCGGTAGTGAAACTGAAATAATATGTTGAAAAAATTCTATAAATATCACGGGATCGGAAACGATTACATCTACTTCGATTGTTTTGACGGGGAGCCGAAAAACATTGCCGAGCTTTCCGTGCGGCTTTCCGACAGGCATTTTTCTATCGGCGGCGACGGTGTGGTTCTCGTATGCAAAAGCGAAATTGCCGACGGGAAGATGCGTATGTTCAACGCGGACGGCAGCGAGGGGAAAATGTGCGGCAACGCCATCCGTTGCGTAGGAAAGTTTTTATATGAGGTCAAAGGACTTAAAAAAGACACGCTGACGGTAGAAACCCTTTCGGGAATCAAGACGTTGAAGTTGCATCTCATAAACGGCAAGGCGGAGAGCGTTACCGTAGATATGGGGAAAGCGGTTACGCTTCCCGAAGAGATTCCCTGTTTGTTTGAAGGAGACGGCGTCGTAAACGCGCCGCTTACGGTGGGAGATCGTACTTATCGTGTAACCTGCGTTTCGATGGGCAATCCGCATTGCGTAACTTTCGTAGACGACCCTTATGCGATCGATTTGGAAAAGATCGGTCCTCTATTTGAAAATCATAGGGCGTTTCCCGACCGCGTAAATACCGAATTCGTGCAGGTAACGGGAAAGAACGAGCTGAAAATGCGCGTATGGGAGCGTGGAAGCGGCGAAACTTGGGCGTGCGGCACGGGCGCTTGCGCCGCGGCGGTCGCTTCCGTGTTAAACGGATACGCGCAGAAAGGGGAGGAGATCGTCGTCCATTTGCGCGGCGGAGATTTAAAAGTCGTGTTCACCGACGAGACCGTCTTAATGACGGGGAACGCAACGCTCGCCTTTACGGGCGAAGTGGAAATCGAAAAAGAAATACGTTGAATCCATGGGAGAAAAACTGATTATGACGAAGTACATTTTTGTAACGGGCGGCGTTGTTTCCGGACTTGGGAAGGGCATTACGGCGGCTTCGTTGGGCAGACTGTTAAAACAGCGAGGTTATAAGGTCGCTTCGCAAAAGCTCGATCCTTATATCAACATCGATCCCGGTACAATGAGCCCTTATCAGCACGGCGAAGTGTTTGTCACCGAGGACGGTGCGGAAACGGATCTCGATTTAGGACATTACGAACGGTTTATCGACGAAAACTTAAATCGATTTTCCAATCTGACTACGGGGAAAGTTTACAATAACGTTCTGCTCAAAGAACGCGCGGGCGAATACCTCGGTCAGACGGTGCAGGTCATTCCTCATGTGACCAACGAAATCAAATCTTTTATTTTTCAAGTTGGCAAGACGACGGGCGCGGATATCGTAATTACCGAAATCGGCGGAACGACGGGCGATATCGAAAGTCAGCCTTTTTTGGAAGCCATCCGTCAAATTCCCCGCGATATCGGCAGAGAGAATTGCTGTTTTATCCACGTGACTTTGGTGCCTTATATTTCCGGATCCTGCGAATTTAAGAGTAAACCCACGCAGCACTCGGTGAAAGAATTGCAGGGGATGGGAATTTCGCCCGATATTATCGTAGCGCGCGTAGACCGGAAAATGCCCGACGATATCCGCGAAAAAATAGCAATGTTCTGCAACATTAAACCCGATTGTTGCATTGAAAATCTCACCGTACCCGTTTTATACGAAGCGCCTGTGATGCTTGAAAAGAGCAATCTTTCCACCATCGTGTGCAATATTTTGCAGCTTGATCCGAGGACGATCGATATGAGCGGATGGGAGGAAATGCTCGGTCGCATTCACGCGCGCAGCAAAACGGTGAAAATCGCTCTGTGCGGCAAATACGTCAAGCTGCATGACGCGTATCTTTCGGTCGCGGAAGCGCTTGCCCACGGCGGTTACGAATCGGACGCAAAGGTGGAGATCGACTGGGTAGACACAGAAGAGCTTACAAAGAAGAACATAGAGCGGCGTTTGGAAGGCGCGGACGGTATTTTAGTCCCCGGCGGATTCGGCAACCGCGGAATCGAGGGGAAAATTCTCGCTTGCAAATATGCGCGCGAGCATAACGTACCCTATCTCGGTATCTGCCTCGGAATGCAGATCGCCGCAATCGAATTTGCGCGCAACGTTTTGGGATACGAGGACGCAAATTCTTCCGAATTCGATCCCGAAGGAAAACATTCCGTTATCGATCTTATGCCCGATCAGTACGGCGTGAAGATGGGCGGCACCATGCGCCTGGGCGCGTATCCTTGCAGGGTGTTGGGAAATCTTATGCGCGAAGCTTACGGCAAAGAAGAAATTACCGAGCGTCATCGCCACCGCTGGGAATTCAACAACGATTACCGTGAAGAATTCGAAAACGCGGGCATGAAGATTGCGGGTTTATCTCCCGACGGCTCCCTTTGCGAGGCGATCGAACTTCCCGCAAACGATTTCTTTTTAGGCGTACAGTTTCATCCGGAATTTAAATCCCGCCCCAATAACGCGCATCCTATCTTTCGCGAATTTATCCGCCATGCGGTTTGTTTTGCGGAGAAAAAATTATAAAAAAGAGGGTCTTTATGAAGATCAACGAAAATTTTCTTGCACTGAAAGACAGCTATCTGTTCGCGACGGTGGGGAAAAAGACGACCGCTTATAAACAAGCGCATCCCGAAAAGAATATCATCCGCCTATCCATCGGCGACGTAACCCGTCCGCTGGCTCCCGTCGTGATTCAAGCGATGCAACGGGCAGTTGGAGAAATGGCGCATAAGGAGACGTTTAAAGGTTACGGTCCCGATCAGTATTGCTATGGTTACGACATCTTAATCGATTCCGTTAAAGCAAGCTACGCTCGCAAAGGGGTAACGCTCTCTTCGGATGAAGTGTTTGTCTCAGACGGGGCGAAGTCCGATCTCGGCAATATTCTTGATTTGTTTTCGGCGGACAACGTCGTCCTCGTTCCCGATCCCGTGTATCCCGTTTATGTGGATACCAACGTCATGGCGGGGCGTAAAATCGTTTATTCGGACGCAACGGAGACAAACGGCTTTCTTCCTATGCCCGATCGGAACGTAAAGGCGGATATTATTTATATTTGTTCTCCCAACAATCCCACGGGCGCGGCATACACCAAGGAGCAGCTGAAGGAATGGGTAGATTATGCGAACGAGAACGGCGCGGTTATTTTATACGACGCTGCATACGAATATTTCGTTCAAGACGAAACGCTCGCGCGCAGTATCTATCAGATAGCGGGAGCAGAGACTTGCGCGATCGAATTTTGCTCTTATTCGAAAACGGCGGGTTTTACGGGAGTACGTTGCGGCTATACCGTGGTTCCCAAACTGCTTGAACGGGGCGGGGCAAGTCTCAACCGACTTTGGGCGAGGAGACAGACCACAAAGTTCAACGGCGTTTCCTATATCACGCAAATGGGGGCGGCGGTCGTTTTCTCCGAAGAGGGCGAAAAACAGATTACGGAGAATTTGAATTACTACCGCAACAACGCAAGAATCATTTCGGATTGTTTGGAAAGACTCGGGATTTGGTTTACGGGCGGGAAAAATTCGCCCTATATATGGCTGAAATGTCCGAAAGGAATGGGAAGCTGGGCGTTTTTCGATTATCTTTTGGAAGAAGCGAACGTGGTGGGTACGCCGGGCAGCGGATTCGGAAAAAACGGTGAAGGATTTTTCCGGTTAACGGCGTTCGGATCCGAGGAAAATACGATAGAAGCGTGCCGCCGCATTGAAAAATTACTTGCCGAATAAACAACGGAGAAAAGACGATGAAAACGAATAGAGCCACGGGCGTATTGTGCCATATCTCTTCTCTGCCCGCAAAATACGGGATAGGCGATTTGGGAAAAACGGCATACCGCTTTGCGAGGTTGCTTGTAAAAAGCGGCGTAAAATATTGGCAGATACTGCCGCTTGTGCAAACGGGCTACGGAGATTCTCCTTATCAGTCCGTATCCTGCGATTCGGGCAATCCTTATTTGATTGACCTCGAAGATTTGTACAGACAACATCTTCTGACGAAAAAAGAGCTAAAAGGAGCAAGACGGAGCGGCCCCGTCGATTACGGCGCGCTTTATGAAACGAGATATCCTCTTTTAAGAAAAGCGTTTGCGCGTTTTTCGCTTGACAACGAAGAGTTCCGCAGTTTTGTAAAAAGCGGAACCGCCGAAGATTATGCGTTGTTCATGACCGCGAAAACGGTGTTCGGAGGAAGTTTTTGCGATTGGGAAGAAACGATCAAACATCGGGATCCCGCGGCGATCGAAAAGCTGAGAACGGACTACCACGAAGAATATCTCTTTTGGCAATTTTTGCAATATTGCTTCCGTAAACAGTGGAACGCTTTCAAAAGAGAGTGCAATAAATCGGGTTTAAAAATCATCGGAGACATTCCGCTTTACGTCGCGTACGACAGCGCGGACGTTTGGGCGCATCCCGAATTGTTTCGGGTAGACAAGGATCTTCATCCCGAAAAAGTCGCGGGGGTGCCGCCCGATTATTTTTCGGCGACGGGTCAGCTTTGGGGGAATCCCGTTTACGACTGGGTGGCGAATGAAAAAGAAAATTTTGCTTGGTGGCGCAGACGGCTGAAAAACGCGCTTGACACATACGACGTTGTGCGCATTGACCATTTCCGCGGAATCGACCGCTATTACGAGATTGACGCTTCCGCTACGACTGCGGAAAACGGGGTATGGAAAGAGGGACCGAAAGAGAAGCTTTTCGACGGGATCGATAAAGATAAAATTATCGCCGAAGATTTGGGAATGATAGACGACGGCGTGCGTTCGCTTTTGAAGAGAACGGGTTTCCCGGGCATGAAAGTGCTGATGTTTGCTTTCGACGGCGATGACGAAAACGCTTTCCTGCCGCATAACGTTCCCGAAAACAGCGTCGTCTATACGGGTACGCATGATAACGATACGGTTGCCGGATATGTAAAGTCGCTTTCCTCGGAAGAGTTTATTCTGTTCCGTTCGCGCGTGGCGAAAGAACTCGATCGCTGCGGGATGGAAGTTCCGCTCAGCGAAAAGCCCGAACGGTTTGCGCAGGCGATGACGGAGATGGCGCTGGCTTCCGCGGCGAAACTTTGCGTTTTGCCCGTACAGGATATTATCGGCGCGGACAATTCGTGCCGTATGAACTTGCCCGGATCGAGGGAGGGAAATTGGCAATATCGTTTAACAAGACTTCCTGTGCGCGAAATGCGTAAATTAAAAAAAGAAATTAAAAAATATAAGAGGTAATGAAATGGCAAAAAAAGAAAAGAAAGGATTCTGGAAAGAATTTAAAGAATTCATTTCCAGAGGAAACGTTATGGACATGGCTGTTGGTATTATCGTCGGCGGCGCTTTCACGGCAATCATCACCGCGCTTGTCGATAATATTCTGACTCCGCTTTTACAGTGGGTCGGCGTTTCGAGCGACGGGACGGGCGCATTGCAGATCGTGTTACGGGAAGCGGTGGTAGACGCAAGCGGCGCGGTCACATCCGAGGCGATCATTATGGATTTCGGCATCGTTATTTCGGCGATTATCTCCTTCTTATTGACGGCGTTTGTGCTGTTTTTGATTATAAGAGCGATGAATCGCTTCAAAGCGAAAGCGGAAGAATTAAAAGCGAAGAGAGAGGCGGAAGAAACCGCGGCAAAAGCAACCGAGGAAGTTGCGGAACCCGCTCCCGAACCCGCTCCCGAGCCTGTTGCTCCCGTGCCTACGACGGAAGAGTTGCTTGCGGAAATCCGTGATTTGCTCAAAACGCAAAACTGCGCGGAAAGCGCAAAAGACGATGTCGGAACCGCTTCCGCAAAAGAAGAATAAGAACGATTTAACGACTGAAAACAAACGTGCATGAAAAATACGCGCTTCCCATAGGAAATTGTAAAACGATCCGATAGGAGAAACAGCTCTTGGAAAAACGTCCAAGAGCTGTTTACGCTTTAAAAACGGTTCGTACGGAACGGGAATCGGGCGCGGAAAAAACGACGGGTGATATTAGAAATCGATTCCGCGCTTTTGGGATTGGCACATAATTTGCGCGATTTCGCTATAATAAACGGAGAGGGGATTATGCGCATTTGTTTTATGACGACGGGCGGGGTTGCCGAATATGCGGAAAAACACATCGGGACGGTTGCAGACGTTGTCTGTTTCCCCTTTTATGCCTTGGGCGAGGTGAGTTACGAACGCGAGCTGAAAGGAGAAACCGGTCTGTTCGAAGACGTGGCGATTCTTTCCAAAGAGGGGAAAAACGTGGTCGTTTGCGGTTGTTATACGAACGCGCGGGGGATTCGCCGTAAATCTGCCGTCGTAGCCGAACGAGGCAGGATATTAGGGGTTTCGGATATGGTGAACCGAATCGACGGCAGCGAGTACCGTTGCGGCGCGGGAGTAAAGATATACGATACCGCCGCGGGAAAACTCGGGATCATAGTCGCCGAAGATCTTTATTTTCCGCAGACGTTGGAGACGATATCCGTTTGCGGTGCGGATCTTATCGTCAGCGTGTTCGAAGAACTTAACGAGGGGTTGGAACAGACCTTGATCCGCGCAGGGGCGTTTTTTTACGGCATTCCCGTATGTATGTGCGCGTTCGGTTTTGCCCAAATTGCCGATACGGCAGGAAAACTTCGTTTTGCCTCTCCGCAAAGTCCCGCGCTCTTCTGTATGGAACGCGAACAGGAATATCATATCATCGAAACGCGCCGAAAGCTCAATTTACGTCGGAAAAACGGATTTTAGGGGTTGAAAACGCGGGGAAAACGTGATATACTGAAAATATGGGAAATGCCATCGAATTTATTTCCGCTTACAACCAAATCGACGCGCGGATGCGCGCTATGTATAAAGGCAAAGGATCGTTGCAATTTGCCGACCTTGTGCGACGGTTGGCGGAGAGCGATAAAACGGTAAAGAGATACGAAGAGGATCTGTTAAGCTTTGCACGGCTGCGGAACGCAATCGTGCATAGCAGCGTAAAGGAGCGGATCATTGCGGAACCGTGCGACGACGTTACCGCACTCATTAAAAATATCGCGCGGCTTCTATCCTCGCCGCCCCTTTTGGGGAGCATAAAAGAGCGGGGCGCGACAGGCATTTCCGCCGACGCCGCGTTGAAAGAAGCGATTATCAAGGGCGCAGCAACGGGTTATTCCAATTTGCCCGTTTATCGGGGCGGGCGGATGATCGGCATTCTGAACAACCGCCGAATCGTTCGTTTTTTGGGCGAAGCTCTAAAAAGAGGGGAAAATGTGGACGAATTGCTCGATCTGCCTTGTTCGGATATCGTACGCGAAGAGGATATGGTAAATTATTATAAAGTTCTCGGCAAAAACAGCACGGTGCAGGAAGCGATCGGGGCGTTTGAGAACAATCGCAAATTGCTTGCGGTCGTGGTGACGGAGCGGGGGTCGGAAGGGGATCGGATTTTGAATATCATCGTTCCGTCCGATCTTCCGAAGCTGTTAAAATTATTGGAAGCATAAAAAACCGCGTTTCAAAATTATTTTGAAACGCGGTTTTTACTTTTATCGTTTTCGGTCGCAGACCGCTAAATGTTCCGCTTTTTTGCGCCGAGCGATCGTTCGGTCGCCGTTTTTCGACGACGATTATCCGGGCAGATATCCTTCGAAAATGATGTTATCGGCATATTTCCGCGCGGTTGCTTCGTCTAACGGCGAGCGTACCGTCCAGCCAAGTTTGATTCCCTTGAATTGATCCGTTTCGCGGGTGGGAAAGTCGGGGAAATTAAAACTGATAAAATCGGGTTTCGCCCAATGATTGAGCGTCATATGCCCGACGGCAAAGGCTTTCAGCCGCCAAACGGGGGAACCCCCGAAATCCTCTTTTTTGGAACTCGCCGTCGCCAATATACCGCATAAAATGTCGGGACGGAGCTTTTTGAAGCCGCGAACGTATTTCGGCTGAAAGCTTTGAACGGCATATTCTCCTTCGTAACCGTGAAGCTCGTCTGCAATCTTTTGAAGATAACGTTGCGTCTCCCACTCGGGAACGTCTTTAATTTCCAAAAGAAAAGGCACGTTTTTATCCACGCGGAACAGAAATTCCGAAAAAGAGGGGATTTTTTCTTTCGTGCCGCCGAGCGTAAGCGATTGCAATTCGTCGAACGTGCATTCGGCTACTTTACGTCTGTCCCCCGTCATGCGAGAGAGATCGTCGTCGTGAAAGAGAACGAGAGTTCCGTCTTTTGTCAGTCTTACGTCCGTCTCGATCGCATAGCCTGCTTTTACCGCTGCGTCGAACGCAGCCAAACTGTTTTCGGGAACGCTGTCTGTGTGCAAGCCTCTGTGGGCTATGGGAATTTTGGTCAAAAATGTATTCATATCGTTATTTTAACACAAATCGAACGGAAACGCAATCGAAAGCGTATTATTTTTTCTTTCGTTTGACGAGGACGACGCACGCCGCGATTGCTCCGACAAGTACGATCGCGACGCCCGCGCAGATTAAACCGATCCCCCAAGCAGGAAAATCGGAGGGCTCTTCGGGGTCGGGATCCGTGTCGGGGGTCTGCGTTTGCTGCGCCGTAAATTCCAAGACGACGGTATTATATTGACGGTCGTCCGCTTTCGGCGTTATTACGACGATTTTCTCCGAAAGGCACTCATCTGTTACGTCGGCTCCGTTAAGATATACTTTATTCAGAGCGTATCCTTCGTCGGCGGTATAGCCGATCGTAACGCTTTCGCCGTCGGAGAGATAGCTGCTTGCGTCGGCGCGTCCTCCTGCGCCGTTTACGGAGACGGCATAACCGTATGCGGCAGTATGAGCGAGCGCGCTTTCCGCAAACCGTTTTCCAAGCGTGTAAACGTCGGCGGCGTTAAAATGACAGATATCGCTGCCGCACGTTTCGTTTACGCTCGTATCGAATACGGGAAGATCGTCCGTCTCCACGGTATAAACGTAAGGCGTATCGGCGGCGGCTTGATCTTGGTTGGCTCGCAGCGTATTCATGCCGTACGCATGGGTAAAATTGTAAGTCGGCGTGATTTTTCCAACGATAAACGGTCTGTTTGCGGCGTTCTCGTCCTCTGCAAGCTGCGCAACGTCCCGTCTCATATCGCCGATCAGGTCGCATAAATTTTGGTAATAATCGGCGGAAAGTTTTTTATCTTCCGAATCGGATTCCCCTTGCATCCAAAAGTAACCTTTGATTTCGGGAAGATACCCCTGCAATTTGAGTTTTCCCAAACCCTGTCTTGTGAACTCTATCAAACGGTTATACATCAATCCGCTGTACTTGTGGACTTTCTTTCCCTCTTCCGTCCAACGCGCAATCGTGGTGGGGGAAGCCCAGTTGCCGTACGTCTGCGTAAAATTGTAAGCGCTGAAAGATCCGTCGTAATCGCCGAGGAAGGTGCCTCCCGCCGCATATTTGATAATCAAGACGGGGTGATCCGCGCTTGCCGTTTCCGATAATTTTTTTGCCAGTCCGAGTTCGGGACCAGAATAAGCGGAGGATTGACCCAATCCCATTTTAACGGAAACGAAGTCGGGATCGGGCAGCGTATCCTCGCTTGTCAAAACGTTTACCGCCCCGTAGTAGAGAATATTATCGTAACCGTTCGTATTGCGCTCGTCGTCTGCGGCAAGCGTTTCTCGATAGACGCCCGTGCCGTTATAAACGGTTTGGTCGAGGTTGGAACAGCCTACCGCGTTGCTCTGTCCTGCAAGGATATAAACGTCCGCTGTTTTTTGTTCTACCGCCTGCGCATTGCAAACCGCAAAAGGTGCGGCGATAGATATTCCCGTAAATGCGGCGAGCAGCGCAGTCGTAATTTGTTTTTTCATGAAAAACCTCGAAAAATAAATATTTTTTTCATTATAACAAACTATTCTTGAAAATTCAAGGTTTATTGGAAAATAAAAGAAAAAATTTTTTATTTAAACAATAAAACGGGCGGAAATACGTTTTATTGGAATGTTGTTCGAAAAGACGGCAATAGCAGTTGCAAATTTTTCGGGAAAAAGGTATAATGTTATTCGATGAAAGGAAAAGCATGATGGCAAATCCCAACCGAAATTTACGTAATTTTTGCATCATCGCGCATATCGATCACGGAAAAAGCACAATCGCAGACCGTATCATGGAGCTTACCGGTCAAGTGAGCAAGCGCGACATGGAAGAACAGCTTCTCGACAGCATGGATATCGAACGCGAACGCGGAATTACGATTAAGCTTACCCCCGTGAGAATGTATTATAACGCGCTCGACGGCGAGGAGTATGTGTTCAATCTCATCGATACTCCGGGGCACGTAGACTTTACCTATGAAGTCAGCCGTTCGCTTGCGGCTTGCGAGGGCGCGCTGCTCGTCGTGGACGCGACGCAGGGGATCGAAGCGCAGACGCTTGCAAACGTCTATCTTGCGCTTGAAAACGATTTGGAGATCGTTCCCGTTATCAATAAGATCGATCTGCAATCGGCAAGGATCGAGGAGACAAAGAAGGAAATCGAAGAGGTCATCGGGCTGGATACCGAGGGCTGTCCTTGCGTGTCCGCAAAAGAGGGTACGAACATCCGCGATATTTTGGAAGCGGTCGTAAAGTTTGTACCTCCCCCTTCGGGCGATACGGAAGCGCCCTTGCGCGCGCTTATTTTCGACAGTTATTACGACAACTATAAGGGCGTCATTCTGTTCGTGCGATTAAAGGACGGAACGGTGAAAGTCGGGGATAAGATCAAGGCGGCGCTCTCCGACAAAACTTACGACGTTGCCGAAGTAGGGGTGTTTTCGCCGCAGTTGCAATCTAAGGACACGCTTTCCGCGGGAGAAGTCGGTTATATCGCGGCGAGTATTAAATCGATCGAGGACGTCGCCGTGGGCGATACCGTCATCAGCGCAGCGTTTCCCGCGACGCAGCCGCTCCCCGGCTATAAAAAGGTGCAGCCCGTCGTATTCTGCGGAATTTATCCTTTGGACGGCAGTAAGTTTCTCGATTTGAAAGAGGCGATCTTAAAACTCAAACTCAACGACGCGTCGCTCATTTTCGAACCAGATAATTCCGTTGCGCTCGGGTTCGGTTTCCGTTGCGGCTTTTTGGGGCTTTTGCATATGGAAATCATTCAAGAGCGAATCGAGCGGGAGTTCAACCTTGATATCATTACGACCGCGCCCTCCGTTTCGTATTTGGTGCATAAGA
>CAYZTP010000021.1:0-18025 GCA_964481555.1 uncultured Clostridia bacterium | reverse complement strand
GGCTTGGAATTGTTAAAGAATTTTGTAAGACTGTAAATTAAGATGAAGCAACTAATAGAAGCGTTCACAATCGGCGTTTGCGTTACTACCGTGCGTTGACTTTGGTTGGTGCACTTTTTGTGTAAACGAAAACCACGCCATAGTGGTAGGATAGGGATTTTATAAAGGTTTTACAATAAAAGTTGGGGTTTCGGCTTCGGCATTTATTATTTTGTGAAAAGATAAAAAAAGAGAAGCATAGCGGAGAAAAATCTGCTAAAATGAAATCACCGCAAATCACAAGGAGATTCAAGCCATGCTTCAAGAAGATAGATTATAACACAAAGATATTGGTGTTGTCCAACGTACGTAAGTGTAGAAGAAATTTAGGAAAATGCAAAACTGTACGAATGAAACACACTTGAATTTAAGGATTGTATCACGGCAATGCACAATTGGGCGACGCCGATCCTAAACTCGTCCAAACACTAGTATACCAACGCGTTTACGGAAGGCTGCAATAACACGATAAAAGTAAATCATATCCCCAAATTTTAAGCCGTTTTGTATCATTCAATCGCTGTAAACTTCATTTGTGTTTTTCATAATACCTCTCACATATTCTTGATATAGGTATTATACTATATTTTCAACTTTCGAGCCGTCAATTCCTAATCGCTTCCGCGTCTTCCCTCTCCGTTTTAAATTCTTTAACATTGAGCGTAAATATCTTTCTTCTATCCAACGGTATATCGTTATAAACGATGACGTCTTTATTTTGTATGGCGTTTTCGATATTTGCTCGGGCGACCATGTCTGGCAAGCCTTTCATCTATTTATTCCAATACTTCTTTTACCAAAAACATTCCATATTGACAATATGATCGTCGAAGGTCGCTCTTCTTCTGCGCCGTATATGGATAATATCTCGGAATATCTCGGTGAAATGACAGTTTCTTCTCAACTCCTTGGAAACGGAACTTACTTTCCGTCCCAATAATTTCGCTATTTTCCGATAACTGTTCCCTTTTACGTAATATTTTCGTAGATAACAGCACTCTTCTATGGTAAAATGTTTGTAGTTCATATATTTCTCTTTGTTTGATTTTTTTCCAAATATTATATCACAGATTTATATGAGTATCTTTTTTTATCTATCCTGTTGCACTTGATAGTATAATTCACCTTTGTTTTATGTTGCGTAGATGGGAACTTTTTGCTTTTGTATCCGTATGGAAATTAAAAAGTAAAAAATTTTATCGGTTCAAATCATAACTTGCAGTCTTGTCCCATATAGTATAGCGATGCTGGAATTTCTTCCCGAACGGATGACGCTCGCATTACGGCATATCAATCAAAACGTGCTGTACGAACTCAGAATTCGTGCCGAAAAGCCCTTGTGTGTCAATCTCGGCGGTAAATTCAAATATCTTGGAGAAACGGGCGTTGTTCCGCGGGCGGCAGAGGCGTTGTTCCTCACTGCCGCAGAGGTGGAAGAGACTTTATTTGCAGCGAGCGGTTACAGTATCTATTCGGTGGAAAATCAAATTAAGAAAGGATTTGTAACGGGAAAATGCGGAGAGCGTATCGGGATAGCGGGCAGTTTTGTCTACGACGGAAACGGAGTCCTTTCCATTCATAACGTTACCTCTCTGTGCGTGCGTATTCCTCATGAAATCAAGGGCTGCGCGGAAAGAATTTATACGAAATGCCTTTTAGATAAGCTCCGCTCTTTGATTCTGCTTTCGCCGCCCGGAGAGGGTAAGACAACGCTTTTACGGGATCTTTCCCGTTTGGTTTGCGAACGGAGGTTTTGTAATGTTTTAATCAGCGATGAACGGGGAGAATTATCCGCCGGCGATTTGGGAGCGACAAGCGATTGTATTCGCTTTGCCGATAAGTTAACGGCTTTTACCGCAGGAATTAGGGCTATGCGCCCCGACGTGATTATCACGGACGAGCTTCTTCCTGAAGATTACGCCGCCGTAAGGCGCGCGATTGACGGCGGAATCATCGTTTTTGCTTCCGCGCATTTAACGAATTACGAAAGCGTACCCGAAAAAATATTTTCCAGATATGTGATATTAAATGGATTGGGAAAAATCGGCAAGATTTGCGGAAAGGACGGCAATGAGTTGGATTAAAATATTGCTTGGATTTGCGATCATCGCGTTCTGTATGCTGCTCGGCTATATTGCGGCGGGAAAATACCGTTCCCGCAAGCTGTTTTTTACCCAATTACATTCTTTCCATGAGCGGTACTTAAACGAGCTATCCTATTCCCGTAAACCTCTTTCGCAATTTATTTCGGAATCTTCTTATGCAAAAGAATTCGGAAAAACGGTAGAAAATTACCGAACGAATCGTATTCCCAAGCTTGATTATCCTTTTTTGCAAAAGGATGAGCGCGCTTATCTTGCCGATTATTTTGCTATGCTCGGTATTGGCGACGCGCGTTCGCAAAACGGTTATTTTTCTGCGCAGACAGGAAGTATCAACGAAAAAAAGGCGGAAAGCGAAAAGGAGGCGAAGACGCGCGGCGAGCTGTATTTAAAACTCGGACTATTGGCTGGGCTTGCGTTTGTCATTCTTATCATTTAGCTATGGATGTTTCGGTTATCTTTAAATTGGCGGCAATCGGAATTATTATTACCGTAGTTTGTCAAATCTTGAAAAAATCGGATCGGGACGACGTTGCGACCGTCGTATCGATTGTGGGGCTGGTTCTCGTACTTACGATCGCAGTTACAATGATTGGGGATCTTTTCAGTCTCATTCAAGATATTTTCGGCGTGTGACATGGAAATTTTTCAGCTTATAGGAATAGCGTTCATTACGGCGGTAACCGCTCTCATTTTAAAAAGCGCTAAGCCGGAGCTTGCTTTTGCCGTAACGATCGCGGGGAGCATTATCCTGCTTCTGTTCGTGTTTGATCTTCTGAAAGACGCCGTTAGCGTTTTTCGGGAGATCGCGACCGTTACGGGAATTGATTCTTCTCTGATTAAAATACTACTTAAAATGATCGGAATCGGTTATCTGGTCGAATTTAGCGCAGGAATTTTAAACGATTTCGGACAGAATTCTCTTGCGGACAAGCTCGTGTTCTGCGGTAAAATTATCGTATTGGTACTCGGAATTCCGATATTGGAGAGCGTACTTTCGCTCATCGTGCAGTTGTTGGGGTTGATTCAATGAAAAATTGCCGATTACATAAAACAAGATTGGGAATCTTGATGATCGTTTTATTTCTGTTTGGTTTGTGTTGGATCGCGCCGATGACGGCGAACGTCGAAGCGACTACCGAAGAAGAGGCGAACCAAGAATTTTTACAGAAGATTGAAGAGCTGTTGGGCGTCCTCGATACGCAGGCATTACAAGATTATCTCGATTCGCTCTCGGAGTGGGGTGGGATTTCGATAAAAGAAAAACTTCTGAAAGTGATATCCGGTGATTTTTCGCTTGATTATTCGTCTCTTTCCAACGCCTTGCTGAGCCTTGTTTGGGATGAAGTGCAGTCGCTTTTTCCGTCGTTTGCCGTTATTTTAGCCGTCGCCTTGCTTTGCGGGATTTTAAATTCCGCAAAAAGCGGGTTTATGCATAGTACCATGTCTGACATAATAGGGTTTATCGGTTATATTTCGGTCGGCGCGGTAACGCTTTCTTGTCTGATTTCCGTTTTATCCATAGGATTTTCGACGATTGCAGAAATGCAACGGCAAATGGAAATCGTTTATCCTCTGCTGCTGACGCTGATGGCGGCCGGCGGAGGAAGCGTATCCGCCGAAATTTTTCGTCCCGCAGTCGCGTTTTTGAGCGGCGCGATATGCGAATTGTTTACCTCTGTTGTTTTGCCTCTCTCCGTCGTGATTATGATATTGGCTTTTGTCGGAAACCTTTCGGAAGAGGTGCGAACGGAAAAATTAGGGGATTTTTTCAAGAGCCTCAACAAATGGCTGATCGGACTTGTCCTCGGTATTTTTACTCTTTTTTTGTCCGTGCAGGGGATTGCGTCGGCGCAGTACGACGGGGTTTCGCTGCAAGCCGTGAAGTATCTGATTTCCGGCTCTGTTCCGCTTGTGGGCGGATTTCTTTCCGGTAGTGCGGATTTGGTGCTTGCAGGAAGCGCGTTGATCAAAAACGCGTTGGGAGCGTTCGCCGTCTTTCTGCTTGCGGCCGTGCTGTTAAAACCGCTCGTTTTATTTGCCGTGTTTCAGCTGTTTTTACGTATTTCCGCCGCCGCAACCGAACCCGTCGGGGGGAAGATCCCCGCTCTGTTATCCCGTTTGGCGGGCGATACGGGTTATTTTATTGCGGCGCTGTTGTGTGTTGCCTTTCTCTATTTTTTAACGTTGATTTTGTTGATCTGCTCTTCCGGGGTGATTTTTTGAAAGCGTATATTCTGACTCTCGCGGGTATAATATTAGTCTCTGCGGTCGTTTCTCTTCTCGTTCCGCAAGGAAAAATGAGCGCGTTTATCAAAGGGATGACAAAGCTGCTCGTCCTTGCCGTCGTTGTCGCGCCGTTTATTTCTTATTTCAAAAAAGAGGAGTTCGAATTTACGAATGCGGAGATTAATTGGGACGTCGCTTATTTAGAGCGGAGCGCGTCGCTCATTGCCAAAGAGGACGAAGAGGAAATTTCCTCTTATCTTTCCGAGGATTACGGCGTGACAGCGGAAGTCGGCGTTACCCGCGCATGGGACGGGAATTATACGATGCAAATAATTACCGTAAAAATTACGGATTCAGGCATATTCGGACAAGACGATCATATAAATAATATCGCCGAAATAAAAAGTCGTCTCGAAGAGCGGTATGGTTGCACGGTGGAAATATATGAAGCGTGAAGATCTCAAAAAGTTATGGGAAAACAAAGTCGTTCGTGTGTGTATTCTCGCGTTTGCCGCCTTGCTGCTTCTTTTGATGGTATGGAAAGTGTTCTTTGCTTCCTCGTCGTCGGCTGCCGTATTCGAACAGACGGAACGGGAAATTCGGCTGATACAACTTTTGAAAGAGATCGACGGGATCGACGACGTTCATGTTCTGATTACGGAATCCGAAGGCGCGGTGGTAAGCGCGGTAATCGTTTTCGAGGGGAAAGACGAAATCTTGGTAAGGATGCATATTCTCGATATCGCGTCGTCCGCGCTGAATCTCGGAAAGCAATATGTGCAGGTGTATGCGTCAAACGCATAAATTCGTTCGGAATTATTTTTAAGGAGATATATTATGTCTAACACCAAAAAGATCGCACTTATGTCAACGTTGGTTTTACTGCTTGCCGTCACCGCCGTGCTGAATTTTGTCTTTTCCGGCACGTCTTCTTCAAGCGTAGCCGCGAGCGGCACGACGACGGTCAACTATTTCACGACTTACCGCAGTGAACGAACTACGACGCGCAGCGAAGAATTTGTGCAGCTCGACAGTATCATTGCGGCGTATGCGAGCGATTCGCAGGAATATGCAGAGGCTCTTGCGCTGAAACAAAAAATGGTTTCCAACATGGAAGAGGAACTTGTTATGGAAACGATGATCAAAGCGCTCGGGTTTTCCGACGTCGTAATCGCAATCGGATCGGAATCGGATAATGTTAACGTTTTCGTAAATTCCGGCGAACTTACGGGAGATAACGTCGTACAAATTTTCGCCATTCTCGAAGACGAATTGGGAATACGGAACGGCAACGTGGTAATTATGCCCATTTATGCCGAAAGTTGAATAATTTTTCGTAAAAAAGAGTGGTAAATTCAAAAAAGATGTGCTATAATATCCCCAAGGAGATTTTATGGCAAGTATCAAATACAACCCCAACGGACAAAAGGGTAAAATATCGTATAACGTCGATATCGTAAGCGGTATCGTGGTGCTCAGTTTACAGGAAACGGAGGGCATCGAACTCGTTCCCTCGAAAAGCAAGGGGATAAAAATCTGTTTCGAAAAAGAGGGGATTTTTGCGGACATATCCGTAATCGCACATTACGGTTATAACGTTCCCGAACTTGCATATTCCATTCAACAGACGGTAAAGCAGATGGTGGAATCGATGACGAAATACAGAATCGCCAAAATCGACGTACACATACAGAGCGTTGTATTTCCCAAGCCCGTCGCTGCGGAACAACCGAAACAAGAAGATCAAAAAACGCAGGCATAAATCGGGATTCCCTTTTCCGTGGCGGAAGAGGGGATTTCGCATGGAAGGAGCATTATGCGGAAAGACGCAAGGGAAGCGGCATTTAAAATCGTGTTTGCCGAATTGTTCGGTAGCGAGCCGGACAACCGTTTTAAAGCGGAACTGTATAAAAAGTCCAAATTGAGCGAAGAGGAATGCGCCTTTGCGCAGTCGCTTGTCACCCTCGCGGAGGAACACCGCGAGGAAATAAGCAGTTTACTTGGAAAAAAGACGGAACGGTATTCCGAAGAGCGCATTTATCCCGTAGACCGCGCCATTCTGATTGTGGCGCTTGCCGAAATTTTATATGTGGAAGAAGTCCCTCCGGTGGTAACCGTCAACGAAGCGGTAGGGCTTGCAAGGATTTATTCAACGGAGCGTTCCGCGAGTTTTGTAAACGGCGTTTTAGCGGGGGTGATTAACGAATGAATCTCATCGACGGAAAAACAACGGCCGCCGCGGTTCGCGCGGAATTAAAACTGCGCACGGCGGCTATGTATCGAAAATACGGGAAACAAGCGGGACTTGCGGTGGTGCTGATCGGGAACGACCAAGCCTCGCAAATTTACGTTCGGAACAAAGTAAAGGCGTGCGAAGAGACGGGTATTCGCTCTTTTACGCATTTTTTACCCGAAAACGTCTCGCAGAAAGACGCTTTGACGTTGGTGCGTGCGCTTGCCGACGACGACCGCGTTCACGGAATCTTAATCCAGCTTCCGCTCCCCCGCGGATTGGATGAAAAAGAACTTCTTGAAGCAATTCCCGCGGAAAAGGACGTGGACGGATTTTCCGCCATTCAAGCGGGACGGTTAATGTTGTGCGAAAAAGGAACCGTGGCTTGTACGCCGCTCGGGATTATGGAGCTGTTAAAACGGTATGGCATTTCAACAACGGGAAAGCGCGCCGTGGTGGTCGGAAGAAGCAGGATTGTCGGAAAACCGATGGCGATGTTGCTTCTGAACGCAAACGCAACGGTAACGATCTGCCATTCGGCGACGCAGAATCTGAAAGAAGAATGCTTGCGAGCCGATATTTTAGTCGCAGCTGTCGGAAAGGCAAACTTTATTACGGGAGACATGGTAAAACAGGGCGCCGTGGTCATCGACGTGGGAATCAACCGTCTTGCAGACGGAACGCTTTGCGGCGACGTCGATTTTCAGTCGGTCAAAGAAAAGTCGTCTTTCATTACGCCCGTGCCGGGCGGCGTAGGACCGATGACGATCGCCATGTTGCTTCGCAACGTATGCGACGCGGCGGAACGCGCGTTCGAGGCAAATTCATGAAAACGTTTCAACATCAATATCAGATTTATGCCGACTGTTTTGAATCCGCTTTACGTTCGTTTTGCGCTAAAATGTGCTATCGTCCGTCCGTTTTGACGGAAAGTATGCGTTATTCTTTGCTTTCGGGAGGCAAACGGGTGCGCCCCGTTTTATTTTTTGCCGCGCTTGATTTATTTGGAGAGGATTACGGAAAAGAAATCGGGTTCGCGCTGGCTTTGGAGTGCATTCACACTTATTCGTTGATTCACGACGATCTCCCCGCTATGGACAACGATGATTATCGCCGCGGAACGCTTTCCAATCATAAAGTTTACGGAGAAGCGAACGCGATTTTAGCGGGAGACGCGTTGCTTTCCGAAGCTTTTTCTATTTTGCTGCGCGAGAGCGCGCGCGGAGTCAAATATAATGCCGCGGCGCAATATTTAGGAGAGGCGGCCGGTGCGAACGGTATGGTCGCGGGGCAATCGGCCGATATTTTTTACGAAAAGAAGACGGCGGGGGAAAAAGAGCTGTTTTTCATATACGAAAATAAAACCGCAAAATTGTGCCAAGCGCCCGTTGCGATGGCGGCGATTCTTGCGGAAAAAGACGTTCGGCGGGCGGAGTCTTTCGGGAAGCGTTTGGGGATTTTATTCCAGTTGACGGACGATATTCTCGACGCGAAAGGAGAAAGCGGAAAAATGGGGAAAACGCTTGGCAAAGACGCCGAAGAGGATAAGCTGACGTGCGTGAAAATATTCGGCATGGATAAATCGGACAAAATAGCCGACGAATACGCGCAAATGTGTTATGACGATTTGCATCAGTTGGGCGGCAACGACTTTTTTGTAAATTTAGTGCGTTTTGTCCGTGAGCGCGACATTTAGAAAACGGGAGAGCGTATGCGGGCGGACAAATTTCTTGCGAAAAAATTCGGTTCGCGCTCTAAGGCTGCGGAAGCGTTGAAGCGCGGATTGGTACTTTACAATGCGAAACCGCTGCGTCCCGATTCCGATTTGAACGGCTTTGAAGCGCTGACTTTTATTTCGCCCGACGAATATTACGTTTCCAACGGCGGATATAAACTTGCCGAAGGGCTTAACGCTTTCGGCGAGGAGGTAACGGGACTTGTCGTCGCCGACCTTGGCGCGAGTACGGGGGGATTTTGTGATTGCTTGCTGCAACGGGGTGCGAAAAGGGTATATTGCGTAGACGTGGGCGAGAGACAGCTCGCTCCTTCGATTGCGCGGGACGCGCGCGTCGTCGTTATGGATAAAACCAACGCGCGCTATCTTACGCCGCAAAGTTTCCCCGAACGGCTTGACTGCGTTGTTTCCGATCTGAGCTTTATTTCTCTGAAACTTGTGTTGCCCGCAATATCGGGGCTTCTTCCTCCCGAAGGAAAAGCTTTTTTGTTGTTTAAACCGCAATTCGAATGCGAGGGGAAGAGGATCGGTAAAAACGGGATCGTGCCCGTCAAAAGACATATCGCCTTGCTTGATTCGTTTTACGACTGTGCGAACGGATATTCTCTTGCTCCGTGCGGGATCGTCAACGCACCCGTCCGCAAAAAAAAGAACGTCGAGTATGTAGTGTTTTTGCAGAAAAATGAAAAACCGCTCGAAAAAACCGAATTTTTGCGCCGCGCTTCGAAAATTTTAGAAATTTTATAGAAAAGTTAACAATTTTATTTGTAAAACCCTTGATTTTATGCAAATTTTGTTTTATAATAATACATATAATGACAGTCGGCATATTTTATAACGAAAAGCAAGTAACGTTATCCGTTGTGGAGCGATTTGTTTCGCGGATTCGGGAATGCGGATGCCGCGCCGTAGTGTTTGCGGAGAAAGAGCAAATCTCCGGTTGCGACAGGCTTTTGGTGTTGGGCGGCGACGGTACGATTTTACATTCCGCGCAAAAAGCCGCCGAATTGCAAATTCCCATTCTCGGCGTTAATTACGGTACGCGCGGTTTTCTTGCGGAATTCGAACGGGACGAAATTGACGAATCGACTTCTTTCGTTACGGGAGAGAATTACGCGCTCGTTCAACGTTCGATGTTAGAAGCGACGTTCGGGGGGAAAACCGTGCACTGCTTAAACGAATTTACGCTGTTTCGAAATCCATTGGAGCAAAGCTCGGATAGCGCCGTCGCTATTTCGTTGGAAATCGACGATAATTTTGCAGGAAAATTTATTTCGGACGGGCTGATTGTCAGTACGCCTACGGGATCTACGGCGTATTCGCTTTCCGCGGGGGGAAGCATCATGACGCCGGACTGCGAAACGTTTTTGCTGACTTCCGTTTGCGCCAGTTCGCTTCGGAGCCGTCCCATCGTATGTCCCGACAAATGCGTTTTTCGCCTTTCGGCGGAAGAGAACAATGTATCTTTGATTTTGCACGGAGACGGGAAATATTTCGGCGAGGCGCAGAAAGGAGACAGTATCGTGATAAAAAAATCGGATAGACGCACGACGTTTATGACCAAAGATAAAAGTGAATTTTTCCGTCGTTTGACGAAAAAAATAAATTAATAGAGGGAAATTATGTTAAGAAACGCAAGGCACAGCAAGATTCTCGAATTAATTGAAGAGAAGGAAATCGAAACTCAGGAAGAACTCTGTAAAGAGCTTGCCAAAGAAAACTTTACGGTAACGCAAGCGACCGTGTCGCGCGATATCAGAGAGTTAAGATTGTTTAAAGTGGCGGGGATCAAAAAACGTTACCGTTATGCCGCGATCAGCAAAAACGAAGGCGATCTCTCGGACAAAATGCGTTTGTTGTTCCAATCTTGCATCGAAAAGATCATCGTCGTCAACAACATTCTTGTGATTAAAACGCTGAACGGGAACGGGGGAAACGCAGGCGCCGTTATCGACCGTCTGAATTACGAGGAAGTTGCCGGTACGATTGCGGGCGTAGACACGACGGTTGCGATTTGCAAAAGCAACGAGGATGCCGTGGTCGTCAAAGAGCGGCTTGAACGAATCGTCAAGGAATAATCCATGCTGAAAACCCTTGCGATACAAAACGTCGCATTAATCGATCGTGCCGAGATTCATTTTTCGGCAGGTTTAAACGTGCTTTCGGGCGAAACCGGCGCGGGAAAATCCGTGATTCTCGACTGTATTGATTTCGTACTCGGCGCAAAAGCGGACAGGGAAATGATTCGATACGGACAGACGGAATGCTCTGTCCGCGCGGAATTTTCCTGTGACGATCCGATATTGATACAAACGCTCGGAGAATTGGACGTCGAAGCGGACGAAACGCTTATTATATCGCGTAAACTGAATACCGAAGGAAAGGGCGGCGCAAAAATAAACGGCTGCGCCGTCACTTCTGCTATGTTGCGACGCGTGACTTCGCTGTTGGTAGACGTTCACGGGCAAAGCGAACATTTTTTTCTTTTAAAAGAGAGCAATCAGCTAAGTTTGTTGGATAAAATCACCGACGGCGCGGAAGAGGGGAAGTCGGCGGTATGTGCGCTTCTGGACGAGAGGAAAGGCATTCTCTCTTCGCTTGTACAAATCGGCGATAACGAGGCGGAACGCGACCGAAGATTGGACATTCTTCGTTACCAAATCGGCGAAATCGAAAGGGCGGATTTAAAATCGGGCGAGGAAGAGGATTTACTCGCGCAGAAAACACGGTTTCAAAATTCGGAAAAATTACTTGAAAATTTATCCGCCGCGCAGAACGCTTTGTGCGCCGACGAGGGCGCTTGGAGCGGTTTGGATGCGGTCAATGCCGCCAAACGCGCGCTTTCGGTTATCGTGCGTTACGACGGAAAATATGGCGATCTTTTAACCAGATTGGAAAACGCGGCTTCGGAGCTTTCGGATATAGCGGATGTTACAAGAGAATATCTCGATGAATTAAATTTTGACGAACGCGAATGCGAACGGGTGGAAAACCGTTTGGACGAGATAAAGTCTCTCAAAAAGAAGTACGGAAACTCGATTGAAGAGATTAACGCTTTTGCCGATCGGGCGAGAGAGGAAGCCGATCTTTTACAGCATAGCGGGGAAGAGCGCGAAAGGCTGAAATCCTGTTTGGACGTATGCGAGGAAAAACTTTATAAGGCTTGCGTCGCGTTGTCGGAACTAAGGCGGCGCACTGCCGAACGTTTTACCGCGCGCGTGACCGAAGAGTTAAAAACGCTAAATATATCTTCGGCTTGTTTTCAAATTCAATTTGATCCTTTTGGCCGTGAAGACGTGGGAAAAACGACGAGAACGGGATTGGATAAGCTGCGTTTTCTCTTTTCCGCTAACGCGGGAGAACCGTTGAAAGAGCTTGGCAAGATTATCAGCGGCGGTGAAATGAGCCGTTTCATGCTCGCCGTAAAAACGCAGTTCGCGGGAGACGTCGGAACGTGCATTTTCGACGAAATCGATGCGGGAATCGGCGGAAAGACGGCGCGCGTCGTTGCGGAAAAATTCGCTAAAATTTCGACGCATACCCAGGTGATCGCCGTTTCTCATTTAGCGCAGATCGCCGCCATGGCGGACAGACAGTTCTTGATTGAAAAGACGGAAGAAAATAATAAGACGACGACTCGGATCAATGAAGTCGTTGGAGAGGAACGGATCAGAGAAATCGCCCGTCTTTTAACGGGAGACGGCGGCGCGCTTAGTCTCCGACAAGCGGATGAATTGTTGGAAAGGGCAAACTCCTTTAAATCGAGTCTTTAAAATACAATTCAATCAATGAATATTAAAATTCGGCTTGCGCAAATTAACCTTGTTTGGGAGGCATCATGCGTAAGCTGAAATTTTTTATCATAGCGGCGGTTTTATGCTGTTCGTTTGCCGTTCATTCGGCCGAAGAGAAGAGAACCGTCGAAGCGGCGGGGAAAGAATATTATTTGGGCGGAATGGCGGCGGGCTTTTTGCTGAACGCGGGCGGCGTGGAAGTAATCGAATTAAACGAGGTCTCGTGTAACGACGGAATTCACCGTCCTGCCGAAGACGCGGGGATTCAAACGGGGGATTGCATTTGCGCCGTCGACGGGATCGCGGTAAATAGCATCAAGGATCTGAACGACGCGCTCAATCGTTGCGGCGGCAAAGAAGTAAAGCTCACGATTAAACGTAACGGTGACAGTGCGGAAATTACCGTACGTCCCGTAAAGGAAAAATCAAGCGGAAAATATAAGATTGGAATTTTGATACGGGATACGCTTTCCGGAATCGGAACGGTCACTTATATAGAGAAAGAAACGGGGAGATTTGCGGCGCTCGGGCACAATGTAACCGATGAGAACAACCGCACGCTTTCGATATCCGATGCGAAAGTGTATCAATGCAGTATCATCGGCGTCAATAAAGGAACGCGCGGAAAAGCCGGTGAATTAAGGGGGCTGTTCATGAACGACAAACCGCTTGCCACGGCGGAAACGGTGTGTTCAACGGGGTTGTACGGAACATTCAACCGAGATTACGATTTCTCGCATAGCGAAACAATCGCCATTGCTCCGATATCGGAGGCCGATATCGGTAAAGCCGTCATTTATTCGACGATAGACGGAGCTTGTCCCCAACAATATGAAATTGCCATTGCCAAAGTGGACGAAGGGAATAAAGACAATAAAAATTTTGTAATCAAGGTAACGGATGAAAAATTGATTGAGGAGACGGGCGGTATCGTACAGGGTATGAGCGGTAGTCCGATCGTTCAAGACGGAAAACTGATCGGCGCCGTAACTCATGTGTTTTTAAATGATCCTACGCGCGGATACGGAATCGGCATTGAAAAAATGATCGGCTAACATAACGGTATTTCTGATAAGAGAGGGGCATATAATGGGATATGAACCCTCTTTTTTTGTTTTACGACTGTTTTTGTCGGATTTTATCCCGTAAAAAGACGCTCATAGTCTTCATTTTCCTGCTTTTGTGTAGTACTATGTGTGGAATACTATTTGTGAAAACGCCTGCAATCTATGCCTATCATCTGAATATTTGCGATAAATTTATCGATCGCATATGTTATTCGTCCCGCAGTGTATTTCTCATTTTTTTGGAAAGACTCGCGGGAAATTCTCTGATATTGCTTTTGCTTATGATTGCGGGAATTCATGTTGCTGGACTTGCGGTAACGCCCGCCGCGATCGCTTATCGGGGATATGTGTTCGGAGGATCGCTTGTTATTTTCTTTTCGGTTTATCGCGTTTCGGGCGCGCTGATCGTGTTTGCGTTGTATTTGCCCATTCATATCTTAATAGATGCGATATTTTTGTGCGCCGTATCTCTATCCTTTTCGCGCGCGTCCCGTTTTAAATTCTGCACAAACGATTTTAAGGAGCTGATTTGCGACTTTTTTCTGTTGTTTAGTCTGGTTGTTGCGGTCTGTTTTGTCGAAGCGTTGTTGCTTCTCGTACTTTTTCATCCCATCGGAAACTTGCTTTAACTTATAATTTTTAGATAAACGCGCAAACTGGTTTTATGAAGAAATTTATATTTTCGGCGTTTGCGTTGTGCCTCGCGCTTGCGCCGATGGGATTGAATAGAGAGGATAAAATAGCGGGCGCGGAATCGCTTGCCCAATGCAAAGCCGCTTATCTGTGCGAATTCGAAAGCGGAACGGTTGCTTATGAAGAGAATGCGGAAAAACGCCTTCCCATTGCCAGTATGTGTAAAATCATGACGTTGGAATTGTGTTTTGAAGCGGTGGAAAGCGGAAATCTTTCATACGAAGAGCAAATTACCGTTAGCGGAAACGCTGCCGGTATGGGGGGATCCCAAGTATTTTTGCAGTCGGGACTTAGCTATTCTGTTGCAGAGCTGATAAAAACGATTGCCATATGTTCGGCGAACGATTCCTGCGTTGCCATGGCGGAACGGATTGCCGGCACGGAAAGCCTTTTTGTGGAAAAGATGAACGATCGGGCGCGGGAATTGGGTGCGGAAAATACTTTATTCGCGAATTGTACGGGGCTTCCGAAAGAACCGCAATATTCTTGCGCGAAAGACGTTTCGCTTATGCTTAGGGCGCTTCTCAAACACGAAAAATATTTTGAATTTTCCCGCATATGGTTGGAAGATTTTGCTCATCCCGACGGCAGAACGACTTGCATTACCAATACCAATAAGCTGATACGCCGCTACGAAGGTTGCGACGGCGGGAAAACGGGCTATACGGCGCAGGCGGGTTTTTGCCTTGCCGCAACGGCAAAGCGGGGAAATACCCGTCTCGTTTCCGTCGTTATCGGAGCGAACGATTCTGCGGACAGATTTAGCGGCGTTGCAAATTTGTTCGATTATGCGTTTTCTGCTTATGAAAATAAGATAATCGCCGAAGAGGGAAAGCCCATCGGGGAAAAGTTGGTCGTAAAAGGAAGCAAACAGCGCGAAATATCCGTTTGCCCCGAACGGACGTTGTCTGTATTTCAGAAAAAAGGAGAAAACGGTAATTATTCCACGGAGTGCATTTTTACGGATGCGCCCAAAGCGCCGCTTGCCGCAGGGGAGTCCGTAGGAGAAGTTGTTCTTTACCGCGACGGCGTAGAGACGGACAGGTGCGCGCTGTTGGCCGCCGAAAACGTCGAAAGACTTTCCTGGACGGACGCCTATCGCGAAAGCGCAATGAATTGGAATTGATTTTTTCGGTTTTGTATAGTATTATGCCAGACGTAACAGTTAAAATTAACAAGCTGTTACGTCTTTTTGGTTGACTGTGGCGGTAACTTTTGCTATAATCATAGCAGGGTTTTATCGGGAGCGTTATTCATATGAACATAAGAGAAACATTGAAGATTGACGGAAACGGCCATCTGGAAATCGGCGGAGCGGATTGTACCGATTTAGCGGCAAAATTCGGGACTCCGCTTTACGTTTTTGACGAAGCGCACATTCGTAATATGATGCGCATCTACCGAGATACGATAGAGAAGGAATACGACGGTAACGGGCTTGTCCTTTATGCAAGCAAAGCGTTTTCCTGCGAAGCCGTTTACGCCATTGCAAAACAGGAGCGAATCGGCGTAGACGTCGTTTCGGGCGGCGAGCTTTATACCGCTATGCAAGCGGGATTTCCTGCCGATAAAATTTATATGCACGGTAACAATAAACTTCCGCGCGAACTTTCATATGCCTTAGATTGCGGCGTAGGAACGATCGTCGTAGACTCTTATTCGGAAGCGGATTTGCTTGATGAAATGGCGGAACGGCGCGGACTTATACAAAACGTTCTGATCCGCATTAACCCCGGCGTAGAGGCGCACACGCACGCCTATGTGCAGACGGCGACGCCCGATTCCAAATTCGGATTTTCCGTCGCGAACGGCGCGGCGTTGGAAATCACCAAAAGTATTCTTTCAAAGCGTAATCTAAGATTAAAAGGATATCATTGTCATATCGGGTCGCAGATTTTTGAAAAGCAATCTTTCGTGCTTGCGGCGCAAAAATGTCTTCGCTTTATTGCCGACGTCAAAAAGGAGATCGCTTACGAAGCGGAAACGCTCAATTTGGGAGGCGGCTTCGGAATTTGGTACACCGATGAAGACGCAAAAATTCCCGTAGAGGGTTATCGGGAATATTTGAACGCGCTCATCGAAGAAATAAAGAAAGATTGCGACGAATACGGATTAAAACGCCCTTATCTTCTCATAGAACCGGGGCGTTCGATCGTCGGCGAGGCGGGAATCACGCTCTATACCGTCGGCGCCGTCAAAGAGATTCCGGGCATTCGGAAATACGTCGCGATCGACGGAGGAATGTTTGATAATCCCCGTTATTGTTTGTATCAATCCAAATATACGGCAATTCTTGCCAACCGCGCAAACGAGCAACCCTGCGAACTTGTCTCCGTTGCGGGGAAATGCTGCGAAAGCGGAGATCTCATCGGTGTGAACATGAATCTTCCCAAGGTAAAAACGGGAGATCTTCTCGCCGTTCTTTCAACGGGCGCATACAATTATTCCATGGCGAGCAATTATAACCGCAATTTTATCCCGCCTGCAATTCTCGTTCAGGACGGTAGGGCGGATTATATCGTAAAGCCGCAAACGTATGAAGATCTTGTCCGTAACGACGTGATCCCCGATCGCCTCAAATAATCGCTTAAAAATCATATGACAAAACGCTAAAAAATAGAAAAACGGAGGATTAGTACTTGCGTTATTGATTTCCCGGAACTATATGGGCTTGCACGATAGACGTTGTAAGAATTACGCCTTTTTTTGTACGCTCGCAGGAAATCGCCGTAATATTTTTTCGAAAACGCCCGTATAGGGCTGCTTTCCGCGCGGTTTCCTCGCGGGATTTTTTTTAGAAATATATATTATGTCTTTTATTCAAATTGAAAATTTAAAGTTTTCCTATCCCGATTCGTTCGAACCCGTCTTTTCTGGATTATCTGCTCGGATGGACTCCGATTGGAGTGCGGTTTGGTCGGCAGAAACGGAACGGGAAAGACAACGTTTTTGAACCTTTTATGCGGGCGTTTAAAAGGCGAGGGAAGAATTTCTGCCAATCTTGCTTTTCGACACTTTCCGTATGAAATACACGACCGATCGCTGTCCGCTTCCGAAATTGCGGCAGAAATCGTTCCCGGTGTGCAATTTTGGCGTATTGGCCGCGAGATCAATCTGCTTGGGTTAGAAGAGGAACTTCTATTCTGTCCCTTTCAAACACTTTCGAGCGGAGAAAGAACTAAATTTTATTGGCTACGATGTTTGTAAGCAAAGGGTTTTCCGCTTTTAAACGAACCGACCGATCATCTCGACGGCGAGGGGCGAAAAACGCTTGCCCGATATCTGTTTGGAAAGCGCGAATTTCTCGTCGTTTCGTACGACAGACATTTCTCGACGGCTGCTGCGATCATATTCTGTCGCTCCATAAGACGGGCGTGGAGATCATACAGGGTAATCATTCCGTTTGGCGGGAGGAGCGGGATAAACAAGAAACTGCCGACCGCGCACTCTCGCGCACTCTTATATAATTATTATAATATATAAAATGGTATGAGCGTCGAATATGTTATTAGTTTTTTCTCAAGTTTTTTTGCCGTGGTCGTTGTTTTAATGATACACGAGTTTGCGCACGCCTACGTCGCATATAAATGCGGGGATCCTACGTCCAAATGGGACGGACGAATATCTCAACATCGTTGCTATGATTTTAAAAATCAAGGCGCGGAGTTTAGTTCCTAATCTCAAATGGGATCCCGCGGTAGATGAAGAGATTGACGAGAATAAAGCCGGGCTTATTCGTGCTTTGGAGGAATTCCGCCTTATTAAAGAAGAGACGAAAAAGCTAAAAGAATTGGAAACCATCTTTACGGCTCGTAATCGTCGCTGTCAAGTCCGAGGCTATTTTTGTGATATGGTAACCGTTTTTGCGCACTTTTTTAAAGCAATTTACCGCTCTTTTCGTCGGTATAATGGAGTAGTAGATCTATTCAAGGAATATGACCGAAATCATGGAGTAAAAAACAAAAAAATAAAGAAGGATGACCGCTTGCTTGTATGCGGTAGGCGGATTCTTATGACAACGCTTAAAAGCCATGCCGGTATCATGCCATATAGGGTAAAATAAAGCACTCATTTTTTCCGCGGGAGATATTTACTTTGAAATTTCCCAAAAATAATTTACTTTCGGGGGCGGA
>CAYZTP010000020.1:0-18691 GCA_964481555.1 uncultured Clostridia bacterium | reverse complement strand
ACGGTTGATCCCGAAGTGTTGCTCAAAGCATATTCGATCGTATTTCAAGACGTAACGCTTTTCAATAACACGGTAATGGAAAATATCCGAATAGGAAAAAAAGGAGCAACCGACGAGGAAGTGTTGAGAGCGGCAAGAGAAGCGCAATGCGACGAGTTCGTAAGCAAGCTTCCCGACGGCTATAACACCGTAATCGGCGAAAACGGTTCGATGCTGTCGGGCGGGGAGAGACAGAGGATTTCCATTGCCCGCGCGATATTAAAAGACGCGCCCATTGTCGTAATGGACGAGGCGACCGCGTCCCTCGACGCGGAAAACGAAACGCAGGTGCAGCGCGCGCTTTCTGAATTAATTCGAAATAAGACGGTTCTTATCATCGCCCACCGTATGCGAACGGTGGACGGCGCGGAAAAAATCGTCGTGCTGTCCGGAGGAAAAGTGGCGGAACAGGGCAGTCCCGCCGAGTTAAAGACTAAGAACGGCGTCTATGCGAAAATGCTTGCGCTTCAAGGCACAGATCAATGATAAACAAAAAGCGGAAATTTTCCGCTTTTTTTGCTTGTAATCGGTTGACAAAATCATGAAAGAAGTTTATTATTGTAGTTAGTGGTTGCTAACAAACCGCTTTTATTCAGTATATTTGTTAGCAAAGTCTAACAAATATAGGCGAGAGGAGCAATAAAATGGAAATCGTTCGATTTGAAAATGTGACGCGTCTTTATAAGAGCGGGGATCACGAACTGAAAGCGCTTGACGGGGTGAATCTTTCTCTCGAAGAGGGGAAATTCATCGTCATATTGGGGCCGAGCGGCGCGGGAAAAAGCACTTTGCTTAATTTACTTGGCGGATTGGACAGTCCCACGAGCGGAAAAATCATCGTCGGCGGAAAGGATATTTCCACGCTGTCGGGCAACGAGCTTGCCGATTATCGTGCAAGGACTGTCGGGTTTGTCTTTCAATTTTACAATTTGATTCCTACGCTCACCGTGTACGAAAACGTGGCGCTCGTAAAACAAATTTCGAAAAACGCGCTCGATCCCGCGTTAATGTTAAAGGAAGTGGGGCTTGCCGACCATTTAAAACATTTTCCGGCGCAGCTTTCGGGCGGGGAGCAGCAACGCGTTTCCATTGCCCGCGCGATCGCGAAAAATCCGCAAATTCTCCTTTGCGACGAGCCGACGGGCGCGCTCGATTCCGAGACGGGCGTGCTTGTGTTAAAGCTGCTGCTGAATATGGCGAAAACTTACGGGAAAACGATCGTTATCGTAACGCATAACCAAAATATCGCGAAAATGGCGGACGTCGTCATTCGCGTAAAAAACGGTAAAATCAAGTCTTGCGAAGAACAGGCAAACCCCATGAGCGCGGACGAGGTGGATTGGTGATATGCTGCTGAGAAAACTATTCAGAACGGCGTGGAAATATAAGGCGCAGTTCTTATCGATGATTATCATGGTTACGATCGGGATGGGGATCTTCTTCGGCTTTAACATGGAGTGGTACAGCTTGCAAATAGACATCATGAGCTTTTTGGAGGATACCGACTATGCCGATTACCGCCTTTACGGCGAAGACGGATTTTCCGAAGACGATATTGCCGCCGTGCGCGCGATCGACGGCGTCGAAAAGGCGATTCGCGTGCTTTCCGTTACTGTCAGCGTAAAAAATACCGAAAAGTCCCTCTCTTTGTTTTGTCCGGAAAGCGACGAAGTTTCTTCGACCGTGCGAATCGAGGGGGAAGAATATAATGCGGAAAAGGACGGGTTTTGGCTTTCGGATAAATTCGCCGCGGCAAACAATATTTCCGTCGGCGACGAGCTAACCGTGAAATACGGCGCGGAAATCACTTGCAAGGTTCTCGGACTCGTAAAGAGCGGAGAATATCTCGTCTGCGTGTCCGGCGGAGATCAGGTTATGCCGGACTATTCGACGTACGGCTTTGTATACGCTCCGCCCGAGACGATATTCCGCGCCGCGTTCGGCGATACGGGATTTACGTATTATTCGCAGATCAATTTGATTTCCGATCTTTCTCAGACGGAGCTGAAAGAAAAGGTGAACGAAGCGCTCGGAAAAACCACGCTCATTCTTTCTAAGGACGACGCCTATTCGTATGCCGCCGCGCTCAGCGAGGTGGAGGAAGGGCAGACGATGGGTTCGATTTTACCCGTACTGTTCCTATTCATCGGCATTCTTACGATGGTGACGACGATGCATCGGATTACGGCGAACGAAAAAACGCAGATCGGAACGCTGAAAGCGTTGGGATTTAAAAATAAGCGAATATTATTGCATTATACGCTCTACGGATTATTCATCGGACTTTTCGGCTGTATCGTCGGAATTGCATTGGGATACGGGATCGCCGCCGTCATCGTCAATCCCGTTACAATGGAAGGCACTTACTTCGATATGCCCGTATGGGATCTCTATGCGCCTTGGGTTTGTTGGATCGTATTGGCCGTTACGGTATTGCTGTTAACGTTTATTTGTTTCCTTTCGGTGAAAAAGATGTTAAAAGGTACGGCGGCGGACGCCTTGCGCCCTTATACGCCCAAACGCATGAAGCCGCTTTTGATAGAGAGAACAAAGCTGTTCGATCGCGCTTCATTTTCCGTCAGATGGAATTTGCGCGACACCATGCGCCATAAAGCGCGCTCGCTCATGACGCTTGTAGGCGTAGTCGGCTGTACCATTCTGATCGTGGGGGCTATGGGCATGAACGATACCATGCAGGCGTTTATCGGGGAAATCGACCATACCTACAATTATGAGACGCGCGTCAGCTTTTCGGCGGCGGTGGACGACGGGGAAATTCTCTCTTTTGCGCAATCGGTGAACGGCGATTTGTTGGCGGAAAAGAGCGTGCAGTACAACGGCGGCGCGGTCTCGCTGGAAATTTACAATCTCGAACACGGTAAAATCGTATTCTTAAACGACAAATACGAAGAAATAAAAATCGGAGACGGCGGCGTGTATCTATGCGATCGCCTTTCCGAAAACGTGCGGATAGGGGATACCGTTACATTTTCTCCTTACGGCAGCGAAAAGAGTTATTCCGTTCGGGTTGCGGGGTTCGTACTCTCTTTTGTCACCGAAAATATCGTCATGACGGAAAATTATGCGAAGAGCGTCGGCATCGAATACAACTACACGGCGGTGTTTACCGACGTTCCCGCGCTTCAAATCGAAGCGATGAGCGAGAATTATACGACAAGCGCCAAAGAGGCGCTGCTGCAATCGTACGACAGTTTTATGGAAATTCTGTATATCATGGTTGTCATGCTGATTTTGGCGGCGGTGATACTCGGCGCAGTGGTGTTATACAGCCTCGGCGTGATGAGCTATATGGAACGGTACCGTGAGCTTGCCACGCTGAAAGTCGTGGGATTCAAGGATAAACATATCGGCAGAATTTTGATCGAACAGAATATATGGCTCACCGTACTCGGTATCGCACTCGGCGTGCCCGCAGGGGTCGGCGTGCTTTACGGATTGGTCAAGGCGCTCGCAACCGAATACGAGCTGGTTGTGGTCTTGGGCGCGCCCACATTCCTTGTCGGAATTTTACTCACGTTTGCAATTTCTTTTTTCGTAGGGCTGTTCGTCGCCCGTAAGAATAAGAAAATCGATATGGTGGAATCGCTGAAAGGCGCGGAATAATCATCAAAACGAAATAGCCCGCGGGAGCGGGCTTCTGAAAAGACAGTGCAAAAGCGGAGAACCGAATAAAACCGCACAAAAAACGAGCGGAAAATTTCGCCCGTTTTTTCGATGATTGGGGCTTTACAAAATTTGAATTGTCTGTTATAATAAAAAAGATGAAATCAGAGAGGGGAAAATCATGAAAACGCCCGAATCCGAAGAGATGTATTTAGAAACGATTCTTTTATTAAAGAAAAAAAGTTCCAACGTACACGCGATCAACATAGCGGAAGAGTTGGGCTATTCGAGACCGAGCGTTTCGCGAGCGGTCAATCTATTGCAGAACAAAGGACTAATCGATATTTCGAAAAGCGGAGAAATTAACTTTACGCCCGAAGGAAAGAAAAAAGCGGAGGCGGTTTACGAAAAGCACGAAGCGATTACCGCGCTGTTTGTGAAAATGGGCGCGGAAAGGTTGATGGCGGAAGAAAACGCGTGCCGCATCGAACACGTTATCTCGGACGAAATGTTCGAAGTATTAAAAGCTTACTGCGATAAAATTTAACGAAAAACGCCCGCGGGCGTTTTTTTATCACAGCAATTCGGAAAAACTTTTTATATAAATGTCAGACGCGGCTTCGAGTTCGGCTTGCTCGCGCTCGGAGTGGCTGTCGTATACGCCTACCGTAATGAATCCGCCGTCTTTTGCGCTTTTAATTCCCGTGAGAAGATCTTCGTAAACGGCGCATTCGCAAGGGGCTACGTTAATCCGTTTCGCCGTTTCGAGGTAGATATCGGGAAAGTCTTTTCCGCGCGAAACTTCTTCCGTATGAACGAAGGAGGTAAACAGCGAAAAAACGCCGTTTTTAAGGAGCGCGGATCGGTATAATTCAACCCGCGAAGAAGTGGCGACGCCGAGCTTTACGCCTCTTTCTTTCAGAGCAAAAAGATATTCTTTCGCATACGGTTTCAGTTCGATTCGGGTTTGGTACGTTTCCCGCGCCAAATCGAGCCATTCGGACATTATCGATTCGGGCGTATCTTGAAAGCCGTACTTTTCAATGGTATATTGCGCCGCCTGCGGAAAGTGCATATTTTTTACGGCGTTCCCGTATTCTTCGGAAAACGGGATTCCCCGTTTGGAAAGAAAGAGAATGTCGATTTCCCGCCATACGTCCATCGAATCGAGCAGCGTGCCGTCTAAATCGAAAATCGCGCCCTTTATCTTCTTTAACCGCGTCATGTAATCATTATATCATAAGATTTTACGTTCCGTCAACGCAAAACCTCTTTGAATTTACTTTACTTTGTAAACCTTTTGCGGTATAATCGAATCATGAAACGGGTTATCGAAGTAGAAGGAATGTGCTGCAAACGCTGCGCCGAACGGGCGGAGAAAAAGCTATTGCTGTTGGAAGGCGTATCTGGCGCGAAAGCCAACTTTAAAAAAGGGATCGTTTTTGTGGAAACGGAACGCACGGATGAAGAGCTTTCCGCCTGTATCGCAGAGGCGGGTTTTACCGTAAAGGAAATCCGCGAACGAAAGGGAATTTTTGGTTAAACGGAGGGGATTATGATTAAAAATTTACATACGCAGCTGATTTACCGTGTAATTTTGTGCTGTGTTTCCGCGCTTGCGGTGTTATTTACGACAAACGTGTTTTACGTCGGACAGGGCGCGAACGCGATCACTTGGGAAACGCTGAAATATTATACCAATCTGTCCAACTACTTTGTATTCGTCGTATCTGTAATCGTGCTTTGCGATCTCGTAAAACGCATTTATAACGGGGAGACGGAGGGCTACAACCGCAAAATCCGCACATTCAAGTTTATGACGACGGTCATGATTCTTGTCACGTTTCTTGTATATTTGATTTTGCTCGGCGATCCGTTATCCGCCGATTTTTGGCGCAATTTCGGAAATCTTTCCTATCATGTGTTGGCGCCGATTTTGTTTATTCTCGATTATTTCTTGTTTGACGAAAAGAAAACACTGTCCGTATTTGCGCCGCTTTACAGTTTGATTATTCCGTTGATTTACGTCGGTTATATTCTAATCCTCGGCGCGACGATTCCCGATTTCGCTTATCCGTATTTCTTTTTAGACGTTACGTCTTTGGGTTACGGCGGCGTATTGGTTTGGGTGGCGATTTTGCTTGTTGTATTCGCCGTACTCGGTTATCTTTTGTGGCTTTGGAACAGATTGGTAAAGGTGGACGGGAAATGGAAATTGGATATGAAGCATATCGTAAAGCCGTTTGCCGTACAATCGCAGCCCGCGGAATCGTCCGAAGCGGAAGCCGCCGTCTCGGACGATCAAAAAGAATGACTTGCCGCCGCACTTCGTTCGGAACCCTTGCGGAATTTAAATTGTGCAAATTTGCCGCAAAACGCTTTACTTTTTCAGAATAAGCGGCTATAATAAAAAAAATTCATACGGCGTTTACAGAGGACGCGTTCGTTGCAATGCGGGTCTACAGAGAGCTTCATCGGGTGAAAAGAGGCGACTTTGCGGCAAACGGGTATCACCTCTCAGTCTGCGCGGAGAACTCAGTAACCGCGCACGGTCTCGCAAACCGTTATCCTTGCGGCAAATGATCGTTTGTTTTGGTGGTTTAGTATGCCTTCGCGTATTCCGAAACGCGGAGACTTTTTTATATCGGGAGAGGTTGAAACGACATGACGAAGCGGGAACGCATGGAAATCGATCTGGAAATTTACCGCGTATACGCGGGGATCCTTTTTGCCAATCAAACTTTTTCCGCAGGCGATGATACGCGCATTCGGTACGATTTTACCTGTAAAGAATGGGAAGAACTTTTACGGAAATATTCCTTGGAACAAATCGCGGGCAAGGGGAGCGATTTCACCCGCGCGCTGAGGCTGTGCCGCTATTTCGCGCCGCGCTTAAAGCACAAAGGAGATTATAACGGAAACGTCCCGCACAACGCGCTTGCTTTGCTCGATTATGCCTTTGAAAAAGAAACGGGGATCAACTGCGTCTGCAAGGCTAAAATTTTGCAGGAATGTTGTTTGGCGCTGGGCATTTACGCGCGCAGATTGGGTATGTACCCGTTGTCTCCTTACGACACGGATAACCATGTGGCGTGTGAAATTTACGACAGAAAGTCGGGGAAGTGGATTTTTCTCGATCCCACAACGGGCGGATATTTTTCGGACGGCGATCAGCCGCTCGGCGCTTTGGAAGCGCGGGATAAAATGGCGCACTTAGAACCCGTATCCGTTATTTTTAACCGTCAGAATCCCGATAGAATCAAACATCTCCAAACCAAAAACAGCGCCGATAATAGCTATTACGCAAAAAATATGGCATTCTTTTCGTTGGACGAAGTATCCGCTTTCGGAGACGAGGGGGATGTGTTATGGCTGATCCCGGAAGGCTTTCACGCGGAAGATCGGTTTTACGTCAATACGCAATACCGCATTCAGATGTGCCGGGAATCGAACGAATTACAATATATAAAAACGCTTGAAGCGCGTTTAAAAAATTTTAAGCACAAAAAAATGAATCGCGTTTCGCTTGCGGCGATCGTTGCGCCACCGGACGGAAAGGGAAACAAAACGATTAATAAAACGGAGGAGTGAATATGTATCAAAAGGTAGATACGTCGTTGAATTTTGTGGAGAGAGAAAAGGAAATCATCGATTTCTGGAAACAAAACGAAGTTTTTGAAAAGAGCGTTCAAAAAAACGAAGGGGGAGAAGAATTCTCTTTTTTTGACGGACCGCCTACGGCGAACGGCAAGCCGCACATCGGGCATATTTTAACGCGCGTCATGAAGGATATTATTCCGCGCTACCAAACGATGAAAGGGAAGCACGTTTTAAGAAAGGCGGGTTGGGATACGCACGGGCTTCCCGTCGAATTAGAGGTGGAAAAGTCTCTCGGTATGGACGGCAAGCAGGATATCGAAAAATACGGAATCGAACCGTTTATCAAACAGTGCAAGCAATCTGTTTGGAAGTATCAGAGCGAGTGGGAGAAGATGAGCGACCGCGTCGGATATTGGGTGGACATGGAAAATCCGTACGTCACCTATCACGACGACTATATCGAATCCGAATGGTGGGCGCTTAAAGAAATTTATAAAAAAGGGCTTTTGTATAAAGGTCATAAAATCGTGCCCTATTGCCCGCGCTGCGGGACGGCGATTTCCTCGCACGAGGTTGCGCAGGGCTATAAGACGGTAAAAGAGACGTCCGCCGTCGCGCGGTTTAAAATCGCGGGAAGGGGAAACGCCTATATCCTTGCCTGGACGACGACTCCTTGGACGCTTCCTTCCAACGTGGCGCTCTGTATGAATCCCAATGAAATTTACGCGGAGATCGAGGCGGACGGCGTGCGCTATATTTTGGCGGAAGCGTTGATTTCCGCGTTCTTCGAAACATACGAAATCATTGAAAAAAAGACGGGCAAAGAATATGAGGGAACGAAGTACGAACCACTCTTTTCCTATGCGCAAACGCAATTACAGGCGACGAAAAACGAATGGAAACGCGTTTATGAAGTCGTTTGCGATACTTATGTAACGCTGACGGACGGCACGGGCGTGGTTCATATCGCGCCTGCGTTCGGGCAAGACGACTATAACGTCGGAAAAAATTACGGTCTGCCCGTCGTTTCCATGGTGAACGATCAAGGGAAGTTCGACGAACGCTGTCCCGAGCTTAACGGTTTGTTCATCAAGAAAGCCGATAAGGTTATTTTGGATATGCTGAAAGCAGAGGGAAAATTGTTTAAGGCGTTGCCTTTCGAACACGATTATCCTCATTGCTGGCGTTGCGACACGCCGCTCATGTATTATGCGCGTTCTTCTTGGTTTATCAAAACGACGGCGGTGAAAGAACAGCTTATTCGTAACAACCGTTCGGTCAATTGGATTCCCGAAACGATCAAAGAAGGACGTATGGGAAACTTCCTTGAAAACGTGATCGATTGGGGACTTTCGCGCGACCGCTATTGGGGAACGCCTCTTCCCGTTTGGGTGTGCGACGAATGCGGAGAAATCGAGGTAATCGGTTCGAAAGCGGAGCTTATGGACAAGTGCGGCGCGCCGAAAGATATCGAATTGCACCGCCCGTATCTTGACAACCTCACCTGCAAATGCCCCAAATGCGGCGGCGTGATGAAACGTACGCCCGAGGTCATCGATTGCTGGTTCGATTCGGGTTCCATGCCGTTTGCGCAATATCATTATCCTTTTGAAAATAAAGATCTGTTTGAGAAAACCTTCCCCGCGGATTTTATCTCCGAAGCGGTCGATCAAACGCGCGGTTGGTTTTATACGTTGCTTGTTATTTCCACCATTCTGTTCGATAAGGCGCCCTTTAAAAACTGCATCGTGTTGGGGCACGTCAACGATGCGAACGGAATTAAAATGAGCAAGCACAAGGGCAATATTGTCGATCCGTGGAGCGTGCTCGACAAACAGGGCGCGGACGCGGTGCGTTGGTATTTCTATACGGGCAGCGCGCCTTGGATCCCTTCGCGGTTCGGGAGCGAGGCGGTTTCCGAGGTGCAGAGAAAATATCAGGGTACGCTTTGGAACACATACGCGTTTTTCTGCCTGTATGCCGAAATCGACGGTTACGATCCTTCGAAATACGATTTAAAAGAATGTAAGCTTTCGCTGATGGACAAGTGGGCGCTCTCTAAGCTCAATACGCTTGTGAAAGAAGTCGACGGTATGCTTGCCGAATATAACATTACGGACAGCGCGCGCGCGATCCAAGAGTTTGCGGACGAGCTTTCTAATTGGTACGTTCGCCGCGGGCGCGACCGTTATTGGGGCAACGGAATGACGCAGGACAAGGCGGCTGCTTATACGACGCTTTATCATATTCTCGTAACGCTTGCAAAGCTTACCGCGCCTTACACGCCGTTTATGGCGGAGATGATATATCAAAATCTCGTAACGCCGTTCTATCGAGACGCGCCCGTTTCCGTGCATTTGTGCGCGTTTCCCGTCTGCGACGAAACGGCGATCGATCCCGCGCTTGAAAAGGGCATGGGCGACGTTTTGGACGTCGTTGCGTTGGGCAGAGCGGCGCGGAACGCGGGCGCGGTAAAAAACCGTCAACCGCTTTCGGAAATGGTCGTGGCGGGCGAGCGCGAGCTTTCTTTGGGGGAAGAGTTGGAGGCTGTCGTTCTCGACGAGCTGAACGTAAAAAGTTTACGTTATTCGAAAAACGCCGAATCGTTTATTTGTTACACTTTAAAACCGCAGCTGAGAACGCTTGGACCCAAGTACGGAAAGAAACTCAAAGAAATTTCTTCGTTTTTGGCGAATTGCAACGGTGCAGAAGTTGTCAAGGCGGTAAAAGAGAGCGGGGAATACCGCTTTGAGTCGGACGGCGAGACAATCGTGCTGTCGGAAGAGGATTTGCAGATCTTTACGCAATCGGCGCAAGGATTCGTATCCGCTTCGGACAAGGGAATTACGGTCGCCTTAAATACCGCGCTGACAGAAGAACTGCTCGACGAGGGCTGTATGCGCGAACTCGTATCGAAGATTCAGACGATGAGAAAGGAAGCGGGATTCGAAGTAACCGACCGTATCGCCGTATATTATACGGCGGAAGGACGCACGGAAAAAGTTCTTGCCACGGGCGCGTTTGCGAAAGACGTGCTCGCCGAAAAAATAGAGCGGGGAACGGCGCAGGGTTATACGAAAGAGTTGGACGTAAACGGCGACGCGGCGAAAATCACCGTAATCAAATTGTAAAATTTAATGTATTTTTTACAATTCATATTAAAACCGATCATATTTTTGACTTTTTTCTTGCTGTGCAATATAATAGTACGGGGAGAGTGGAAAAAAAGAACGAATTTTGTTTTTCCTTTAAGAAACGGCATAATTCCGCGTCTTAATGAAAAAGAAGATTATTGTTTCCCGAACGGGACAAACGGGCGCACTTGATCGTTATATACAGTGGAGGATATTGAATAAGAGCGTATGGGCGAGAGAAAAAAACTTTCGAAGAGCGTAAAAAAGCAACTTTTCAATCTGCTCTTCGCCGTAATTCTCATCGGAATAACGATCACCGTGCTAATCGTCAACAATCGGGAACTCAATTTCGATAATATCGCCGCATTTTTACGGGAGAGTAACGGGTATTGCATTGCCGCCGCGTTTGTATGTATGCTGCTTTTTATTGCGTTCGAAGCGCTCAGTCTCCATCGAATTACGCGCAAACTCGGGCATAAGGGAAGATTTGTTTCGTCGCTTGCTTATTCCGCCGCCGACGTGTATTATTCGGCGATTACCCCCTCGGCATCGGGCGGACAGCCCGCTTCGGCTTTCTATATGGTGCGCGACGGCATGGGCGCGGGAAAGGCTACGTTTGCGCTTGTTTTCAACCTCATCGGATATACGGCGGCGATTTTAGTCATCGCAGTTTCGGCTTTCGTCATAAATCCCGCCGTTTTCAGTTGGATCGACGCTTGGTTCGCGCGGTTTTTGATTATAGCGGGCATCGTCGTACAAGCGGTTTTGCTGGGCTTTTTTGTCGCGTGTATGTTCTGCGGCGGCGCCGTATTAAAACTCGGAAAAAAATTCATTTCCTTCCTACATAAAATTCGTCTTGTGAAAAAGCCCGAAAAATGGGTCAAGAAACTTTCCGACGAAGTGGAAAAATACCGGAGCTGTCTTACGGAGATTAAAAAGTCGCCCGTGCTTTTTATCGAAACGTTGGCATTCAACGTCGTTCAGCGCGTTTCGCAGACGTTGATTCCCTGTTTCGTATGCTATGCCGTCGATCCTTCCGTTTCGTTTGCCGATCTCTATGTGCTACAAGCGTTCGTTTTGCTCGGTTATAATTGCGTGCCGCTGCCGGGCGGCGTAGGGGCGTACGAATACTTATATTTGAATCTTTATTGCCTATATTTCGATCAGGCGTTTATCGTGATTGCGATGATGGTATCGCGCGTGATCTCTTATTATTTCTGCATCGTCGTAAGCGGCGGGTATATTCTTGTTTATCATCTTGCCGGAAGTCGCAAGGTCCCGAAAGAGGTTTCTTCATCGTCCGATAATGCGCCTGAAAACCAAGGCGAAAAGACGCATAGTTGAACGGTGTTCACATAAGAGGAGAGTAATATGAAAACTACAAACAAGTATATTGTCGGGTATTGGCATTACGGTGTAATTCTAACCTATTTGTCGTTAGTATCTGCCGTGGTCGGTTTGTGCCTGTCCGCCATGGGAAAGCCCGTTTACGGCGTTTTTTGTCTGCTGATTTCGGGCTTGTGCGATGCGTTTGACGGGATCGTCGCAAAAACGAGGAAAAACCGTACCGCCGAGGAAAAATCGTTCGGCGGGCAGATCGATTCGTTGAGCGATATCATTGCGTTCGGCGTCGCGCCTGTCATGATCGGATTCGGCATGAAAATGCAGGAATGGTATTTCATAATCATATACTGCATTTTCGCCCTTTGCGCATTGATTCGGTTGGCGTATTATAACGTAACGGAAGAGTTGCGCGTGCAATCGGAGGACGGAAACCGTCCGCGTTCCTCGTTCGAGGGGTTGCCCGTTACCAACGTAGCCATCATGCTGCCCGTTTTTTATCTGATTGCAACGATGTTTCGAAGCCCGCGCATAGATCGGCCCGTCGTTTCGGAATGCATTATGGGCGGTTGTTATATCCTTGTCGCGATTCTTTTCGTAACCCGTTTTAAAATGCCGAAATTGCGTGTGAAAGGCGTTATCGTAACGATTATCGTTCTGCTGATCGTTTTGACCGCGCTGTTCTGTATCCGCTATTATGTGTTCGAACTTCATCAATTATGAGAGAAATTTGCGAAAAGGGCGGCGACGCCCCTTCGGTAAAATTTTTATACGAAACGAAAACGGGCGCGCTCGTCTTGCGCTTGATCACGCGGCGTTGGCTTTCCCGCTTTGCGGGCGTCTATCTTGACAGCCGGCTTTCTAAATGTTTGATCAAGGGCTATATAAAACGGCACAAAATTCGCATGGAAGATTTTATTTCGGAAAAATATCGAAGCTTCAATGCGTTTTTTACGCGAAAAATACGAGCCGAATTGCGTTCGTTCGATTTTTTGCCCGCGGCGCTTTGTTCCCCCTGCGACGGAAAATTAACCGCGCTACCCGTTACGGAAAGGGGAGAATTTCAGGTAAAGGGCTTTTCTTATACCGCAGAAAGCTTGCTTCGCAACGAACCGCTCGCGCGGAAGTTTTACGGGGGCGTATGCTTGATTTTTCGTCTGACGGTGAGCGATTATCATCGTTATCATTATTTTGACGGCGGATATCGCGAAGCGGGCGTATTTATAAAGGGCAGACTGCATACGGTGCAGCCCACGGCGTTGGAAAAACGGCGCGTTTTTACGGAAAACTGCCGCGAATATACCGTTTTGCACACCGAAAACTTCGGGGAAGCGGTACAAATCGAAGTGGGCGCGCTGATGGTGGGACGAATCGTAAACGACTCTCCGCTAACGTTTTCCCGCGGGGATGAGAAAGGACGGTTTGAATTCGGCGGCTCTACCGTAATCTTGCTGCTGTCGAAGGGTGCGGCGGTCATAGAGGAAGAAATTTTAGAAAATTCCCGTTTGGGTTACGAAACGATCGTAAAATGCGGCGAAAAAATCGGATCCGCCGTCGTTCGGTAAAACCGGAAAACCAATCTAACGTGTATTATTTAGTCAAAAAGCAAGGATAAACAATCCTTGCTTTTTGATTATAGTTTTGCTATAATGTAACTACGAAAAACGGTTTGAGACGGGGAATGAAAGTTGAAAAATTCACGTTTTCCATTTGCATATATTTTGACGCTGTGCGGCTCTTTGCTCGTCGCGGTTATGGTTGTTTTGGACGCCGTTTTGTTTCCGTTGGAAACCGATCGCGAGCCGGTGTATTACTTTTTCTTTATGGGGCTTTTTGCTTTGGTGACGGTGATAGGGTTGGCGTTCAGTTTTTTTCGGCGGAAGCATTTGCGGTACGTCTATACTGCTTCGAAAAAAGCGACGGTATTTTCTTGTATTACGCTGGCTATCGGCTTTTTGCTTACGATTCTTCTCTTTGTGGACGAACAAAAATATTTGATTGTCGGCGCAGCGGGATTCGGATTGCTCATTGTCGGTTTTTCCTCCCTGCTGTCTGCCGTAATCGGGCTGCACGTTAAAAAACAGCCGTCTTTCCGCATAAATTGTATTTTTCGGGCTTTTCCGAAAGACGTTCATCGAAGCGTCGGAGCGGTGATCAAATGGTTAAAAAGACGCCGCTTGATCAAAGCGGGCGGCACGACGTCTCCGATTTTATATTATCATGATTTTGATAAGGTCATTCTTCCCGTTACGGTCAATTTGCCCGATTTAGAATACAAAACAGACGATGATAACGCAAAAACGGTGTATGATTGCCTTCAAACGAGGAACCCCAACGGGCATATCAGGGAAAAGTATATAAAAGCAATCTTAAAAGGAGACTGTCCGCGCTGGGCAATTCCTTTCGTCATAGAAGCGTCAACCGACCGCGTTGTTGAAATCGTAAACGCGATCTATAACGGCGTCAGCGATCAATTGGAAGAGGAAATAGGCAATTATTATAAAAACGATTTAGTAAAATTCAGACATGATTACAGCAAAACGATAAGTTATTGGAACGCGTATTATCGGTCAGTCTATCCTGATTACAAGGACTATCCCGGGTATAAACTCTTTACGGAGCGTTACGGATATAAAAAACGCTATCATAAGAAAGCCTCTCGCATCGCCGAACAATCAGAGATTTGCGAAGACGAATAAAGAAAAGCACACTATGCTTCGAAACCGAAGACAGTGTGCTTTTTAATCGATCGTCAAAGGAAATCTCTATGCGGGGACTCTCGGCGTCCTTTTCCGTTCTTATTTTGTAAGCCGTTCAAGGGCTTTTTTGTAGGCGTTTAACAATAATTCTACGCGTTCGACGGAGATATATTCGTCCGCTTGGTGAATGCGTGATTCTTCGCCGCGTATTTCCGGACCGAACGCCACGCCGTTTTTCAGGGCGCGGGCATAAGTGCCTCCGCCGATCGCGACGGGTTCTTCTTTTTTCCCCGTGCATTCCTCGTAGACTTCGGCAAGCGTTTTCACTAATTCGCTGTCCTTGGAATGATAGAGCGGGGGTTGGAAATGAATCGTTTCGTATCTCGGACTGAATTTGCTTACGCATTCAAGCACGGTTTCCGCAGGAATCGTTGCCGGATAGCGAATATCGACGGTAACGGAAATCTGTTTTTTACGGAATTTGATCATGTTGGGGGACATGGTGAGATATCCCGTTTCGTCGTTTAACTTTTTCAGTCCGTAAACGTCGTCGAAAACGCATTCGATAATCCGGTTGATCGTGGGATTTCGGTCAAAATATTTTAAGATAGGCAGAATTGCGTTTTTACCGAGTTCGGGCGTAGAGCCGTGCGCGCTTTTGCCGTAAGAAACGATTTTTCTATTCTTTAAAACAAGCCCTAAACGATTGACTTTTTTCATATCGATACGGGTAGGAATCGCTTCGCAGTAATCGCACACCATATTTGCTTGTTCGCCGCCCTCCAAAAACGTAAAGGGTCTGCCCTTATTGGGGAAATGCAGCCTAAGCTGCAATATGCCTTTTTCCGCGTAGATGACGGGGAAATCCGCGTCCGGAGAAAATCCCGTTTCGGGCATATGCGCGCATTTGTTATAATGTTCTATGCAGCGCCAGCCGCTTTCTTCGTTGCAGCCGACGATGAGTTTGATCTTTTTCGACGGGGCAAACCCCTCGTCTTTCAGCGCTTTCAACGCGTACAGCGCGCAGATTGCGGGACCTTTATCGTCCATTGCGCCGCGCCCCCAAATTTTCCCGTCCTCAACCGTACCGCCGAAAGGATCTTTCGTCCAGCCTTTTCCCGCAGGTACGACGTCAAGATGACTAAGTACGGCAAACTCGTCTTCGCCGTTTCCGTAAACGACTTCGCCGACGTAATGATCGTAGTTATGCGTTTCGAATCCGAATTGCTCCGCCAAACTCAAATAGTAATCAAGGCATTCCGCCGCGCCTTTTCCGAACGGCATTTTCGCAGAGGGTGCGGGAGCGGAAAAGGAAGAGTCGAATTTGATACAATCGCAAATGGCGGTGATCGTTTGTTCAAGATATTGTTTCATTTTTTCTCCTGTTTCAATCATGCGTTATTTTATCATAACAACGTTCGGTTGTCAAGATCAAATCTTGTTCGGCGTATAAAATATTTATCGTAATTACGTAATTTTTCGTGCAAAAACGGGAGGATTATGATATAATAAAAAGGCGGCGGCATTGGAAGCGCGGGGATCGGAATAGAGGTATTCGAATGCACGAAGGACATAGACAACGTATGTTGGAACGATTGCAATCGGACGAAAAGGGATTGCAAGATCATGAATTGCTCGAAATCTTGCTGTTTAATGCGATTCCGCGCAAAAACACCAACGAAATCGCGCATAAACTATTGGAAGCGTTCGGAAGCATCGGCGAAATTATGAAAGCCGATATCGGTCAGCTGCTTTGCGTGGAAGGGATCGGGAAGTCAACGGCGGCGTACTTGAAAACCGTTTCCGTCTGTATGGAACGCATGAAGTGCGAAAAGGATAGTCGTCCCGTTGCGTTCAGTTATCAATGTTTTTCCGAACAGATCAAAAGACGGTTCGCAGATGCGGACAAAGAGATTCTCGAGCTTTATAAAATCGACGCAAAGGATCAGATCAGTTTCGTTATGCCCGTTACTTCGCACGAGACGGAAAGAGCTTGCGTTGCGGCGGAAGTGATCAGCGGTTTTCTTGTGAATACCCGTCCTTATGCAATTCTTGTGGTGCACAACCATTTGTGCGGTACTTGTCAGCCATCGGAAGCGGACGATATCTTCACCAAACAGATTCAATTACTTTGCGATATGCATAACGTGAAATTTTACGATCACATCATCGTCTCGCGGGAAAAAACGTATTCCTATTTTGCTTCGGGAAGATTGGCGCAGTTCAAAGAGACGTATAATATGAAATCGCTTTTCGGGAAAGTCGAATCATGAATCGGAAAAAAGATCGTCAAAAAGAGACAAGACAGTTGCTGACGGAAATCGAGCTGCTCAAATACGGGAAGCCGCTTATTTTCGTGCTGCTCGTTACGGTGGAGATCATATTATTTGTAAACAATATGAACAGTATCGTTACGGGCGTGAAAGTGATGTGGGTGCTTGTTTTGCTCGAAGCTTTGCTTTTGATTGAAAATGCGGTGAAACTTTGGGCGTTGAAAACGTTTCGTCAGCGGATTATTTGTTATGTGTTGGATTCGCTGTTGCTGCTTTTGCTTACTTATTTCACAGACGGAGAACTGATATCAACCTTATATGTGGTGATTTTATCGGAATTTTACCTCAATCAAGAACGTTTGTCCGGCAGTATTGCAATGGGAGTGTGCAGTATTGTCCTTTATTTGGCAATGTTCATCCTATCCGGTATCCTGAGAGACGAATCCGTTAATGTGATAAACATCGTCTCGAACGCCTTTAACGATTTCGTGATTCTCATTATGCACTTTCTCATCATGAATTTCGCGTTACAGATATACCGTAAGAACAGGAAGATCGCCGATATGTTAGAGGAGTTGCGGCAGAGCAACGAAAAATTGCAGCTCGCCAACGAAGAATTGAAAACGGTGACGCTGCTCGAAGAACGCCAGCGGATCGCCAAGGATATTCACGATACGGCGGGACATTCGATTACGACTGTGATTATGCAGACGGAAGCGGCGAAGCTCGCCATCGACGAGAATCCTGCGGAAGCCAAGCGCAAGATCATATCGGCAAACCTTCAAGCGAAAAACGCGCTCGAAGAACTTCGCGGCAGCGTTCACGTTCTATCGGGGATGGGCGCAAACGAAAGTTTGAAAGAGGAACTCAAACGAATCATACACGAATCTACCGACGGAACCGATATTGTGATTCGCAGCGAGATTGACGATATTACGCTTGGCGCGGAAAAAAGCCGATTTATCTGCAACACGTTAAAAGAGGGGATTTCGAACGGGCTTCGTCACGGCGGCGCCACGGCGTTTTGGTTCGAACTGAGACGGGAGGGGAGCGACGTCGTTTTTTTGCTTTCGGATAACGGAAAGGGGGCGGATATCAACGCTCTTTCCGAAGGACTCGGTCTGAGCGGAATGCGTAAGCGTGCGGAGCGTTTGGGCGGAACCGTTCGTTTTGATTCCGAAGAAAACGAAGGATTCGAGATAAATATGACGCTGCCTGCGGACGGCGACGGGAGGGAACAATGATTAAAGTATTATTGGCGGACGATCAAACGATATTGGCAGACGGGATTAAGAGCGTATTATCGACTTGTCCCGATTTCGTTATTACGGGCATAGCAAAAGACGGGTTCGAGGCAGTGTCCTTGACGGAACAGACGAAGCCCGACGTCGTTTTAATGGATATTCGTATGCCCAATATGAACGGCGTGATTGCCACAAAAGCAATCAAAGAACGCGATCCCGACGTGAAAGTGATTATTTTAACGACGTTCGACGACAGCGAATATATTTTGAGCGCGATCAACTACGGCGCAAGCGGTTATCTGTTAAAGGATACCTCCGCCGCGGCTTTGATCGACGCGGTGAAAAACGCCTATGCGGGGGATACCATTCTGCCTTCCAAAATTGCGCAAAGAATCGCAGACGCGGCGAAAATGGTGACGAACGACAGGGAAATCAAGCTCAAACGGGCGTATAATTTTTCCGAACGCGAAGTGCAGATAGCGGTTATGTTGATCGAAGGGTTTACCAATAAACAGATCGCTTCCGCTTTGAAGCTTTCGGACGGAACCGCGCGTAATTATATTTCTTCGATATATGTCAAAACGGGTTCGGAAAACCGCTCCTCTGCAATCGAAAACATGAAACTTATGATTGCGGATAATAAGTAAAAAATTGCATTTAAGGGGATATTAAAATCTAATATTTGTTTCAGATTATCTTTCTCCTGCGCGGGGGAACAAAAAAGAGGCTGACAAAAG
>CAYZTP010000019.1:0-19487 GCA_964481555.1 uncultured Clostridia bacterium | reverse complement strand
CCGTCGCCCGAACCTTGCCCGTCGCCCGAGCCTTGCCCGTCGCCCGAACCTTGCCCGTCGCTCGAGCCTTGCCCGTCGCTCGAACCTTGCCCGTCGCCCGAGCCTTGCCCGTCACCCGAGCCTTGCCCGTTGCCAGAACCTTGCCCGTAGCCGCATACCGAACAAATTCCGTCTACAAAGCTATGCTCGTCCTTTTCGCTCACCTCGTCCGTATGTTCGCACGTCGCGGCGTGCCAGTGATAGGTCTCGTCATACGTCCAGCTTTCCGCATACGTGTGCGTGTGTTCTTTGCCGCCGCAAGCGGAAAATCCGAACGCGCAGGCGAACAGCGTTACAAGCGTGAACACGGACAATAGAATTTTTCTTTTCATAAAACACTCCTTTTTTCATCAATAAATCTTATATGTTTATTCTATCACCCCCCCCCGAAATGTCAAGCGTATCATAAAAAATTATATAAAATGTTCTTCTATTCGATTTTTTCATACAAAAAATCCGCCTTGCAAAGCGGATTTTTTTGTATCGATGATTTTTTATATTTCTATCTCCTCTGCGGGATACGTTTACGGCGCGTTCGTTCTTTAAACGGAAGGCCCCGTCGCCGAAACGGAATACGTTCTTGCAAGCAACTCTTGATTGAGCGCATACAAACCTTTCGCGTCCGTCCCGTAAAGCTTCATCTTTTTCACAAGATCGTCGGCATTTTTTTCCTCTTCGCCCTGTTCCTTTACGAACCAATCCAAGAACTGCATGGTTTTGTAATCCTTTTGCGCAAACGCTTCGGCATAGATGTCCGTAATGAGCGAAGTCACATAGCGTTCGTGTTCCGCGCCCGCGACAAGCGGCTCGATATGATCGGTAAACCGTTTATCGGGTTTTGCAATCTGTTCCAACGAAATATGTTCTCCGTTGTCGATGAGATAGCGGCGCAGCATCAACGCATGATCGCGCTCCTCTTGCGCCTGCACTTCGTACCAGTTGGCGAAGCCGTCTAATCCTTCGTCTTCGTAATAATCCGCAAAACTCAAATAGAGATAAGCGGAGTAAAACTCGTTATTGATCTGTTTATTGATCAAGTCTTTGATTTTTTCGTTCAGCATAGATATTCCTCCGTGAAATCTTATCGATATTATATACCCCGCAAAACGGAAAATCAAGCGGGAATCGGATATTTTTTACGGAATTTTTTATTTTATCAGTCTGCGCCAACCGTATACGTCTTTTAAAAGTCCGTATTGAATCCCCGTAACGGTATCGTAAAGCATTTTTGTGATCTTCCCCATCTTGCCGCCGTTAATCGTATAATCGGTATCCTTATAGCGGATTAATCCCACAGGGGAGATTACCGCCGCGGTTCCCGTACCGAACGCCTCGTTCAGCGTGCCGTTTTGCGCCGCGGCTACCACTTCTTCGATAGAAATTCTCCTTTCGCAGACGGAATACCCCTTGTCGCGCAGCGCCTGCAAACAGCTTTTACGTGTAATCCCGGGCAAAATAGAACCGACGAGCGCGGGGGTAACCGCTTCCCCGTCGATCACGAAGAAGATATTCATACTGCCCGCTTCTTCGACGTATTTTTTCTCCGCAGCGTCCAGCCAGAGTACTTGATCGAACCCTTTTTCTTCCGCAAGATCGGCCGCCTTCATCGAAGCGGCGTAATTGCCCAAGCATTTCGCCTCGCCCGTGCCGCCGATAAAGGAGCGGACGTAAAAATCTTCGACAAGCAGCTTCGTGGGTTCCAACCCATGCGCGTAATAACTGCCGACGGGCGAAAGAATAATGAAAAATAAATATTCGGTGGAAACGTGTACGCCGAGCATGGCGCGCGTGGCGACGATCGTCGGACGAATGTAAAGCGCCGTACCGTTTTCGCGCGGGATCCAATCCTTTTCAAGCTTCAACAGCTGTTCCAAGCCCTCTTCGGCAATCTCCTCCGGAAAGCGCGGAATGCACATTCTTTCCGCCGAACGGTTCATGCGCGCCCAGTTTTCTTCGGGGCGGAACACGGCGATGGCGCCGTCGGGCTGGATAAACGCTTTCATTCCTTCGAAAACGCCCTGCGCATAGTGCAAAACGCTGGTTGCAAGATCGAAAGCAATCGGTTCGTTCGGCTCGATTTTTGCGTCGTGCCAGCCTTGCTCTTTCGAATACTTCATCGTGAACATATAATCGGTAAAATATTTGCCGAATCCAAGCGCCGTGCCCGCCGCAGGTTTCTGTTTTAACTGTTTGCGCGGAATAATCTGCATAAAATTGCCCTCGGTTTGTATGATTTTTATCTGTTTATGATTTATGATATTTTATTTATGATTCGTTTTTCACAAGAGAAAACGCATAGAAATATTGTTTTCGGACGGAAATTTCTACGTTTCCGTTCAAATAGTCGGTCAAAGATGCGGCGAACTCCTCTTTTCGGTCGGCTTTTACGGCGACGGTAAAACAAGCCTGTTCGGTAAATTCGCGCGCAAGCACCTCATAGTTTTCCAAAAACCGCATAAGCGCGTTTACCTCGGGATACGCCGTGCGAACGAGAATTTCCGCGCATAAATCATACTGCCGCGTTTCGGCGCGTTCGCATCCTTCCGCCGCAGAACAAGCATAGGCGCGCGTCAGCCCGCCCGCGCCCAATTTGATTCCGCCGAAATAGCGCACGACGGCGACCGTCGTCTGCACGAGCTTTTTGGATTTGACGACGTTTAATATGGGCATACCCGCCGTACCCTGCGGTTCGCCGTCGTCCGAAAACCGCTGTAAATTTCCGGCGGCGTCCGCCACAAAACCGTAGCATATATGCGTGGCAAGCGGATGCAACGCGCGAACGCGGGCAAGAAACGCCTTCGCTTCTTCCTCGCCCTCCGTATGGGCGGTATATGTGAGAAAGCGCGATTTTTCTACCGTCCGTTCCGTTACCGTTTCGCCTACAACGCTGATATAACTCATGAAACTCTTACAACCTTAACGTGCACTTTCTTCCCCTTGTGCAAAATAAATTCGTCTGCGGGCAGAGGCATATTCGCGTCCGTCGCCTTCACGTCTCCGACGGAAACGCCGCCCTGTTCCACAAGTCTGCGCGCCTCGCCGTTGCTCTTGCACAGTCCCGTCGCAACCAACGCGCCAAGCAGCGTTCGGACGTCTTGCGGAATTTCCTTCACGGGCATTTCGCCCTCTCCGCCGAACGCCGCGCGCGCCTGCGATTGCGCCGTAATCGCGGCTGCTTCCCCGTGAACGAGCTTCGTCAGCTCGAAAGCAAGCCGTTCCTTTGCGGCGTTCATGCGCTCGTCCCGATAACGGCACAGCTCCGCGATTTCTTCCAAAGGAAGGAACGTAAGCAGCCGAAAGCATTTTTCCACGTCAGAATCGGCAGTATTGCGCCAATATTGGTAAAATTCGTAGGGAGAGGTCTTATTCTCGTCCAGCCAGACGGCGCCCTTCTGCGTCTTTCCCATCTTTTTCCCCTCGCTCGTGGTGAGAAGAGTAAACGTCATGGCAAACGCGGGCTTGCGTTCTTTACGGCGGATGAGATCCGCACCCGCTAAAATATTGCTCCACTGGTCGTCTCCGCCTAGCTCCAACGAACAACCGTACTTTCGGTGCAGTACAAGGAAATCGTATGCTTGCATGAGCATATAGTTGAATTCGAGGAAGGTAAGCCCTTTCTCCATACGCGCCTTATAGCACTCCGCCGTGAGCATTTTATTCACCGAAAAATGCGCGCCGATATCGCGCAAAAATTCGACGTAATTGAGGTCTAACAGCCAATCGGCGTTATTTACGACGATTGCGCCGTTCTCGCCCCCGAATTCGATAAATTTCGCCATCTGTTTTTTAAAGCATTCCACATGATGAGCGATCGTCTCTTTCGTCATCATCGAGCGCATATCCGTTCTACCGGAGGGATCGCCTACCATCGCCGTTCCCCCGCCGATCAGAATGATGGGCTTATGCCCCGCGTCCTGCATATGACGCATGGCGATAAGCTGCATAAAATGACCGACGTGAAGACTATCCGCCGTAGGATCGAATCCGATATAAAAAGGAACGCTCTCGCGTCCGAGCATCTCATAAAGTTCCTCTTCGTAAACCGTTTGTTTGACGAATCCCCGTGCGCGCAGGGTATCCATTACGTTCTGCATATTGACTCCTTTGCAATAAAAATAAACGGTCTGCACTCTTTGCCGCGCAACCCGTCACTACCGATATTCATCAAGCGATCTACGCGCAAAATCCGCATTATCCCTTCCGATAATACGAATCACCGTAAATTGCAAGAAATAACCGTTTCACATTTTTATTATACACACGGCGTTCCTATTTGTCAACGAAATAATCGGGTTTTACGGGGAATTTTACGGGAAAGCCCTGTATCATAGCCGTTAAAAATATTGCAAGCTAAGAAAAAGCAGATAGGTCAACGGAAATTTTTTATCCAAACCCCTATCAAAAAATCCCCTATAAACGGAATCGTCGGAAAATCGTATCGCTTTCGTAACATATATGAAAAACATCCGCGATTTTCATCGCGGATGTTTTGAAACTGTTTAGCCTCTGTTATAAGCGACTTTTACGCCGGGACCCATCGTGCTTGTAAGCGCAACGCTCTTTAAGTACTGTCCCTTTGCGGCAGCGGGCTTCGCCTTGACGATCGCTTCCATCAAAGCGTTGAAGTTTTCGATCAGCTTCTCCGTGCCGAAGCTCTTCTTCCCGATCGGGCAGTGAATGATCGCCGTTTTATCAAGACGGTATTCCACCTTGCCGGCTTTCACTTCCGCAACCGCGCGAGTCACGTCCATCGTAACCGTACCCGACTTGGGGTTGGGCATCAATCCCTTGGGACCGAGCAGACGGCCGATACGACCTACAACGCCCATCATATCGGGCGTCGTAATCATAACGTCGAACCCGAACCAATTTTCCGTTTGAATCTTTTGGATCATTTCCTCTGCGCCGACAAAATCGGCGCCGGCAGCCAACGCTTGATCTGCGCGTTCGCCCTTTGCGATCACGAGCACTTTCTTGGTTTTACCGGTTCCGTTGGGAAGCACCAACACGCCGCGGACTTGCTGATCCGCCTGACGGGGGTCGATACCGAGTTTCACATGAAGCTCTACCGTTTCGTCGAAATTCGCTTTGGCGTTTTGCAATACGATTCCCATCGCTTCCGCAGGCTCGTATTGACGAGCATGATCGTAAGATTTCAGGCTGTCAGCGTATTTTTTACCGTATTTCATACTCTTACCTCCTTATTCCTCGACCGTGACGCCCATACTGCGCGCCGTGCCTGCGATCATGCTCATTGCGCTTTCCAACGATGAACAATTAAGATCGGGCAATTTGGTCTTTGCGATTTCTTCTACTTGCGCTTTGGTGAGTTTCCCCACTTTTACCTTGTTGGGAGTCGCGCTTGCCGTTTCCAACCCGAGCGCTTTTTTAATCAGCACGGGCGCGGGCGGCGTTTTTAATACGAACGTAAACGAACGGTCCGCATAAATCGTCATAACGACGGGGATGATAAGTCCCTCTTGACCTGCCGTTTTCGCATTAAACTCTTTCGTGAACCCGGGAATATTGATTCCGTGGGGACCCAACGTCGAACCGACGGGGGGACCGGGAGTCGCTTTTCCCGCGGGGAGTTGCAGTTTGACTACCGCCGTAATCTTCTTAGCCATGTTATTCCTCCGTTTCTGTGGTAATTGCAGGGCGGTTGCATTTGGATTTTCCGCCCTTCCCACTCTATCGAAAGACGTCGAACGTCTTATCGCTTATTTTATTCTCCGTCCGACGTGCGATCAACCGCCGTTTCGGAAATCTTTTGCATCTGAATATATTCGACTTCCACTTCTTGTACTCTGCCGAACATCATAATCTCGACTTTGGCGCGCTGCTGTTCGTCATTGACGTCGCGAATAACGCCGAGGAAGCCCTCCAAAGGACCGCTGTCGATGGACACCCTGTCGCCGACGCGGAAATCCGCGTCCGTTACAAAATCTTCAAGGTGCATTTTTCTGATCTCTTCTTCTCTCATAGGAATGGGACGACCTTGCGGACCGCAAAATCCCGTAACTCCCCTCGTGTTCGTAATGAGATACCAAAGCTGATTGGAATAAATCATCTTGATAAAAACGTAACAAGGCAGAAGTTTGCGTTCGACAACTTTCTTTTTCCCGTTCGCTTTTTCCTCGATGGTTTGTTCGGTGGGAATTTTAACGTCGACGATGATATCGCTTAAATTGTTGTTTTCGATCAGCCGAAGCAGGCTGTCCTTCACCATAGATTCGTAACCCGAATAGGTGTGAAGGATATACCATTTAGGCTCGGTATCCGTCATTGTCATAACGTTATTCCCCCAAATCGGTCAGTAATTGCAGAAGCGCGGAAAAGCCGTAGTTAATCCCCGTGACGACGATTAAAAAGATCGCAACGATCACAATCACGACGCCCGTAGCTTTTAACGCCTGCGGAAACGTAGGCCAAGTAACGCGTTTCAGCTCCATGAACGTCTCTTTTATTTTCCTGCCGATTCGCACGAAGATATTCGGCTTTTTATTGCGATCGGTCTTTTTCGTCTTTTTATCGACAGGTTTTGTCTCCTGCTCGACGCTTTTGTTGGACTTTGCCATAATCTTTCTCCGAAATTATTTGGATTCTTTGTGCTCCGTGTGTTTTTTACATACGGGACAGTATTTGTTCAGCGTAAGACGATCGGGATCGTTCCTCTTGTTCTTGAAACTGTCGTAGTTTCTGTTCTTGCATTCCGTGCATTCGAACGTAATCTTCAATCTCGTCGATTTCGTAGCCATGCGTAAAACTCCATACAAAAAAATTACACCCCACTTCGGTGTGTAGTAAGAGTATATCATTCTTTTGGGGGCTTGTCAATCGATTTTTACGGATAATTTCCCGTTTTTCCCCGAAAAGTCAAGCAATTTTATAATTTTGTTCCCCTTTTCATCAGAATAACCGGTTGAAAAGGCGTTGCCGAAAACGCCGAAAATACGATTCCCCGCAAATACGCTCAAACGCTTGACAGAAAAGCAAAAGCGCGATATAATCAAATTACAAGATAAGAAAGCGTAGAATGTACGGCTTGTTAAAAACAACATTCGCAATCTGAAAACCAACCCGAAGCCGTACGACTTCGGGAATTTTTTTAAGGATTTTTACATGAAAAACAAGACAAACGAACGGCAAGAAAGTTTTCTGCCCGAACGAAAAAAACTTTCCGACATGAAATTTTCGGAATGCAGCGGCGGCTTGGAAAAATTCAAATGGCTTTTGAACTACGTCTTTATCGACGGCATGAGCGGTATGGCGATGGGTCTGTTCGCAACGCTGATTGCGGGAACCGTCATCTGGCAGCTTGGAAACCTAATCGACAAGGCGGGGAATAACGCCTTCGGACTCGCACTCGAAACGGTGGGAAAACTCGCGCAGATCTCTATGGGCGCGGGAATCGGCGTGGGCGTATGCTTGAAAATGAAGAAAACGCAGCCGCTCGTCGTCGCCTCCTCCTGCGCGGCGGGCATGATCGGCTCGTATGCAAAACTCTTTATTTCAGCGATAAGCGGAGCTTTGGAAAACGAAACCCTGACGATCGCGCTTGCGGCGGCGGGCGATCCCATGGGCGCGTTCGTCGGCGCGTTCGCCGCAATGTCCTTCGCCTCTCTCGTAAGCGGAAAGACGAAAATCGACATTCTCGTTACCCCCCTCGTAGGACTATTCGGAGGCGCTGTCCTCGGCGTGGGACTGGGATATCCCGTCTCGCTCGCTCTCTCCGCGCTCGGAAATTTCATCGCGTGGGCGGCGTCCACTTCCGCCGTCTCCGCGGCGATCACGGGTCTGATTCTCGCCGTCGTCATGGGCGTTTGTTTGACTCTTCCCATCTCTTCGGCGGCGATCGGAATCTCTGTCGGACTTTCCGGCGTTGCCGCGGGCGCGGCGGTCGTGGGCTGCTGCTGCCAAATGATGGGCTTTGCCGCCATGAGCTTCCGCGAAAACAGATGGAGCGGCTTCATCGCGCAGGGGTTGGGAACTTCTATGCTGCAAATTCCCAATATATTCAAAAAGCCCGTTCTGTTTGTTCCGCCGATTATTTCTTCCGCAATCCTCGGCGTCATTTCCACTCTTTTGCCCAACGGTACTCAAACGCTTGGATTATTCGCCACCAAAACGGGAAGCGGCATGGGCACGGCGGGATTGGTCGGCCCCATCGATATGCTCTTCGAAATGCTGGGCAACGGCTGTAACGCGGGGCTTACCGTTCTGTGGATCGTACTGTTCTGCTTTGTGCTTCCCGCTCTGCTCACGCTGTTTTTCGGCGAAATCTTCCGCAAAGCAAAAATGATAAGGGAAGGCGATTTGAAACTCGACTTATAATTTTTTCCGAATCGGTGAGTAATCGTCCCGATTTCTCCGTTTTATAAGTGAGGTGAACGCATGGCTGATAACGGCGCAAGTAGCTACCGCCGCTTTCTGCAAGGAGATAAGCGCGCTTTGGAAGAACTCGTTGAAACATATAGCGACGAGTTGATTCGATATGCTTACTGTTTCGTACAAGATTCCGCCGCGGCGGAAGACATTATGGAAGATACGTTTGCGGCATTGATAGTAAAACGCAGAAAATTTACCGAAAAATTTTCCTTCAAGTCGTATCTTTACCGTATCGTACACAATAAGAGCATCGATTATCTCCGCGCGAACAAAAAACGAGCGGAGATGAAAGAAGCGGAAAAACTTCCTTACGGAGATTTCGAAGAGGAAATTTTCGTACGCGAACGCAACCATGCGCTGCAACGTTGTTTGAAACGGCTACCCGAACAGTACCGCGCCGCAATTCACCTCGTTTATCTCGACGGATTCTCCGTAGAACAGGCGCGCGGCGTTTTGGGCAAGAGCCGAAAACAAATGTACAATCTCTTAAACAGAGCCAAGGCGAACCTCAAAACCCTATTAGAGGAGGACGGTTATGTTGAAAACTTATAAAGAACGCACCGAGCGTATTTTGGAAAAAGCGAAACAAATCAAAAAGAAAAGGAGAACCGCCGCGATCGCCGTTACGTCGTGCGCGCTCGGTTTGATCCTTGCGTGCAATCTCGTACTGTTTATTCCTTATCAAACAGGAGGCGTGGATATCTCCGTTTACAAAGACAGCGAATACTATCCCGTGATCGAAAGCTTGAGTAAGCTCACCTATAATAGCGCGACCAAAACGAGCAATTTTGAAAAACTGATCGACTCTTTCTCCGCAAAAGGAGACGTCAATTCCGAAGCCGCTTCTCCCAATATGAGCGAAAACGAATCTTCTTCCTATGAAGAAGTGACGAACAACCAGACGGAAGGCGTAATCGAAGGCGATCTTTTCAAACGCAGCGGCGACACTCTCTATTATTTGGATTATACCCCCGCCGATTACGAAGTATATATAGACTGCACAGGCGGGACGGAGACAAAAGTCGAAGTATATCGCGAAGCGACGCTCGTTTTGAAGCTCTATTCGATTGCGGGAGAGCAATCTCAAAACGTCGCAACGTTCGAAATCAAGCCGGAAGAAGGAACGATCTTTTCCGGTTACGAAACCGAACGGGAAATGTTTTTAAGCGAGGATTGCAAGACGCTGACGATTCTTACCCCCTCTTATCACACGGAAAGCAAGCTGCTTTATACCGCGCTCGTTTCGTTGGACGTTTCGAATCCCGAAAATATTTGCGAAACAAATCGCGTATATGTTTCGGGACAATACGTCTCTTCCCGTTTCGTAAACGGCGATTTCCTGCTTATCTCCAATTTTACCGTAAAAAGCGGAACGGATTTCTCGGACGAGGCGCAATTTGTGCCGCAGATCGGCTCTTACGGCGATATGAAGAGTTTGCCGATCGGGGATATCGTACTTCCCGACAGCGCGACAAGGGCGGGTTATACGGTGATCTGTTCCCTGAACGGCGAAACGCTGGAAGCCGTAGACAGCGTCGCCTTCCTCTCCTATTCCGACGAGGTGTACGTTTCGCAAAACAACCTCTTTGTCACGCGGGAGATCATAAAAGAATACGACGCAACCGAAGACCCCTTCGCAACCGAAGAGGACGTCCGCCATCAACTTTATTATACCTACCCGACGACGGAAATCGTCTGCGTTGCATATAAGGAAGGCGCGCTCACTCCCGCGGGCAGCGTTGCGGTAAACGGCACGGTAAACGATCGGTTCAGTTTAGACGAATACGAAAACGTGCTCCGCGTATTTACGACGACGGAATTTTATAGCAGCGGCTACACCTATATAACGGCGACCGAAGCAGACCCTTATTCCGAATTTTTAAAGAGCAGCGCGAATTTGTATTGTATCGATCTAAGCTCCTTCGAAGTGATTGCAAGCGTAGAAAATTTTGCGCCGCGCGGCGAAAGCGTGAAATCGGCGCGGTTCGACAAAGACGCCGCTTACGTCTGTACGGCGGAAGTCGTTTATAGCTATTTCGTTGAGATCGAAGATCCTGTGTTTGCGTTCGATTTAAGCGATTACAACAGGATTACCTATACCGACACGGGCACGATCCCCGGGTATTCGCTCTCTTTGGTTACGTTTACGGATAACACCCTGCTGGGTATCGGTTACGGAGACGATTTTCAAACGCTGAAAATCGAACTCTACCGCGAAACGGAATCCGAAGTTGCGTCGATCGCAAAGTTCGAAAGAACCCCCGCCAAATTTTCCAATCAATTTAAAGCGTATTTTATCGATCGGATAAACGGCTTCATCGGGTTGGGCGCGTCCTATTACGATGAACAATCTCTAAGTTGGCCGTACGGTTATCTTTTATTGCATTTCGACGGAGACTCGCTGTCGGCAGAAATGATCACGCTTGATAACGCCGCTTTCGACGATATGCGTGCAACGTTTATCGACGGGTACCTGTATATCGTCGGTCACAACTTGTTTGAAGTCGTTAAAATCGGTTAAAAAGACCGCCAAACACGCAAAAACACACAAAACCGCGGCGCACAATGTGCGCCGCAGTTTTTAAACTGTTGCGCGAACGACTCAATCCAGCTCGAACTTTCCCGTATACAGCTGATAATATTTGCCTTTTTGCGCGATAAGCTGCTCGTGATTGCCGCGTTCGATAATGACGCCGTGTTCGAGCACCATAATCGCATGGCTGTTGCGCACCGTGGAAAGCCTGTGCGCGATCACGAATACCGTTCTGCCCTCCATCAGTTTATCCATGCCTTTTTCGATGAGCGCTTCGGTATGCGTATCGATGGAACTGGTCGCCTCGTCGAGAATGAGTACGGGACAGCGGGACGCCATCGCCCGCGCAATGGACAAAAGCTGCCGCTGACCTTGCGATAGATTTGCGCCGTCGCCTACGATCACCGTATGATATCCCTCGGGCAGAAGGCGGATAAAGCTATCGGCGTTGGCAAGTTTCGCCGCTTCTATACATTCTTCGTCCGTCGCTTCGGGGCGGGAATAACGAATATTATCGAGAACCGTACCCGTGAACAAATGGGTATCCTGCAAAACAATACCGAGAGAGCGGCGTAAATCGTCCTTTTTGATATCGCGCACGTTGATCCCGTCGTAAGTTATCGTCCCCTCTTGGATATCGTAAAAGCGATTAATAAGATTGGTGATCGTCGTCTTGCCCGCGCCCGTACTGCCCACGAAAGCGATTTTCTGCCCGGGACGCGCGTAAAGGGAAATATCGTGCAGAATGGTTTTTCCCTCCACATAGGAGAACGTAACGTGATTGAAACGGATATCGCCTTTGAGCAGCTCGTAACGCGATCCTTCGGCTTGAGGAACCTTCCACGCCCAAATTGTACTGTCCTCTCTCTCCTCGTAACCGCCGTCCGCCGTTTCGGACACTTGCACGAGCGTCACATCGCCGCCCTCGTCCTCGGGAACGGCGTCGATTACTTCGAAGATGCGTTCCGCGCCCGCAAACGCCTGCACGATAGAGTTCATCTGCTGCGTGACTTGCTGAACGGGCATATTGAAAGAACGCACAAGCGTTAAAAAGGAGACGATCGCGCCAAGAGAAAGCGCGCCGGACAGTCCTTCCGCCCACCCGTAGGGAGAAACCGCCGCCCAAGTGCCGCTCATAGCGAGAAGCGCCGCGACAAAGGCGATGACAATATACTGAATATAACCGAAATTATTGGAAATGGGTCCGATAATATTCGTCATGACGTTCGCCTTCGAAGCGTTGACGCGAAGCTCTTCGTTGATCTTCGAAAACCGCTCGACCGCCTTTTCCTCATAACAGAATACCTTAACGACCTTCTGTCCGCTCAGCATTTCCTCGGTAAAGCCGTTTACCGCGCCCAAAGAGGCTTGCTGTCCCAAAAAGTATTTTCCGCTGAGTTTCGCTACCTTTTGCGATATCAGCAGCATGATTGCCACAAACACGAGCGTGACCGCCGTCAGCGTGACGGAATAAAAGACCATCATGGCAAATACGCCGAGCACCGTGATCGCCGAATTGATCAGCTGCGGTATTGTTTGCGAAAGCATCTGACGCATTGCGTCGGTATCGTTGGTATACCGGCTCATCAAACTACCGTGCGTATTGGTATCGAAAAATTTAAGCGGCAGCTTTTGCATATGCGAAAACATTTCGTTCCGCATACGTTTGAGCGTACCCTGCGAAACGCTGATCATAATGCGGTTATAAGAATAGTTGCACAGCGCGCCCGCCAAATAGATCGCCCCCATCACGCAAAGCGCGCCGATAAAGCTTGTAAAAACGGGATCGGGAACCCCTTTGAGCGGCGTGACATAGTTATCGACGAACACGCCCAAAAAGGCGGAGCCGCCCACGGACGCGATCGCGGCAAAAACGATGAGGATTACAACGAGAACAAACTGTCTCTTATAATCGCGGAACATATAATTCATCAGCCGCCGAAATATTTGTCCGTCTTTTCCTTTCTTTGTTTTATCGAGTCGGGACTGCCGTCCCCCGTCCGATCTATTCGGCGTCGCCATCTTCTTGTCCTCCTTTTATTTGAGACTCATACACGTCGCGATATATTTCGCTCGTTTTCAACAGCTCTTCATGCGTGCCGAACGCCGATATTCTGCCCGCGTCTAACACGAGAATGCGATCGGCGTCCTGCACGGAAGCGATTCTTTGCGCTATGATCAGCTTTGTTACCGAAGGCGCGCGTTCTTTGAGCGCGACGCGGATGCCCGCGTCCGTTTTGGTATCCACGGCGGACGTGGAGTCGTCCAAAATAAGCACTTTGGGATTTTTTAACAAAGCCCGCGCAATGCAAAGCCGCTGTTTCTGACCGCCCGAAACGTTCACGCCTCCTTGCCCCAAATCATATTCGTAGCCTCCGGGGAGCTGCGAAACGAACTCGTCGGCACAAGCCTGCTTCGCCGCAAATTCCAGCTCTTCCTGCGAAGCGTCCTCTTTTCCCCAACGCAGATTATCCGCAACCGAGCCGGAAAACAGTACGTTATTTTGCAATACCATGGCGACGCTGTTTCTCAGCGATATCACGTCGTATTCCCGCACGTCTCTGCCGCCAACTTTGACACAGCCCCTCGTTGCGTCGTACAAACGGGGTATGAGGGAAACGAGCGACGTTTTCGACGAACCCGTTCCGCCGATAATTCCGATCGTTTCGCCCGATTTAATATGCAGATCGATATCCTGCAAAACCTCCGTCCCGCCTTCGCCCGCATAAGAAAAACTGACGTTTACAAAATCGATCGAACCGTCTTTGATCTCCGTAACGGGCGAAACGGGATTCGTGATCGTGGGCTTTTCTTCAAGGACTTGCGCAATACGATCCATTGCGGGTTTTGACATTGTAATGAACGTAAACATCGTTGCAACCGTCATCACGCTGGAAAGAATCTGCGTGGCGTAGGAAAGCAAGCCCGTCAACGTGGAAACGTCTATGCTTTCGCGGATAATTTCCAAACCGCCGACCGCAAGTAAAATAATCATCGTCGCATACATCACAAGCTGAACGACAGGGTTTAAAAAAGCCATAATCTTTTCCGCGCGGCAAGACGTGTCATATATCTCCTGCGTCGCGCGGCGATATTTTTCGATCTCCCCTTCTTCCCGCACATACGATTTCACGACGCGGATCCCCGTCAAATTCTCTTGCGAAACCGCGTTCAGCCGATCGTACTTTTGGAACATCAGGCGAAAAGAAGGCATCGCTCTCCCGCTGATGAGTACGACGACGACCGCCAATAAAACCGCCGAAACGAGAAAAATCCAAGCGATATCGGGCGCAATGGAAAAGGAAGCGATCGCCGCAAATACAAACATCGCGGGCGCACGCACGCACATTCTGATCAGCATTTGAAACGCGTTCTGCACGTTGGTAACGTCCGTCGTCATTCTCGTGATCAGCGAAGACGAAGAAAACCGATCGATATTTTCAAACGAAAACGTTTGAATGCGCTTATACATATCCTCTCTTAAATTCGCAGCGAACCCCGCGCTCGCCTCGGCGCCAAGTTTTCCGCCGAGAACGCCGCAAAATAAGGAAAAACACGCCATTACGAACATAATTCCGCCGTAAAGCGCAATCGACTTGAAATCTTCCGCGGCAAGCCCTCTCCCCGCGTCCTGCGCGGCTTCAATCACACGGATCAGCAGCGTCATGATATACGGAATCGAAATTTCCATTGCCGCCTCGCCCACCATGACGATCGGGGTAAGAATCGCGCGCGTTTTATACTGCCGCACGCTTTTAGCCAAAGTTTTTACCATATCATCTCCTTCAATCAGACGATTTCATTGTAAAAAGTTTTAAGATTTTCCTTCATGCGCGAGATATACGCGTACAGAAGCGCTTTCTCCTCGTCGGTAAAATTCTCTACCAGTACGTTCTCCATACGGAGAATAAACTCTCTGCACGTATGCGCGACTTTAAGTCCTTTTTCGGTAAGCGCAATATATTTCACGCGCGCGTCCGAACCGGCTTCGCGGGTGATATATCCCTCCCGCTCCAAAGTCTGCAACACGCTCGTTACCGAAGAAGAACGGGTATTCAGACATTCACGGCGAACGTCGGTCTGCGAACAGCGAACGCCTCTATCGCGGCCGGAATCGAGAAAACCGAGCACCCTGACTTGCACGGAAGACAATTTCTGCCGCTGTAAGTTCGCGTCCATCAGTCTCCGTATTTCATGCGACAAACACGAAATTTGTCGTCCCGCCGAATTTTCTTCCATCTTTTCTCCCAAAAAAAATCATTAGAATTCTAACAATTAGAATCCTAATGATTATATACACGTTTTTTCATAAAGTCAAACGTTTCAACGGCGTTTTCCACGATATTTTTTATTGTAAAAAATTCTTCTGCGTCCGTCGTCATTGTTTCGGCGTTGCAAGCGACAAACAATGATCGTTTTATCAATTTTCCCGCGCGTCGTAAACGGCGTTGCGAATGGCTTTCACCCAACGTCCCGGGATAAAGGCGTTAAAACGATATGGTCTGCCGTCGGCAATCACTAATACGCTGCGCGTAAAAAAAGGAACGCCCTTTTTTGTAACCATGTTGATTTCTTTCAACGGTATTTCAAGGGAAAGATATTCTTTTGAAGCGGGCAACTCCGCGCCGAAATAGAAACGAGAGTCGGTAAGGAAAGCGTCTCCCATTGCCGCGTGTCCGTATCTACCCGTCACGCAATAGTCCATCATCCCCCGTTTTAGCAATCTCTCCCCTTTTTTTATATGGAAGCGCGCTTTCTTGCCTTTGCTCATACTTATCCTCCGTCCGCCTTTTCGATCACAGTATATCGCAAACGGAAGAATAAGTCAAGCAACGGTTACGGCAAACGGCATTTTTCGGCGGGCGTGAATGAATCTGCGCCGTCGCACGCGCTATAACGGTTCACCAAAACGCTGAATTGTTGTCCGTTCGGAAAAGTAAAAATCAACTCGTCGGATTTTTTTGTAAGCACGCCCTCGAAACACGTTGTGAGCATAGCGGCTACCTCTTCTCGAATTTCCCGTAAAGTAATTTGTTCCATTATGATTTCCTCCGTCGTTTTTCGTTTGTCAACGATATCATACCAACGGTTCATTGGGAAAAAAACAGAAATATCGTCGTAATTTGTCGAAATTAGTAGAAAGTGTAGAAAACTTCGTCAAAAAAATACCGAAATTTCCAAAATTTGCACTTGACAGAACAGCATCGTTGGAGTATAATGAGAGAGCTTTGTGGAAAATTTTTGAAATGCGCAGGAATCGCCTAGCGGTATGGCGTCAGCTTCCCAAGCTGATTCCGGCGGGTTCGACTCCCGTTTCCTGCTCCATCGCCGCAATAAGGCGAGAAAAGAAATATCCGACGTGGAACATCGGATATTTTCTTTTGCGTTCTCCTCCGCAAAAGCGTTCAATCCCCGAAAAACGATTCGATGATCTCCGCGATTTTATTCTTATTAACGATCTTGCCGGAAAGCGCCCGCAAAACAAAGCGGGAATAGACCACGCGCCGTCGATTATTCCCGCGCCGAGACAAGCTCCAAAATCGGCGTCCGCCGCAGCGCCGAAAAAATTTTTTTCCTGAAAAATCTCCGATTTGCGGCAAAATTGTTTTCAAAATGTCTTTGACAAAATTTAAAAAATCTGCTATTATACTTGGGTCGAACAGCAAAAAGAGCGTAGAATCCCCGACGAATTCTGCGTTCTTTTTTTTTTGCGCGGCGTAGTTTTCAGGCAGCTTTTCTCCGATAAAGACTCTTCAAATTTATTCATTGGAGGATGTTATGAGTCAATCCGATAACACACAATTTTTAGGCGAGGGCAAAATTTCAAAACTTATGCTGAAATTTTCCGTTCCCTGCGTTCTTTCACTTTTAGTAAGCGCTCTTTACAACATAGTTGACCAAATCTTTGTCGGCAACAGCGAATTGAGCGCGTTGGGCAATGCCGCAACGGGCGTTGTATTCCCGATTTTTATTATTGCGCAAGCATTTGCTTGGTGCTTCGGCGACGGTTGCGCCGCTTATCTGAATATCTGTCAAGGAAAGAAAGCCGCTCAGAATGCCCACAAAACCATAGGTACGGGATTAGTCGCGACATTGGCGACGAGTATTGTTTTGATTGCAATATTCTTCCCGTTGAAAACGCAGCTTCTTACGCTTTTCGGCGCGTCCGAAAACAGTATCGGCTATGCAATCGAATATTTTAATTGGATTTTAGCTTTCTTCCCTATTTATATGTTATCGAATATGATGAACGCCGTCGTCCGCGCCGACGGAAGCCCCGCCGTTTCCATGATTTCCATGTTGGCGGGCGCGATTGTCAATATCATTCTCGACCCCGTGTTTATTTTCGGGTGCAAATGGGGAATGACGGGCGCGGCGGTTGCGACAGTCATCGGTCAAGTCGTTTCCTTTGCCGTTGCTTTGATTTATTTTTTCCGCACAAAAACGTTTAAGCTCAATATCAAAAGTTTTGTTCCCGATTTTAAAGAATTTAAAAACGCTTTACAGCTCGGAACTTCGTCTTTTATAACGCAAATGACGATCGTCATAATCTCCTTGGTTTGCAATATTATGCTCGCGAAATATGGCGCGGCATCAAAATACGGCGTAGATATTCCCATTGCGATCATAGGGATTGAAAGCAAAGTCTTTACCGTAGTCATTAACGTCGTAGTCGGGATCGTTCTTGGTTGTCAGCCCATCATCAGCTACAATATGGGAGCGAAAAAGTATGACCGAGTAAAAGAGCTTTACCGCAAAATTTTATTGTGTACCATCGTGATCGGTTTGGCTTCGACGTTACTGTTCGAGCTTGCGCCGCGCGCGGTCGTCGGCATATTCGGCTCGCCTACCAACGTAGATCCCGAGAATTATTGGGAATTCGGCGAAAAAACCTTCCGCATATTCCTGTGTCTTGTTACGTTTACCTGCACAATCAAAATGACTTCCATATTTTTTCAGGCCGTCGGCAAACCCGTGCGTGCAGTGATTGCTTCTATGATCAGGGATATTGTATGCTTTATTCCGCTGATTATCATTTTACCTGTTTTCTTTGAAATAGAGGGCGTTTTATATTCCGCGCCCGCCGCGGATTTCATCGCCATGATAGTAGCGGCGGCTCTGACAATAACGTTTATGAAAACGTTAAAGAACGTTCATTCCGAAAAATCGTCGGAAGCCGTTCTGCTGCCGTCCGAAAAAGGCGTTATCATAACGATTGCAAGGGAACACGGATCTTCCGGGAAGCAAATAGGAAAGATTATCGCGGAAAATCTCGGCATCCCGTTTTATTACAAAGAAATGACGGCTCTCGCCGCACAGGAAAGCGGACTCGATCGGGAGTTTATATCCGATATCAACGCGAACGCTCCTGCGAGACTGCACAGTTTATATCTAAGCTCCGACGTCGTCCGGCAAGCGATTATCGCGCAAGATAAAATTATTCGCAAAATTGCCGATAGCGGTAGCTGCGTGATCGTCGGCAGAGCAGCCGATTACGTCTTGCGGGATTATCCCAATGTAATTCGTATATTTATCTACGCGCCCGAAGATTACCGCATGAAAAGAGTGATGGAAGTCTACGGAGATACTTTCGAAGAGGCGAAAAAAAATATTCACCGTTCCGACGCCGCGCGCGCTTCCTATTATAAAAATATATCGGGACAGAATTGGGGCGACAGAAGCGGTTATCACTTATGCATCGACAGTTCCATGGGAATCGATAGAACAGCCGACGTAATTCTTTCCCTAATACGGAACGTTTACAAGCAAAATACTACCGCTATTCAATAATCTTTCCGAGCGGCGCTTCATCGCCGAAATTAGGAGAGCTTTGAAATATCCGACGTTGAACGTCGGATATTTTCTTTTCTCGCAACCCCTATGTAAAGCGTTCAATCCCCGAAAAACGATTTGATGATTTCCGCGATTTTACTCTTATAAACAATATTGCCGTTGCCGCCCGAAAAACAAAGCGGAGGATAGACAACGCACCACCAATTATCCCCCGTGCCCGCGCCAAGCTCCAAAATCAGCGCGTCGTAAACGCCCGCCGACAACGCAACCCCTTCATAAACCCGCGTGGGAAATTCCTCTTCGCGCAAAAATGCGTTCGCGCCGTAAAAAAATCCGTTTTGCCGCAAAATCCCGTCGGCGACGCGAGAGATTTCTTGCAGCTTGCCGCCGATCAGTTCCATCGCCTCCGACTTGGTTGCGCATTCGGCGACAAAGGGCGTAAGATAAGATACCACGCCGTCGCGCACCGAATATTTTACCGCCTGATCTTCCGCCGAATTGGAATTGGCGCGGATATGAATCCGCAAATAGGCGCTTGCTTCCGCTTTCGGACTCTCTTTTGCGTATCCGAATCCCAACGCCAACGCGCAAATCGCTATCGTCAGGAATATCGCCGCCGCTGCTTTTTTCATAAAAAACCTCCCGTTTTTCGGAGAGGTTATTGACTTGAAATTTATTTTTTATACAGACAGCATTGTTTCACATTTTACGTTTACGGGAAATAAGCGCGCAG
>CAYZTP010000018.1:0-20999 GCA_964481555.1 uncultured Clostridia bacterium | reverse complement strand
AGACGGGCAGCGCGGCGGCGGGCGTTCTCGGCGAAGATCCCAAGAAATTCGGTAAAGTCATGGTGCTCGTGCTGCTTCCCGCAACGCAGGGCATTTACGGCTTTATCGTTGCCTTAATCGCATCCGGCTCGCTTGCTGCCGATATGACCGTTGCGATGGGTTGGGGGCTGTTCGGCGCGGTATTGCCTATGGCGATTTCCGGACTCATTTCGGGCATTTTTCAGGGGAAATCCGCAGTCAACTGTATTTATGCGGTCGGCAAACAGGAGTCTCTCGGCGGTAAGTTGATTATCTATCCCGCCATGATCGAATTCTACGCGATTCTCGGTTTGCTGATTTCCATTATCCTCGTGGCGGCAGTATAAGGAAAGAACGATGAGCAAGGAAGCCATTGTAGAAAGAATCCTTTCGGACGCGGAGGCGGAAGCGCAGGCGATGATCGCGGAAGCGGAAGCCAAAGGGGTGGAGGTTCTCGCCGCCGCCCGTGTGCGCGCGGAAGAAAATCAAGCGGAAACGGAGAGGGAGATTTCGGAACGCGCGAAGGCGATTGCCGACGGTAAAGCCGCCGCCGCGCGGCTTGAATCCGCGAAAATTCTTCTGAGCGAAAAACGCCGCGTAATCGACGCGGTGTATGCCCGCGCGCTCGAAAAACTGCTTTCACTCGGCGAAAAAGAGAGCGTTTCTCTTGCGGAAAGATTGCTTGAAACATATGCCGAAGAGGGCGACGAGGTAGTGTTTGCGCAAAATTTCGCGTATGCGGACGAGGTATGTTCGCTTCCCGTATTCGCGAAAAAGAAACTGAAAGTTTCGTCGGAACAAGAAGAGATCGCGGGGGGCTTTATGCTCCGCGGCGAGAAAGCCGACCAAGATCTTTCCTATGCGGCGCTTTTAGCGGCAGACAGGGAAGAGCATCAGGGAGAACTTGCCGCGAAACTTTTCCGCGCAAGGTAGTCAAGTATGGTTGATTTTCTTTTTACAAACGGCGTCATCGCCGTAAAAGAGAAAGACCTTTTAAAGGATAAAATTATCCGTTTTTGCGAGATGGACGAAGCGGAGGCGTTGCGCGCGCTGTCGGAGAGCGGATTCGGAAGCGGTTCGGAAAGCGAATCTCCCGCTGCGGAAACGTTAATCGCCGCCGAGGAAGAAAAGCTCGACGGGTTTATCAGAACGTACGCCGCTTCGGGTGCGGAGCTTGCATATCTCCTCTCCCCGCGCGATTTTCATAATGCTAAGGCGCTCTTCAAGGCGGAATATCTGCGCAGGAATGCGGAGAAAATGCTCGCCCCCGAAGGGTTGATTCCCGTTTCCGTCCTGCTCGGCAGCATTCGGGAAAAAGATTATTCCGCGCTTGATCGGGAGCTTGCGGAAGCGCTGCAAGAAGCGGATTCTCTTTGTGCGGATGGAGAGAACGTTTCGGGCGCGCTCATCGGCGGCGTGTTCGAACGCGCGTTGTTCCGTCTGCTCAAAGACCGAACAAAACGCAATTCCACGCTGAAAAAGCTCGTCGCGGCGAAAGCGGATATGACGAATATTTTAACCGCGCTTCGTTCCGACGATCGGGCGTACGCGAAAAAGCTGTTCGTGGCGGGCGGCACGCTGAAAGAGGAAACGCTTTTACTCCTTTGTTCGGCGGATGAAAAAGCCGAGAAGTCGTTGGAAGATACGCCTTATAAAACGTTCGCGCGCGAATGTTTTAAGGCGAAACGCGACGGAAAACCGTTTACGGAGGCGGAGAAAATGCTTGCTTCCTACGATACGGAATACCTCGCGGTGAAAAAATTCGAGTTGCAGAAAGAGCAGCCGTTCCTGTATTACGTTTTTCGCCGTCGGGCGGAAATCGTAAACGTGCGTATGGTGTTTGTGTGCTTGGCCGCAGGAATGCGGGAGCAGGAAATCAAAAACCGTTTGAGAACGGTTTAACGGGAGGTTCTTTTGGTCGGGAAAATGGCGATCGTCGGCGACGGCGACAGTATAATGGTATTTCAAGCGGCGGGCGTGGCGACTTTTCCCGTGAAGGATGAAAAGGAAGCGCGCGTTACGCTTCGTAAGGTTGCGGGCGAGTATCAGATCATATTTCTTACCGAGGAGCTTGCGCGGCAGCTCGGCGATTTTTTAAAACGTTTCGACGAAGAGCCGTACCCCGTCGTTTTGAGCGTTCCCTCTAAAAACGGAAGTCTCGGTTATGGGGAAGAAGCGCTTAAAAACGCAATGGAACGCGCGCTCGGCGTGGATATACTCTTTCGTAAAGATTAAGCAAAACGCAACAGCCCGATTCGGGCGGTAAAGTGAGGTAACATGGCAGGTAAAACAGTTAAGATATCCGGCCCGCTGATCATTGCCGAAGGCATGGCGGACAGTAAGATGTACGACGTCGTGCGCGTCTCCGAAATGGGACTGATCGGCGAAATAATCGAATTGCGCGGCGATAAAGCGTCCATTCAGGTTTACGAAGAAACCTCGGGATTAGGTCCCGGAGAAGACGTATTCTCTACGGGAGAGCCGCTTTCGGCGGAGCTTGGTCCGGGACTCATTACGAGTATTTTCGACGGGATCCAGCGTCCGCTTACGACCCTGTATTTCACATACGGTAACCGCATTTCGCGCGGCGTGTCCGTCAACAATCTCGACAGGGAAAAACGCTGGCATTTCGTTCCCCGCGTACGCGAGGGCGACGAGGTGGAAGCGGGCGATATTTTGGGCGCGGTGCAGGAGACGGAAATCGTCGAGCATCGCATTCTTGTGCCCGTAGGAGTAAAGGGCAGAATCGTTTCGATTAAAGAAGGGGATTACACAATCGAAGAGACAGTAGCCGTCGTAAAAACGGAAAAAGGAGAAATTCCCGTTTGTATGCTGCGCAAGTGGCCCGTGCGAAAAGGCAGACCGTACAAAGAAAAGCTTTCTCCCGATCAGCCGATGGTAACGGGACAGCGCGTGATCGACACGCTCTTCCCCATTGCAAAGGGAGGCGTGGCGGCGGTGCCGGGACCTTTCGGCAGCGGAAAAACAGTCGTCCAGCACCAGCTTGCGAAATGGGCGGACGCGGATATTATCGTTTACGTCGGCTGCGGCGAACGCGGCAACGAAATGACGGACGTTTTAAACGAATTTCCCAAACTCAAAGATCCCAAAACGGGCGAACCGCTGATGAAACGCACGGTACTTATCGCAAACACCTCCGATATGCCCGTGGCGGCGCGCGAAGCGTCTATTTATACGGGTATTACGATTGCGGAATATTTCCGCGATATGGGCTATAACGTGGCGATCATGGCGGATTCCACTTCCCGCTGGGCGGAAGCGCTCCGCGAAATGAGCGGGCGGCTCGAAGAGATGCCGGGCGACGAGGGCTATCCCGCTTATTTGGCAAGCCGTCTTGCGGAGTTTTACGAACGCGCGGGGATCGTCCGTCTTTTGGGCAAAGAGGAAAAAACAGGCTCGGTCACGGCGATCGGCGCGGTGTCTCCTCCCGGAGGAGATTTGAGCGAACCCGTATCGCAGGCGACGCTCCGTATTGTGAAAGTGTTCTGGGGGTTATCCGCTTCGCTTGCGTATAAACGGCATTTCCCCGCCATAGACTGGCTGATCAGTTATTCCCTCTATGCGGATAAAATGAAACCTTGGTATGACGAAAACGTAGGCAGAGATTTCTTCAAATACCGTCAGTTTGCCATGACCGTTTTGCAGGAAGAAGCCGCGCTCGACGAGATCGTGCGTCTCGTCGGTATGGACGCGCTCTCTTCCAAGGACAGGCTCACGATGGAGACGGCGAAGATGATCCGCGAGGACTATCTGCACCAGAACGCGTTCCATGAAGTGGATACGTTTACTTCAATGAAGAAGCAGTTCTTAATGCTGCGTCTTATTTACGAATTCAACCGCTTGGCGGCGGAAGCCCTCGCTTCTTACGCCGACCTTGACGAAGTGCTTGCAAGCTCATGCAGAGAGAAAATCGGGCGCGCAAAATATATTCCCGAAGAGGACGTCGCCGAATTCGACGCAATCCTCGCCTCCGTCAACGGCGAACTGAAAGCGCTTGCGCAGGGAGGGAAGGAAGATGTATAAGGAATATAAAACCATTCGGGAGGTCGTAGGCCCTTTGATGCTGGTCGAAGGGGTCGAGGGCGTAAAATACAACGAGCTTGTCGATATCGTTTGTTCGGACGGAACGCGCCGCGGTAAGGTGCTGGAAATCAACCGCGACAAAGCCGTTGTTCAGCTCTTCGAAAATTCGCAGGGCTTGCAAATCAGCTCCGCAAAGGCGCGCTTTTTGGGACACAGCCAACAGCTTGCCGTCTCGCGCGATATGCTCGGGCGGGTGTTCGACGGCATGGGCAATCCCCGCGACGGCGGCGCGCCCGTGATTCCCGAAAAACTGATGGACATTAACGGCGAGCCGATCAATCCCGCTGCGCGCGATTATCCAAACGAATTTATACAAACGGGCATTTCCGCAATCGACGGACTGAATACGCTCGTCCGCGGACAAAAACTTCCCGTTTTTTCGATGAGCGGTCTGCCTCATGCGGAGTTAGCGGCACAGATTGCCCGTCAAGCGAAAGTACGCGGGAGCGACAGCAAATTTGCCGTCGTTTTCGCCGCAATCGGTATCACGTTCGAGGAATCGCAGTATTTTGTAGACGATTTTAAAAAGACGGGCGCGATCGAACGCACGGTGCTGTTTACCAATCTCGCGAACGATCCCGCCGTCGAACGTATCGCAACGCCTCGTATGGCGCTCACCTGCGCGGAATATTTAGCTTTCGAATGCGGAATGCACGTTCTCGTCATCATGACGGATATTACCAATTATGCGGAAGCGCTGCGCGAAGTCTCCGCGGCAAGAAGGGAAGTGCCCGGTCGCAGAGGATATCCCGGTTATCTTTATACCGACCTTGCGTCGCTTTACGAGCGAGCGGGCAGGATCCGCGGCTGCGAAGGCTCGATTACGCAGATTCCCATTCTTACCATGCCCGAGGACGATAAAACGCATCCCATTCCCGATCTTACGGGATATATTACCGAGGGACAGATTATTCTCTCCCGCGATTTATACAAAAAGGGGATCAATCCTCCCATCGACGTGCTTCCTTCTCTTTCCCGTCTTAAAGATAAGGGAATCGGCAAGGGAAAGACGAGAGAAGATCATGCCGATACGATGAACCAGCTTTTCGCGGCTTATGCAAGCGGAAAAGAGAGTAAAGAACTTTCGGCGATATTGGGCGAGGCGGCGCTTTCGGATACGGATAAATTGTTCGCAAAGTTTGCCGAAGCGTTTGAAAACGAGTACGTCAACCAAGGTTTCGAAACGGACAGAACCATCGAAGAAACGTTGGATATCGGTTGGAAACTTTTAAAAATTTTGCCGCAAAGCGAGCTGAAACGTATTCGCAAAGAATATATCGAGAAATATCTCAACCGTTCCGAAACCGAGGAATAATATGGCGAGACTCAACGTAAACCCTACCCGTATGGAATTGAAAAAGCTTACGGGGCGGCTGAATACCGCCGTTAGGGGACACAAACTGTTAAAAGATAAATCGGATGAGATGATCAGACGGTTTACGGTGATCATCAAAGAAAATAAACGTTTGCGCGACGAGGTGGAAAGCGAACTCTCAAAAACGCTCAAACAGTTTTCCGTCGCCCGTTCTCTTACGCCCGTTTACGAAGCGGAGACGGCTTTTTCCATGCCGTCCGTCGCCGTGAAAGCGGAATGCGGCGTGGAAAGCATTATGGGCGTCGAAGCGCCGAAAATTACGCTTGCGGAGGAAAAGCATATCGGCGGACTTCCGTATGCTTATTCGGAAATCACCAGCGAAGCGGATTATTCGGTCGGCATGGTAACGGCTTTGCTTCCGAAACTTGTAAAACTTGCCGAAACGGAAAAGGCGGTTCGGCTTTTGGCGAACGAAATCGAACGCAACAAGCGCCGCGTGAACGCGCTCGAATATGTGATGATCCCTCAGCTTGAAGAGACGATCAAATATATTAAAGATAAACTTGCCGAAAACGAGCGCGCCGCCATTGTCCGCATGATGAAAGTAAAGGGTAAGAATTAAATAAGCAAAGACGATATGAAAAAATGTAATTATCTGACAGTATTACGGGCAATTCAACTGATTCTCTCGCTTTTTTTGGCGGTTACGCTTTTTTTAGGGCGGTTTGACGATGAAGTCGGATTGTCTCTTCCCGTCGCCGTGCAATATCTTCCGATCGCCGCTTCCGCGGTGATTCTTGTTTTATTTTGTTTGGAATTTATCCGTTCCGCTCCTTGGATCAGGCTCGTTTATCTTGCGATCGCCCTTAGCGTTTGTATTATGATGAGGGAAACACTTGAAATGCTGAATATGACGATCTGGCTGTTCGGTATCATTTATTTCGTTCTTGTATTAATCGCGCTGATCAGAAAATCGGGTACGAAACAGAGAGACGCCGAAAACGCAAAATGTTTGCCCGTGGGCATATTCAGTAAAAGGGATCTGAACGTAACCTACGCATTTTTTGTGGCGCTATTCGTTATCGCGATCGCCATCGTTTTTTGCGCCGAATATGTTTCCGTTTATATTTGGTACGCCTTGCCCGTGTTTTTTGTGCTTACGGCGGTTATATACGGCGTTGTCTTTCAAAAAACGTTCGCGCTCATAAAAACGCTGTCTTATGCGAATCGGGAACTGTCCTTTCAAAAATTCGACCGCGCGCTATCGGGCATTCTGAAAAACAATCTTCATCCGCAGTCGGTTTGTTATTTGCATATTCTCAGAGCGAATTATCTCTTCGCTTACGACGCGGCAGAAGGGATCAAACAATTCGAAGAGACGGAGCGGCCGACGGCGAAGCAGTATGCGCTTTATTATGATATGCTGAAAGTTATTTACTTTATAAACCGAGAAGCGTTCGAAGAGGCGAAGGCGGCGTTTTCCTATTTCAAAACCGTATATCCCATGCAGAAGAAAAATATCGCGCTACTCGATCGGGCGCTCAAAGTATATACCACGCGGGAAGAGATCCCCGATATCGAGGCGCTTTTATCCAAGGCGAAAGTTCCCTTTGCCGTGCTTTCCGATACATACGAGCTGATGACCTATTATACCACCCGCGGCAACCGCGAAAAAGCCAAAGAATGCGCGCAAAAGATTTTGCAAGCGCATTCCGATTTTGCAGAATGGAACAAATGCGCGCAGGAAGCGCTTATCAATTCGGAGCCGCGCGATAAAGCGACGGAGAGCGATTGAGTGGAGAAATAATTGGCGTTAGACTATGAATTTTGCTTTTGGTTTTATTATGAAAAAGCAAAGAGAGCCTCTGCATACAGAAACGCCGCTTTAAGCGGCGTTTTTCGTTAAAAATCATTTTCGGAGATCCTTTTGTTCTCCGTTTTCGGGTTTCGCTTCTTCCGCGTCGTCGGGTCGAACGGGATTTTCCGCCTTTTTTTTGGGCAGAAAACGCAAAACAATCGCCGTAACCGCGGCGGCTACGCATAAAACCGCAGTGAGGATTAATATGACAAACAGGGCGGTATTTTGTGAAAAATATTCGCCGATCGTAACCAAAAGATTCATAAGCGTCTCCTTACGGATAATTTCCGTACGATGGTATTATAGCACAAAAATTTGTTTTCACAAAACGATTGACAATCGTTTTTGTTCCGGGTATGATAAAAATATGGAAAAAACGGCAATCATCGGCGGCGGCGCGTCGGGCATGACGTGCGCCGTTCTTCTCGCCCGCGCGGGAAAGCGCGTCACTCTGTATGAACGGGGCGCAAGGCTCGGCCGCAAGCTGGCGGCAACGGGTAACGGTCAAGGTAACGTGACCAACGTCCGTATGGGCGCGGAGCATTATTTTTCGGACGATCAAAATAAGGTCGCCGATATTTTGGCACGTTTCGGCGCAAACGAGACGATTGCTTTTCTCGAAAGTATGGGCGGTATCTTTTTGCCCGATTCTCGCGGCAGGGTGTATCCCGCAAGCAGACAGGCTTCGGCTGTGACCGATCTGTTTCGCCGTGAATTGGAAAGGTTGGGGGCGGAAGTGCGGCTTTCTTCTCCCGTTGTCTCCGTCTCCCGCAATTTCGAAGTAATTACGGAATGCGGAAAAGAAAAATACGACCGCGTGATTCTTTCCGCAGGCGGGAAAGCCGCGCCGAATTTCGGCACAGACGGCAGCGCCTATGCAATCGCGCGTTCTTTCGGACATACCGTTACCGATTTAAAGCCCGCGCTCGTACAGCTGCGCACTTCGCCCAAAGAGGTTTGCGGACTCAAAGGCATTCGCGCGGACGTGCGGCTCGTTGTTTTGCGGGGAACCCAAACGGCGTTTGAAGGCAGGGGCGACGTCCTCTTTACCGAATACGGACTGTCTGGCGACGTTATATTCCGCGCTTCTTCTTACGCGCGGGAGGGCGACGTGCTTTCCGTAGATTTTTTACCGGACGTACCGTCGGAACGGCTGATCGGGATGAAAACGGCGGACGATTTACTTTGCGTCGTCAACAACGGGCTTGCACGGGCGCTCGATAAGCGGATGAGAGAGAGCGGCGTTCCGCTTTGTTCTTTGCTAAAAGGTCTTACCTTCGTTGTTACGGGTACGTTAGGATTCGAATATGCGCAAGTAACGAAGGGAGGAATCCCGCTCGGCGAAACGGACGATGCGTTGATGAGCCGAAAACGGGAAAATCTCTATTTTGCAGGCGAGATCGTCAACGTGGACGGAGAATGCGGAGGCTATAATCTGCAATGGGCGTTCGCGTCCGCCGCCGCCGTTACGGAGGGAATATGCCGACGTTTGAATTGAAACTTCGTCCGGAACAGTCCGAACGCGAATTGATTCGGCTCTGCGCGCGCAAATTGCACGCGCCTTGCAAATATTTTAAAATAAAGAAAAAATCGCTCGACGCACGCGATAAAAACAATATCGTATGGGTTTATACGGTGGAATGCTCCTCCAAGGAGCAAGTTTTACCGCCGCGTGTGTTCGAACGAATCACTAAGCCCGCTCCTCCCGTCTATATCGCCGGGGCGGGACCTGCGGGATTGTTTTGCGCGGTCAGACTCATCCGACACGGTATCAAGCCGATCGTATTGGAGCGCGGAAAACGCGTGGAAGAGAGGAAAGAGGATGTCGAAAGGTATTTTCGCGGCGGAGTTCTCGATACGCAAAGCAACGTGCAGTTCGGCGAGGGCGGCGCAGGTACTTTTTCGGACGGGAAGCTCAACACGCAGACGAACAGCCCGCTTCATCGGGAGATCTTGGATACCTTCGTAGAATTCGGCGCGCCCGAGGAAATTTCCTATCTCGGAAAGCCGCACATCGGTAGCGATAAGCTGCAAACGGTGGTGGCGGCAATGCGGGAATATATTCTTGCGAACGGCGGGGAAATGCGTTATCATTCTCAGCTTACCGATTTGTTTTTTCGCGGCGGCGCGCTCTCCGCGATCGAAGTCAACGGCGTTAGAGAGGATGCGCAATTACTTGTGCTGGCGGTGGGGCATAGCGCACGCGATACGTTCGAAACGCTTCTGTCCCGCGGATTTCACATTCAGCAGAAAGAGTTCGCCGTAGGGGTGCGGATCGAACATTTGCAGAGCGCCGTCGGCAAGGCGCAGTACGGCGAGGGGTATCTCGCTCTTCCGCCCGCCGATTATAAGCTCGTTTCCCATGCTTCCGAGCGCGCCGTTTATACGTTTTGTATGTGTCCCGGCGGCGTGGTGATTCCGTCCGCTTCGGAAGAAGGCGGCGTTGTTACAAACGGCATGAGCAATTATTCGCGCGACGGAAAAAACGCCAATTCCGCATTGGTGGCGCAGGTAAGGGCTTCGGACTTTGGCGGCGACGCTCCGCTCGCGGGCATGGAGTTCCAGCGCAAGATCGAACGCGCCGCTTATTCGGCGGCGGGCGGCGGTCGCGCTCCCGTTCAGCTCGTCGGGGATTTTCTCAGCGGGAAAGAGAGTTATTACTTCGGCGAAGTGCAGCCCACTTTTGCGCGGGGGACGGCGTTTGCGCCTCTCGAATCCTATCTGCCGCCTCAGATATGCGGCGCGATTCGTACGGCGCTTCCCGATATGAATAGGCGTTTTTCGGCGTTTTCCGCTTACGAAGCGCTGCTCACGGGGGTAGAATCGCGTACCAGTTCGCCGATACGCATATTGCGCGGCGATGATTTACAGGCTGCGGGTTTTACGGGCGTTTATCCGTGCGGCGAAGGCTGCGGCTATGCGGGGGGAATCTCATCGGCTGCGGCGGACGGTCTGCGGGTGGCGGCGGAAATCGCAAAAAAATTTTTATAAAACCGTTATAAAGCTTAGAATTCGTCTTTTTTTAATCGTGTTTTCACGAAAATTACACGAAAATGGTTTATTGTATATGTGCGAAGGGCGGAAAAGCCCCGTAACGAGAACTACACTCCACAATTTTTTCATATTCTCTCACTAAGCAAAACTCTCGCTCTTATGGGCGGGAGTTTTGCTTGTTTTTTTTATTAATTTGGCGTAAAAATTTTCGTTTTCTATTGCAAAATCATACAAAATATGGTAAAATAGGACAAAGCAATCAAGGGGGATTTTATGAAGATCACACAAAGAATTTCGGCGTTGGCGATCGGCTCTGTAATGGCGCTTTCGCTACTTGTTGGTTGCGGAGGCTCTTCCGAAGAAGTTGCCGCCGCGCGCATTTGTTACGATAATCTCGGACTTGGCTATATTACGGCGGCGGATAGTACTTATGCGTTGGATAAAGTCGAGTCGATGACGGCGGTAGATGGGGACGGCAACGCCGTCGAAGCGTCTGCGGTGGCGACTTATACGGACGGCGTATTTACCGCCGTTTCGGAAGGGGTGATCGCCTGTACGCTGAAAAACGGAAAATCTTTCCGTCTCGAAGTAGAACCCGCTTATATTACCGATCCCGGGAACCAATACACGGGTACCGCCGCGGATTACGGCACGATGGGAAAACTGCTCGGCACCTGTCACGACCCTTCGCTGATCGAGGTGGAAGAGAACGGCGCGCCCGCCTATTATATCTTCTCTACGGGCTGGGAGGTGGGTAACGAAATCCGCCGTTCCACCGATATGCTCACTTGGGAATATAAGGGCAAATCCACGGCGGCTTCTACCGAAATGGCGGATATCGAAGAGTGGATCGGCGGAAAAAATACCGGCTACATCCAATGGTGGGCGCCCGATATCGTCGAAGCTTACGGCGGAGGATATTGGTTATACACTTGCTGCGTATCCAACGGTTATAAGACGATCAATGATACCGCATATTCCATGGCGTGTATCGTTCTGTTCCATTCCGATTCGTTAGAGGCGGAATCCTTTGAATATGTGGGCGTGTTGATGCAATCCTGTATTCCGGAGAAAAGCGATTCTTACGGAAAATCTAGTATCGATGTCAACTCCATTGACCCGCAGATCATTTATGATACCAAAGGAAATATGTATATGGCGTACGGTTCTTTCGGAACGGGGAACTGGATGCTCGAACTCAATCCCAAAACGGGGCTGAGGAAGGACGGCGTATATAGCGACGGCATATTCTTCGAATGGGAAACGATCCGTCAGTACAGTAAGGAAGCGACGCAGAAATATTCAAGCTTTGTAAGCGGGAATGAAGTGAAGCTCGACTATTACGGGACGATGATTTCTTACGGAGAGGAAGAGGCGCCCGTGATCGCCCGCCACGATAACGTAAAGATTGCCGACGAAACGGCGACTTACAACGAAAACGGCGAACCCAAAGGCGTGAAAGGCGTTACCTATTACTACTCCATGCACTCCTACAATCCGCTTGCATCGGGTTATCAGATGTGGGGCGGCAGAAGCGAAAGCGTATGGGGCAAATATCTCTCCACAAACGGCGGATATACGATCAATTACGGTTCCGGCTCTTCTAAAAACGGCGGCAATAAATACACCGGCGGTTTCGTTTGGGCGGACAAGTCGGAGGGAAACACCTCGATCGATATCATTCTTCCCGGACATAACGATTTGTTTACCACTTCGGCAGGAACGAACATAGCGGCGTACATCACCCGTACCAACACTTATAAAGAGTTGGGCGTGACCGGCGATACCGTGTTTCTCGTACAGTTGCACCAATACTATCTCAACAGCTTGGGAGATATTTGCATCAATCCCAACCGTTATGCGGCGGAAGTAGATCGTTCGGTCAGCGCGGAAGAACTGTTTGCCTTAACGGACGGCGGCAGATTCAAGATGGTTGTGCTTGCCAACGACAATACGGCTAAGACCTCGGTCGAAGTCGTATTAACGCAGAACGCAAGCGATCCAAACAGCGGAACGATCACGCAGGACGGCGCTCAGACGGGTACCTGGCAGATGTACGGAAAGGGATACATCAAATTCTCGTTTAGCGCCAAGCAAGGACAGAGCGACGAATATACCTATTACGGGGTCGTTCGTCCCGCTTGGCTGGAAGATCAAAACAAATCGGGATTTACCATTGCTTGTATGGGAAACACCAACCGTTCCTCTTACAGTACGGCGATGTTCATGAACAATGTTTCCGGTATTACGGGCGACGGACTCGTCGGATAACAGAACTAAGCCGCGCGGCGGTTTACGGAAAAAGAAAATCATTCGGGATGATAGAAGAAAGCCCGCTGTCCTCGTAAAGAAGCACGGCGGGCTTTTTAAGTGCAAGAAATGATTTTTACGTCCTTTTGTACGGGCGGTTTAGACGAATCGCGTTTCGAATTCGTTCGTGCGCGTACCCGAAAGAACGTTGTATAAATCGTTTGCGCGGATATCCGTTTCAAAACAGTCGAGCGCGTCCTTTTTGAGTCGGGTGAAATCGCTCTTCCGCGCAAGGACGGGGAACGCGCCTTGGGAAAGGGCGGCAAGCAGTTCGTCGGAATTTTTCTTTTTTATCGCCAAAACGTTATAATAAAGCGGTGCGGAAATATAAGCGCGCGCGTCTTTCCCGGTTATGCCGAGAAAATTTTGCAGCAAAATGCGTTTCAGCCGCGAACGGGTATAGCGTTTGGATACGACGTTGTCCACCATGGCGTCGTAAACGGGAACACTCCGCGTCATGGCGCGCAGTTTATTTTCCAGCCCTTCCGAACAGTCGGGGCATTTTACCACATTTTCGCCGTTTTCTCGCAGAAGCGCGCAAAGAGCGGCTTGCGGATAGGGGAGCGGACGGTACGTTTTACAAGCGGAATATACGTTGTTCGGAAGATTGGTTTTTAAAATCTTTTTCGCCTGGTTTGTATTTTCGTTTAAACAGGCTCTAAGCGCCGTTGCCGACGAGTAATTTTTTTTCGGCGCGGGATCGGCAAAACCCGATCCTATGCGCGGGATCGGCAGAACCTTTATCGCTGCGTTTTGCGCAAGAATCGCGCGGCAGTATTCGACGCCCAAAATATTATTGGGGGAGAGGAGCAGGTTTTCATTGATTTCTTTATGCAGCGCAAGCGTCGTTTTCGTGCGCGCCCTTACATACGAATCGCCGTTCGCCATGTTTTCTTTCAGCAACTGTTTGAACTGTTTGTCCTCCGAAAGGGTCGCTTTTGCGGCGGAGAAAAATTCTTCGGCGGCGCCGCTCTCGCAACCGAATGCGAGCGTCGTTACGGCGGGAATGGAGGAGAGAATGTGAACGGCGCCGCCCGCAAACAATTCCGCGGGAGAGCAGGCAAACGCGGCGGGTAGCTCTAAAACGACATCCGCGCCGTTTTCTACCGCTTGCATTGCCCGCTCATATTTTCCGAACACGGCGGCGTCTCCGCGCTGGGTAAAATTACCGCTCATCAGGCAGAGTATTTTATCGCATCCGCTTTGCTTTTTTATCTGTTCCAGCTGGTATTTATGACCGTTATGGAAGGGGTTGTACTCACATATCACCGCACATATCTTCATGTAAGCCTCTTAAACGCAATATATAGTGTTTTCGTTGTTCTATATTTACTAAATATAGATTATATGTTAATTTTTGTCCACGATTTGTCCACGCTGCGTGAATTTTGTCGCTAATTGTAATTTACCGCTGTAAGATCGGAGCAATGATCGATTGTTCACGGTATATAAAAAACAAATCCGAACCGCTCGCTTGTTACAAGTATTCGGTTCGGATTTAACCCTCTTGGTGCCGATGATCGGATTCGAACCGATACGGGATTAGCCACAGGATTCTAAGTCCTGCGTGTCTGCCGGTTTCACCACATCGGCATTCGTCGCGGATCCGAAAGCTACGGATCCGCCGATGATTATGCGTCCTTTTCCTGTTTGCGGAGTGTGCCGTAAGGGATCCATAACGCGATTAAAATAGCCGCCGCAATGAGTGCGTACAGTCCCGAAGAGAAAAACGAGACTGATGCTGCCAGACCGGCGTCCGCCAATATTCCCGCCAAAGCGGGCTTAGCGAATGTAGGTATCAACATTAATATCAAACAAGGGAGCCAACCCAAAATAATAGGGCATTTCAGTTTCACCGCCTTGTGGTTGAAGAAAAATTTAAATATGATTTTAACCAGCAGATAGAGCCAAGAAAACAGCGAAATCGCCAACAAGCCCGCCATTCCGTAAAATACATATAACATATAGGTATGAACGCTTTCCGGAATATATTCCGAAATTGCGTTTTTGACGGCGTCGCTGAGGTCGCTCGAAGCAGAATCGGCGCTTGCGTCCGCAAGGGGAGCGGCGGAAAGGGGAACGACGGCGGACGAGGCGCTTTCATTGGATATGGAACCCAACGCCTCTGAAATCAGCTTATCGATAAATTCGTTAACGTCGATGTTTCCTTCCTCGTCGGAAAGATCGTGTAACAGATCGGTTACGGTGTCGCGGACGCTTTGTTCGTTTTCTTCCGTAAATTCAAGGTCGGCAAATTCTTCCTGTCCGCTGTCTTTTAATTTCTTATACACTTCTTCCACCGTATTTACGGTTTCATCGGCAATGCTATCGACGTTAGCGCCTTCGGCATAGACGGCGTTGATTACTTTTTCCACCTCGTCCGCAATATACTCGTCCGTCACGTCCGCCCTGTCAAGCAGCGCTTGAACCTCTTCGCTCGTATAAAGAGTTTCGCCCTCGTCCGAATTTAAATAAGAGGTAATTTGCGCTTTTAATTCGGATTTTACTTGATCGACGGCAACCGCGGTGACGATCTCTCTCGATACTTCGTTCAACGAATCGGAGATTTCCTTCACAATATTATCTACGTTATTGTCGATTAATTTGTCTACCGTTTTTTGCGCGTCGTTCTCTATCACTGCGCTGATAACGAGGGAGCTGCTGATGTTTAAGCTGATAGAAATATCGACGCCCGATTCTTTAACGTTGCCGTTCAGCTCGACGTTTTCGTAATAACTTTGTACCATTTTTTCGATCTCGTCGCCCGGAACCGTAACCGTCAGCTTTACCCTCCAAAGCGGAAATATAAAATAAAGTACAATCGACGCAATGCAGATGAGCGCAAAGGCTATGTTAAACCCAAGGATTGCAATTTTCTTCATAAAAATACTCCTCATATTTTTTATCATAACTATTTTATGATAATCATAAAAATTTGTCAAGCGAAACGTGCTTTTTTCATAAAAAACACTTGACAAAGTCATCGATATGTATTATCATATGAACAGTTATTCATAAATTAAAAATAAAGGAGTCATCATGGATATTTGCAATCATGAGGCGGAACACCGTCTTGCCGCGGAGCGGGCGAAGAGAAATATGCCCGCGGAAGAGGCGATTCTCAGCGTATCGGCGGCTTTTAAAGCGATTTCGGAACCGAGCAGATTAAAAATCCTGCTTGCGCTTCGTCAAGGCGAAATGTGCGTCTATCATATTATCGAAGCGGTGGGCGGAACGCAGAGCGCGGTTTCCCATCAGTTGCGTATCTTGCGTGACAACCGCATTATCAAAGCGCGGCGAGACGGTCAGAATATTCTTTATTCGCTTGCGGATGAACACGTTGTCGCTGTTTTGGAGCTTGCGTTTACCCATCAAAATTGCGAATTATAGGAGAATGTATGCAAAGGACGTTTCAAATTAAAAATCTCGACTGCGCGGCGTGCGCGGCGGAATTGCAGGAAGAGTTGGAAGCGATCGAAGGAATCGGAGAGCCGTCCGTCGATTTTATCAATCAGCGCGTCAGTCTTTCTTATGCGGATCAAAACGCGTTGAAAAAAGCGATCGATACGATTTCCCATTTTGAAGAGGTGGAAATCGTTGAAAACAGACGCGTGATTCAAATTAAAAATCTCGACTGCGCGGCGTGCGCGGCGGAATTGCAGGAAGAGTTGGAAGCGATCGAAGGAATCGGAGAGCCGTCCGTCGATTTTATCAATCAGCGCGTCAGTCTTTCTTATGCGGATCAAAACGCGTTGAAAAAAGCGATCGATACGATTTCCCATTTTGAAGAGGTGGAAATCGTAGACGGCGGAACCGCCGCGGCGGAAAAAAAGGAACGCCACCTCAAAGAATTGATTTCCATCGCCGTTTCCGCGCTGTTTTTTATTCCTGCGTTCGTGCTCGATCTGATCGGCGGCGTAAACGAATGGCTGTTGCTCGGCTTGTATCTGTGCGCGTTTGCCGCGGCCGGCTGGTCGGTAATATACTCCGTCGTCAAAAATATCGGAAAAGCCTTTAAGACGTTGCGCTTCGGGACGCTGCTCGATGAAAATCTGCTCATGTTGATTGCCGCAATCGGCGCGTTTGCAATCGGGCAGGAAATGGAAGGCGCGATCGTTATGCTGTTGTACCAAATCGGCGAATATTTGCAGGCGATCGCCGTCGGATCGTCGCGCGGCGCGATTACCAAACTCATGGAACTCAAAAGCGAGAGCGCCATTTTGTTGGAAGGAGATTCGCAACGGGAAGTCGCGCCGGAGGAATTGCGCGCGGGCGATTGCATTCTTATAAGAAAAGGGGATAAGGTACCCGCCGATTGCGTGCTTACCGACGAAGCGACGGAGTTAGATACCAAATCTTTAACGGGAGAATCGTATTTGCGCGAAATCGTTCGCGGGGAGGAAATGCTTGCGGGCTGCGTGAACGAGGGGAATGCGGTGAAAGCCGAAGTGCTGCGGCCTTCTTCCGAAAGCGCGGTGGCGAAAATTCTGAACATGGTGGAAAATTCCGCGACGAAGAAAGCCAAACCCGAAAAATTTATTACAAAGTTTGCGCGCGTATATACGCCCGTCGTCGTGCTGATCGCGTTGATCGTTGCTGTTTTGCCGCCGCTCATATTGGGAATGAACGATTCGGCAAGATGGAGTAATTGGATTTCCCGCGCGCTTAATTTTCTCGTTATTTCCTGTCCGTGCGCGTTGATTATTTCCGTACCGCTTACTTACTTTTCGGGCGTGGGTACGCTTGCGCGCTACGGAGTGCTGGCAAAGGGAGCGGTTTATCTCGATATGCTCGCCAAGGTCAAGGTTGCGGTGTTCGATAAAACGGGAACGCTTACCAAGGGCAGGTTCTCCATTGCGAAAATCAACGGCGAACGGCGTACGGTAGAGCTTGCGGCGGCGGTCGAAAAAAATTCTTCCCATCCGCTTGCGCAAGCGTTCGCGGAGATACAGACTTCTCTGTCCGTTACGGATTGCGCGGAGGTCGCGGGCATGGGGCTATCGGCCGTGTCGGAGGGGAAACGCGTTCTTGTGGGCAGCGCCCGTCTGATGCGCGAATACGGAGTGCCGTTCGAAGAGGCTAGTTCTTCCTCTTCCGTCGTATATGTCGCGGAAGACGGAAAATTGGTCGGAAGTATCGAAATCGAGGACGCGCTCAGAGAAGAGGCGGGGACTGTCCTTGCCGACTTGAAAGCGGGCGGTATTGAAAAGACGGCGGTGCTGACGGGCGATTCGCGCGCGCGCGCCGTACAGGCGTTGAAGGGACTGCCGATCGACGAGATTCATGCCGATTTGCTCCCCGGGCAAAAAATCGAATGCGCGCAGAAACTGAAAAACGACGGCAAAATGATGTATGTGGGCGATGGGATCAACGATACTCCCGTGATGGCGGAAAGCGATATTTCCGTTTCTATGGGCGCGCTTGGTTCGGACGCCGCGATCGAAGCAAGCGACTTGGTGCTCGCGGGAGATAATCTCAACGCTCTGCCCAAAGCGTTGAAGGGGGCGAAAAAGACGCGCGCGATCGTTACGCAGAATATCGTATTTTCGATTGCCGTTAAGGTTGCGCTCATGGTTTTGTCGCTGGTCGGGCTGATTCCGCTTTGGGCGGCTGTTCTCGGAGACGTGGGCGTTATGTTGCTTGCCGTTTTGAATTCCCTGCGAATGCGCGCGAAAATAAAATAAACGGAAAGAAAACGAAAAAACGTTAAAAAACAGATAAAAATTTTTCATGAGCCTCTTGACATTTTGCTCTTTATTGCATAAAATAGTATTTGGTAGAAGTTGGAATTTTTGAAAGAGGTTTCCATGGATAAGATTAAACAGTTACAGGAACGGAAAGCGGCGCTTGAAAAAGCGGGCGGTAATATCCGCGCGCAGATTAAAGCGCTTTGCGACGAGGGAAGTTTTGTCGAACTCTCGGCGTTCAGCTTTTCCAAAGAACAATTTTACGGAGAGGATGCCCGCGGAGAAGGAGTCGTTACAGGCTTTTTCACCGTACAGGGGTATCCTTTCTATCTTATTGCGCAGAATTTTGACGATAGCTTCGGCGGGTTGACGAAAGCGAATTGCGAAAAAATCGCAAAGACGCTCGACAGCGCCGAAAAGAACGAAACGCCCGTCGTTTATCTGCTGCATTCGCAGGGAGTCAAGCTCGGCGAAGGCGTAGACGTTTTGGAGGGAATCGCTTCTCTGTTGCTCAAAGCCACGCAACTCAAAGGAACCGTGCCGCAGTATGCGGTGATCGGCGGCGAGGTGTACGGCGCGGCTGCCGCGCTTGCGGCGGTGTGCGATTGCGTGTTCTTTTTGAAAGAGGGCGCGTTGGCGACGACAAGTCCGCTCGTGCTTTCCGCCAAGGCGGGGAAGAATCTCAAAAAAGAAGAAGTGGGCGGCTACGACGCGCTGAAAAAAGCGGGTTTGCCTGCGGTTGCCGTAAAAGATTTGGAGGAAGTCTCCGCTTACTTAGCGCAACTGACCGAGCTTTTTGGGATTCCCGTAACGGAGGCGGAACTCAACGATTCCGCGCCCGAACTGAATACGAACGCGGACGCAAAGAGCGTTGCCGCGATCATTGAGAACGGATTGGAACTCGGAGCGAATTGCTATCCAGAAGTAAAAACCATTCTCGGAAGAGTGGGCGGAATCGCCGTGGCGGCGGTCGTATTCGACAACGCAAAGCTGAACGCGGGCAACGTGAAAAAGATTCGTGATTTTGCGGAGCTTGCCTGCTGCTACGGATTGCCGTTCGTCACGTTCGTCGATTGCGTCGGGATAGAGCCTTGCCTTTGCGTAAACGACAGCGCCGTGCTCAAACAAATCGCAGAATATCTTTGCATTTTAGACGCGACGGATACGGCGAAGATCGCCGTCGTTACGGGAAAAGCCGTCGGGCTTGGATATTCGCTGTTCGCGGCGAAGTCGGCGGGATTCGATTACACATACGCCTTAGCGACCGCGCAGATCTCTTTGTTCGAAAGCGAGGCGGGCGCGCAGATCGAATTCGCCAACGAGGGCGGGACGAAAAAGGAAGAACTGATCGCACGCTATGCGGAAAACGCCGATCCCATAAACGCGGCGAAGGGCGGATATCTCGACAACGTAATCGAACCGCAGTTCTTAAAGCAATATCTCATCGCGTCGCTGCAAATGCTGTTGAGGTGAGGCTATGTTGAATTTATTGGATGGTTGGTTCAAACTCAATCCGGGCGAGGGCGCGTTCTATTCGATATTCGGTTTTATATTCGTCTTTTTCGGGATCGTCGTACTCATTCTCATCTTTACGCTGCTCGGTTTTCTGATGAAAAAGATCAACGAGCGGGGAAAAAAACAAAAGCAAGGGAAAGCCGAATCCGCTTTGCCTTCCGAGGAGAAGAAGTCTGCGCCCGAAGAAGGAATTTCGCCCGAAGTGATTGCGGCGATCGCGGCGGCGGTGGCGGCGTATTGCGAAGAAAGCGGCGGGAAATGTGATTTTGTCGTCAAACGGATTAAAAAAATATAAACACAAAGAACGGTGGAAGGAGTTTTAAAAAATGCGTAACTTTATTATCACGGTAAACGGACAACAATACGAAGTAGGAGTAGAGGAAGTCGGCGGCGCCGCGCCTTCTGCGCCTAAGGCAGTTCCTTTGGCGGCGGCTCCCGTCGCGAAGGCGGCTCCCGTCGCGAAGGCGAGCGCAAACGGGACGAAAGTGCTTTCGCCTTTCCCCGGACTGATTAAAAGTCTTGCGGTAGAGAACGGAGCGAAAGTCAAAAAGGATCAGCCCATTCTTGTATTGGAAGCAATGAAAATGGATAACGATATCACGGCCCCCTGCGACGGAACGGTTACCTTTCAAGTGCAAAAGGGCGCGAACGTCGAATCGGACGCCTTACTTGCAATCATCGGATAATCGGAGAAGATTATGCAGATAAATTTACTTGACCTCGATATCGGAAAGATTTTTTCCGATTTATGGAACTCGATGGGGCTTTCTCAGGGGACTTGGCAGAATTACGTTATGCTGCTCATTTCTTTCGTGCTCATGTTCCTTGCCATCGTAAAAAAATTCGAGCCGATGTTGTTGCTTCCCATTGCGTTCGGTATGTTTTTAATCAATCTCCCCGGCGCGGAGAGCGTGCTTTGGGGAACGTATCCCGAGGGCGTGGAGCATACGTATGACAATGTGACCAACCGCGGATTGCTGTGGTATTTGTATTACGGCGTGGATAAAGTCATCTATCCGCCGCTGATCTTCTTAGGAATCGGCGCCATGACCGATTTCGGACCGCTGATCGCGAATCCCAAGAGTATGCTCATCGGCGCGGGTGCGCAGCTCGGGATTTTCATCGCGCTGTTCGGCGCGGTGCTGCTCGGTTTTACGGGCGCGCAGGCGGCGGCAATCGCCATCATCGGCGGCGCGGA
>CAYZTP010000017.1:0-21276 GCA_964481555.1 uncultured Clostridia bacterium | reverse complement strand
AAATTGTCATAAATTTCAACAAATCCATTTTTAATAATTCGGTAAAATCAAAAAATACGCAATACAAGAGGTGAATGGGTTCGTGACGCCGTTCCGCGAGGGCAGGCGAGGACGATAGCTCGTTGTCACCCTTACGGGGAGGACGGTTGTGCTGTCTTTTTATTCTTTGGCGTTCACGTCCTCCGGCGGTACGGGAAAATCCACCCAAAAGCAACTTCCTTTATCGATCCGGGAACGCACGCCGAAATTAATATTGTGCTTTTTGAGAATAGTCTTTACAATGGAAAGTCCCAATCCCGTGCCCTTGATCGGGCGTTTATGCGATTCATCCGAACGATAGTACCGTTCCCAAATCGTGTCCAATTCTTCTTCGGCAATTCCTTTTCCCGAATCGATCACTTCGAAGCGAGATACGTTTTCCTGCTTTTTTAGTCGAATCAAAACTTTCTTATCCTCGCCCGTATAATTGACGGCGTTGCCTATCAAGTTGTAAAGAACCTGTTCCACGCGTGATTTTCCCGCATAGGTATAACACTCGTCGTCTATTTCCGTTTCGATGATATAATTCTGCGTTTCGGTAAGATAATGAAATCTCCCTGCCACGAGGTAAATTTCTTCGGAAAGATTGAACACCGTCTTTTCAAAACTTTCGATGCCCGCCTGCATTTTGGAGAGATCAAGCAAATCGCCCACTAACGCCGTCAATCTGTCCGCCTCGTCGATAATAACCTGCGTATGTTTTTTACGTTTTTCGGGATCGTCTCCGGAAATTTCTTGTATCATCGAAGCGTACGCCTTAATCATGGTAAGCGGCGTTTTAAAATCGTGCGAAACGTTTGCGATCAACTCTTTCTGCATTTTGTCCGCCTTGGATATTTCCGAACTAGCATAGTCAAGCGCTTCGGAAAGCTCCGCAACTTCGGTACAGTATGTGTTCCCGCCGAATTTTACGTCAAAATCCCCTTTTGCAAGCTTTTTCGCTTTTTTCGTAACTTCGCAAATCGGATTGGTTATGACCATGGAGACGAAACCGCTTACCACGAATCCGAACGCCACGGCAAACAACGCAATGATTACTGAAAACCACTGCATGGAGTGTGCAATATCGTTCATGAAAGCAAAGGAACTGGAAACATAGAGATAATAATCCGTATACCCCATTTCCAAAGAATATGCGACGGCATAGTCGGAATCGGAAGAAAAGACCGCCTTTTTTTTTCTGTTATCCGTGATTTCCATCATTCGTTCGATAACAAGCTGCGCGATCTGCGCATCGTTTTCCGAGATCTCGGAAGGATAAACGAACGAGCCGTCCGAAGAAAATAAATAAGCGCTGACGCCATATTCGTTCGTGACGGAAAGCATAACCATACTGATTTGATTTAACGACCCGATACTCCCGTCAAGATTTTCCTCAATCCGGTACCCCGCGTTTTCCACATTTTCAGAAATCTCTTCGCGGGAACGCTTGTTCAAGAGCACGTTATAAACGACAGTGTACACGATGATCAAAAACAGAGAAAAAAGCGAAAACGTAAGCCACAAGATCAGATTGAGGTTCGCTTTCGCCTGTACGCGCGTCCGTTGTTTTTTTGTTTTTTTCTGCATACTACCCCGATTTACGTCTCGAATTTGTAACCCAATCCGCGAAGCGTAACAATAAATTTACGGTATTCCTTTAAATTACCCCGTAACATTTTTACGTGCGTATCAACCGTCCGATCGTCGCCGTAGAAATCATATCCCCAAACTTGATTCAACAATCTTTCTCTCGTGAGTGCGACGCCCTCGTTTTTTACAAAGTAAAACAGCAGTTCGTATTCTTTGGGGGTAAGCTCGACGCGTTCGCCGTCCACATACACGTTACGCCCCATCATATCGATTTTTAGTCCCTCGAATTCGTAAACTTCGCCCTGCTTTTTCGCCGAAGCCTTGACGCTGCGGTTGATTACGGCGTGGATGCGCGCCATGACCTCTTTGGGGGAAAAAGGTTTCGTGACATAGTCGTCCGATCCGATTTCGAAACCGAAAAGCTTATCGTACTCTTCTCCGCGCGCGGAAAGCATGATCACGGGCGTATCCTTAAATTTTTTAATCTCTTTCACGGCAGAAAAGCCATCGAGCTTAGGCATCATCACGTCCATCAAGACGATATCGTAATTGTTTTCGCGGCATTTTTTCACCGCTTCCATGCCGTCTTGCGCCTCATCCGCTTCGCCGCCTTCAAACTCGATATATTCGCGCAATACCGCACGAATCATCTCTTCGTCGTCTACAATAAGAACTTTCATGCCGCGTACCTACCGTAAAATATTTCTCAAATTAATTTACACGAATATGTTTAAGAACGTTCCATAACCGTGTGAAATCTTTGTGAAAAAAGTATAGCACATTTTATAAAAGGAATCAAGAAAAAAATAAAAAATTTTTACAAACAAATGTTTGACAGAATCCGCCGTCTATGATATAATCGAGATATGATATCCGAACGGACTTTAAGAATTTTAACGGAAGGCGCGAAATTCGACGTTTCCTGTTCCTCTTCGGGAAGCAAACGGAAGAACGCAGGCGGCGTCGGAAACGGTTATGTCGCAGGCTGCTGTCATTCCTTTACGCCCGACGGAAGGTGCATCTCTCTTTTAAAAATTCTGATGAGCAACGATTGTATTTTTAATTGTAAATACTGTCAAAACCGCTCGGATTCGGATATCCCGCGAGCCACGGCTACGCCCGAAGAATTGTGCGAGCTTACCATCGACTTTTATAAACGTAACTATATCGAAGGATTGTTCCTTTCTTCCGCCGTCGTAAAATCGCCGAACTTTACAATGGAACGGCTGCTGTATACGGTAAAAAAATTACGGACGGAGTACCGTTTTCATGGTTACATCCACTTGAAAGGAATTCCCCACGCCGACGACGAGCTTATTCGGGAAGCAGCGAAATACGCCGACCGCATGAGTTACAACATCGAACTTCCTTCCGAAAAAAGTTTAAAACTGCTCGCTCCGCAAAAGAGCAAACAGAGCTTGATCGCGCCCATGAAGAAACTGAGCCTCGAAAGCAGAATTTTTAAGGAAGAAAAGCGGAAAGAACTGTTTTTGCCCGCAGGACAGACGACGCAAATGATCGTCGGCGCAAGTCCGGAATCCGACGGACAAATTATTCGTCTTTCCCAAAGCCTTTACCGCAACATGAACCTGAAACGGGTCTATTATTCTTCCTATGTCCCCGTTGTGCACGACAACGTTCTGCCCGATCTGCCCGCGCCGCAACTGCGCGAGCATCGTTTGTATCAAGCGGACTGGCTAATCCGCTTTTACGGATTTACCGCGGAAGAGATCGCTCCGGAAGGAGAAAATCTGCCTTTGGAATATGATCCGAAATGCGCTTGGGCGTTGCGCAATATGCAGCTCTTTCCGGTAGAAGTCAATCGGGCGCCCCTCGAAGTTTTGCTGCGCATTCCGGGAATCGGCTGTAAAAGCGCATATAAAATTATCGAAGCGCGGCGATATACCGCGCTCACCTTCGAAGATTTAAAACGGATGCGCGTCGTTCTGAAACGCGCGAAACATTTTATTACCTGCGGCGGAAAGTTTTGCGGAGAAAAAAACGAATTTGCCGTAAAAGGGTTGCTCACGACGGGCGAAACAAACGCGAACGCGCGCCAGCTCAGCCTTTTCTCGCCGGCGGAAACGGCGCGCTCTGCGCTTACGGGGGAATTATGATTTATTTTTTCGACGGCACGCCGCAAGGCTTTTTCACCGCTTTTCCCGCGGCATACAAGGACGACGACGCCTATCTGACCGCCTCTTTGCACCAAACCGAATTTTTTCGGCAAACGACCGCCGTAAAAACGAATCCGACGCTTGCCGAAAGAGTAAAAAACCGTTTGTACGAACTCGATAAAGGCTGTGTAAAAGAGTTGAATTTACTGCTGCGCAGCGGAGAGGACGGCTACGAACAAACGGCGTTCCGTTATATAAAATTAATCGCGCAATACAAACGACCCGTGCGGCTTATGCTCTCCCTCCCCGACGTTATCAATGCGACAGAGCTTTTGGGCAGGATCAAAAACGAGATTCACCGCATGCACGGATTTTTACGTTTTACGGAAAGCGAGAGCGGCGCGCTTTACGCCCCTATCCGTCCAGACCATGATATTTGCGATCTGTTGGTTCCGCATTTCCGCGCGAGGCTTCCGGAATATCCGTTCGTCATTCACGATATCCGGCGGAAAAAGGCGGCGGTTTATGACGGAAAACATACGTTTTGCGCCCCGCTCGATAAGGCGGAAATCGTACTCTCCGCAAAGGAAACGGAATGGCAAGCGCTATGGAAACGCTACTATAAAAGCGTAAACATTCCAAGCCGCGAAAGGCTGAAACAAATGCGCGGATATCTGCCCGCGCGCTATTGGAAGCTTATGCCCGAATTTTCTATAAACTGCCAAGAATCCGATTAAAAATCCGCAAATGCTCTTTTTCGTCCTCCGTGATTCGCGCAATCAGCGCATATACGGGCGGATTGTTCAGTCTGCACAAGATACGTTCGTATTGGGCGATCGCGTTTTCTTCCGCGCAAACATCAGCGCAAATCATCTGGCGGGGATTTTTACTATAATCGACGTTAGACGCCGAATAAAACCCCACGGGATAGGGCGGACAAGCCGTAAATACGGGCGGCGCGCCCAACTTGCAGATGGCGGTTCCGAGAAGCTCTAAATGTCTCATTTCGTTTACGGCGACGCCGACAAGCGTTTTGGCTGTTTCGGGATAACCGCATTCTTCCAAAACGATCGATTGATAAACGTATTGCAGCACGGCCGTCAGTTCCCCCGCCCTGCCGGCATAGGCGGGAGATATTAATCTGAGCGCCGCGCAATCCTGCGTTATCTCTTCCAAGGCGGGATACTCCGCTTCTTTTAATTGCATATTCACCCCTTAACCCTCTTTTTACCAAAATATGCAAAGAAAGTTGGGTTTTGTTCCCGAAAAATGATTTTATCCGCTTGCATTTCAACCGAAATTATGCTATATTTACAAATGAACACAGAAAGGAGATCGATATAAAAATGGACGAAACCACGTTTAGAAAATTTATGGAAAACAAGGAGCGCATTCCCGATCCGAAACGCTATAAAAAAGAAGCGATGAAATACCGTCATGCGGGAAAAAGCGGATTGTATCTGCCCGAAATTTCGTTAGGACTTTGGCATAATTTCGGCACGATGGATAATGTGGAAGTTATGCGCGATATGATCTTTACCGCTTTTGACAACGGGATTACCAATTTCGACCTTGCGAACAACTACGGCCCCCGCAACGGAGCGGCGGAAGAAAATTTCGGCAAAATATTAAGGGAAAACTTTTCCTCTTACCGCGACGAAATGCTCATTTGCAGCAAAGCGGGTTTCGGTATGTGGAAAGGTCCTTACGGCGGAGGCGGAAGTAAAAAATATTTAACCGCTTCCCTCGACCAAAGTTTAAAACGCCTCGGAGTCGATTATGTGGATATCTTCTATCATCACAGACCCGACAAAAACACGCCGATCGAAGAATCCTGCTATGCTTTGCATCGGCTTGTGGAATCGGGAAAAGCATTGTATATCGGTATTTCCAATTATAATACCGAACAGACAAAACAAGCGGTTGAAGTTTTCCGCCAATTAAAAACGCCCTTCGTTCTCAACCAAGTATGCTATAACCTGCTTGACAGAACGGTCGAAGAAAACGGCTTAAAAGAATACGCCGAAGAAACGGGATTCGGACTGATTATCTATTCCCCGCTCGCGCAAGGACTGCTGACGGATAAATATCGCTACGGAATTCCTGCGGACAGTCGAATCAAGAAGAGCTTTACGTTGAAGGAAGAGCGGCTCACGCCCACACTGATGAAACAGCTCGACGAGCTACGGGATATAGCCGAAGCGCGCGACCAAACGCTGCCCGAGCTTGCGCTCTCCTGGGTGCTGAAAGATCAATGTATTGCAAGTGTGATTATCGGAGCCTCCTCTTCCGCACAGATTCTCGACAACATCAAAGTGAACCCTTGCTTTACCGAAGAAGAGCTTGCCGCAATCGAAGCGGTTTGCAATCAGGCATAAAATAATTTTCGCGGCAGATAGTTAATTGAAAGATTCGAATTAATTGATAGAAATATGACAGAAAGCGGAGCTAAGCTCCGCTTTTCCGTTTGTTTTCTTCGGTTTCAGTTGTCCGATTCGTAATGACAGTCGGAATACTGTGTGGGAGGCATCGTTTCGCCTTCACCGACGTAAATCGTGTTGACCACTTTGCCTTCCCCGTTGATCACTTTGTAGGAACCCGTCTTGGGACAGGTATCTCCGCAATTCAATCTCATTTTTTCACCTCCGATACGATTAATATGGGAGGCTTTTTCCTAATTTATACCTCTTAAACGATAGTTCCCGACGCAAAAAGGGAAATACATACGACGGCAAGCAATGCAAGATAGAGACTAAACCACTTATAATTTGCTTTCGCGATGAGTTTGAGCATGACTCTGATTGCAAAATAACCGGAAACCGCCGCAAAAACAACGCCGAAAATCAAACCGATAAAACCGCTTGCCCCAATCGCAGAGGCCGTTCCGGGTTCCCGAATCAAATCTATTCCGCTCAACAGCGCGCTGCCCAATATCACGGGTATGCTCATCAAAAAAGAAAAATTTGCAACCTCTTCCCGTTTGCCGCCCGAAACGACGCCCGCCACAATCGTAGAACCGCTTCTGGAAATCCCCGGAAACAGAGCGACCGCCTGCATAATCCCCATGGGAATCGCATTCCGCCAACCGAACGGATATAATGTTTTCCGACGTTTCGAAACAATCTCGGCCGCCAACAGAAGAAGCGCAGTTACGACAAAGCATATTCCTACGAACAGCAATCCTCCCTCTCCGTTAAAAATACCGTCTATCGCGTCGCTGAAAAGAAACCCCGTCAAAGCCGCGGGAATCGTGGCGACGATCAGCATAATCAACGTTTTAAACGGTTTTTTGAAGAGAGCGAGAATCTGTTTGCGCATAACAATCGCCACCGCGATCAGCGTGCCGAGATGGAGCATAATATCCACAAAAAGTTGGTTGCCGCCGAAATCCGCGCCCAACAAACGGTGCATCAGCGATAAATGACCGCTTGACGAAACGGGCAGAAACTCCGTGAGTCCCTGCACCGTTCCAAGTATAATCGATTGCCAAATTGCAGTCCAATACTCCATAAAAATTCCAATAACGGTTTATTCGTCGCCCGCCGCGATCAAGTCGGCATACCGCTTCTCGTAAGTCGTCACGCAATCGTCGTTGTAGTAAAGATTAATGAGTTGCGTTTGACGGTCGGAAGAGTATTCGTCGAAATTCGAAGCTTTCATTGCCTCGTAATACAAATTAGAGAACGTACCCTCCGTTTCGATCTCGTCCCACTGAAAAGTATAAGGCTTGGTATTTGCGAACGAGAACGTGCAATAGATAATGTGCCAACCGTAATCCGAACAAGTGACGACGATCGTTCCCGCGCCGCCCCGAACAGCCAATTGCGCGGCATATTCGAACTCTTTTACGAAATCCGTCTCCTCGGGGGAAACCACATAACCCAAATAAGAGTTCAAACCGGCGGTATCGGTATTATATGCAAAGGAAAGCTCGTTCATTACGGACATGGCCTTATTTTCCGTGGAGTCGGACACAAACACATTATTCGCGTTAAACGTATCGGAAATCGCCGTGTCGTCTTTCGCCACCTTCCCGTAATAGTACACAAACGAATCGTAATTCACGTTTCCGTCGGCGCCGTAATACATATCATAGGTCTTATTAAAATAGTCCGCGCTGTTATCCCGTTCGGAAACGATCGTATAGCCGGCATAATCGAGATATCCTTTCATTTCAGAAAGAACGCCGTCGACGGAAAGCTCGGCGGGCGTAATCACGTAATCGCCGTCGTCGTCCTTTTCTACCTTGCCGTTATAGGAGTATGCGCCCAAATAATTGGGAATCGCTTCGTATTGATTCGTCTTTTTCAAATTGTTTTCAAAGAACAAATATGTTCTCGACGTATCGTTGTTCGTGAAAATCGCGTCGTCTTCCGTCGCCGTAAACGAATAATCTTCCTCGCAGGTAAACCAAGTTTTACGCTGATCGGTCGCTACGACTTTTTGAAGCAGCTGCGCGCGCTGCACAAACAGATTGCCCTGTTTGTCGCCGTAATCCGGAGTCGCATTTTCCAATACGATCGACTGAGAAGTACTGAAAGGAAGCAGTATGTTGAGAACGAAACCGTATCCGTCGTCGGGCGAATACAAAACGAAGCTCGAATCGGACACGCTGTCCAACGCGCTTTCGAACGTACTCGTACTGTCGTCAAAGCTCTCCTGCTGCGATTTCAACGTCTGTTCGAATCTATCTTCGATCCACTCTTTCGTAATTTTCTCTTCCGCCTCTTTCTCAATTTCATCCGAAAGTTTGGAAATAATTTGACTTTCGTACGCGGATTTGAGTTCGAGACGATAATAGGAAAGACTTTCCAAGTCCGTAGAATCTTCGCCTTTCGAAATCAGTTTATTGGCGTCAAGACTCGAAAGAAATTGCTCGTATGCTTTTCTTCTCGTCGTGGGAGTAGAACCGCTTACCGTTTCATAAGAGCCGCAGTTGGAAGCGGAATTATAGCCGATATAAACTTTATACGCCTCATCGTAAAAATCTTCCGTTTCGGCATCCACTCCCGTAGGCGTCGTGCGCGCCGTATCGTAAGTCTCGTCGCTCTCCTCTGCGATAATCGTAGTTTCAAGCGTATCCAGCGTCGAATTGAGCGAAGTTTTCACCGAATATTCCGCCGAGGCTTTTTCCCCATCCGTAAGAAAGTAAGCAAGCTGAGCGATTTGTAAATCCAAATCGTCGTCGTAATCTCCCGAAACCGCCGATTGATAGCCGTTTACGGTATAATCGTTATCTCCTTCGAAGAAATATACTTTGGAATATTGCAAATAAATCTGACGGTTTACCAAGCTATCGAGAAGCAGCTCGTATGTTTCTTCGTAAGAATAACCGTAAGTTTCCACATATTGATACCCTACGCTGTAAAAGCTGACGACGAGGTCGCGTTTGAGAATCGACTCCGTATCGATCACGTCCGCATAGGCGGCGTATTCCCCGCCCGATTGGAACGTCTCGCCGTTTGAGATATCAACCTCGGCCACAACTTGAAGCAAATCTTTCTCGGCATTGGAAGTGATCAGGTCGCAACCGGAAAGCGCGCCGCAAACAAATAACGACGAAAGCGCAACGGCTGCAATTTTTTTCTTATTGAATTTCATGCTAAATTTCTCCGAACAAGTTTATACGCGAGTACGCACCCGCAAGTTCACACTTATTTATTATAACGCATTTCTTGAAGAAGTGCAAATAATTCTTAATGAAAATCAAGTAAAAGTTGCCGCAAATTTAAGAAATTTTGTCATCTGAACCAAAGTTTTCGCTCCGTCGCCGCTGATCGGGAAGCGCAACACGGGCGCTACGGTCATATCGAGCGTGACAAGCGATTTATATTTTTCCATCGCGGCGGAAAGCTTCGGATCGGACAGCGCGGTTAAATCCCCGAATTGCAAAGCGCCTCCCTTTTGACTAACGGAAATCTTTTTCACGCCGAATTTCGCGGCGTAACATTTGCACAAAGCGATTACCAACAGATTTTTCGTTTCTTGCGGCATTTCGCCGTAAGTCTCTTCCATAGACAACGCAACCCGACGATAATCGGATACGTTGCGGATCTCCGCGATCTGTTTGTAGCAATCCATGCGGCCCGCGCCCGATTCGACGTATCCGTCTGAAATGAACGCTGTCGTGCGGATATCGAGATCGACGGGTTCGCGCACTTCGCCCGTAAGCTCCTCTTTTAAAATTTTCGCATACAGTTCATAGCCCACTTTATCCATGTGGCCGTGCTGTTCTGCACCCAACACGTTTCCCGCGCCCCGAATTTCCAAATCGCGCATTGCGATCCTGTATCCCGAACCCAACTCGGTAAACTGCATGATCGCTTTCAGCCGTTCGGCGGCGGTCTCCGTCATCACGCGTTCGGGCTTGTACGTGAAATAGGCGTGCGCCAGCCGCGCGCTCCGTCCGACCCTTCCGCGCAGCTGATAAAGCTGCGAAATTCCCAAGCGATCCGCGTCGATTACGATCAGCGTATTGGCGTTGGGAAGATCGATCCCGTTTTCGATGATCGTCGTCGTCACTAAAATATCGCTTTCTCCGCGATAAAATCCGAACACGTTATGTTCGAGCGCGGCGCGATCCATTCTGCCGTGCGCGACGGCGATCCGCCCTTCGGGTACGATTTGAGAAATGCGTTTTGCAAAAGCGTGGATACTCTCCACGCGGTTATACAGCAAAAAAATCTGCCCGCCGCGCGCAATTTCCCTAACGCAAGCGTCACGAATGAGCGTCTCCGTCTCTTCCGTCACATACGTCTGTACGGGAAGACGCGCCTGCGGCGGCGTTTGGATGGTCGAAATATCACGAATCCCGGAAAGCGATAAATGCAAGGTGCGCGGAATGGGCGTAGCCGTCATTGTGAGACAGTCTACGTTCCGTTTATAATTTTTCAACTTCTCTTTATGTTCTACCCCGAATCGCTGCTCTTCGTCGAGAATCAATAATCCCAAATCCCGAAATTTCACGTCCGCCGAAAGCAGCCTGTGCGTGCCGATGACGAAGTCGATCTCCCCTTTTTCAAGCGCCGCAAGCGTTTCCGCCTGCTCCTTTTCCGTACGGAACCTGTTTAAACAGGCGATCCTTACGCCGAACGATTTCATCCGTTCCGTCGCCGTTTGAAAATGCTGTTCGCTTAAAACGGTACTCGGACACATGAGCGCCGCTTGTCTGCCCGCCAAAACGCACAAATAAGCCGCGCGAAACGCAACTTCCGTCTTTCCGAATCCCACGTCGCCGCAGAGCAGCCTATCCATCACCTTATCCGAACACATATCCGCTTTGACTTCTTCGATCGAATTCAACTGATCGGGCGTCTCTTCGTAAGGAAACGCGGATTCGAATTCTTCCATCTCCTCGGTATAAGCGGGAAAAACAAAACCCTTTTTTTCCTGCCGTTCGGCATAGAGCGCTTTTAAGTCGAACGCCATTTTCTTTAAAGAAGCGCGGACGCGCGCTTTCACGCGTTCAAACTCTCCGCCGCCGATTTTGGAAAGCGCGGGATCGTCGCCGCCCATATATTTGCTGAGTACGTCCATTTGTTCCACGGGGACGTACAGCGTATCGCCGTCTTTATACGCAAGCGCGACGTACTCCTTTACCCCGTCCGTCGTCTCGATTTTCTTCATACCCGTGATTTTACCCACGCCGTACGATTCGTGAACGGCATAATCGCCCACTTCGGGCGCCGGGAACATATCGTTCCGCCGTTTTTTGATTCGCCGCGCAGAGGGCGCTTTCAAAAACAAATCGCCCGATCCGATGACGGCAAGCTTTGCTTCATGCAACAAAAATCCCCGTTCTAATTGCCCGTCAAGAACCGCGATCCCGTGAAAATCGTTGAGCGATTCGGGCAAGGGCACGGGAGTCAGCCCGCGCTCCGTGAGTTCTTCTTGCATTTTTCGACTGCGCTCCGCGTTGCCGCACCAAAGAATCACGCGGTACTTCGTCTCTTTCCAAATTTTTAAATCTTGATATAAGTCGTCGAAACGATTCAAATAACGCCGCGCGGGCGCGGAGGGTAAATTTCGTATTCTGAGCGGATTGAAAAAATATGTTTCGCCGGTAAATGTCATCAACGCGAGCGTGCGACGCTTTTGAAAGCCGCCGAAGAACTCTTTTTCGTCCACATATTGCGCGCGCGAAAAACTCATCGCCTCTCCGCCTCGACAAAGCTGTTCGAAGCGCTCCTCATGCTCCTTCCATAGCGCGTAGAATTTATCCCGAATCATCTTACATTCATCGAAAACGACCAACGCATCCTCTTCGAGTACGGAAAAAAGCGCTCGCGAATTGGAGAGTAACGGCATCACAAACGAATTCGTTTCCGAAACAAGCTCGTCTGCGATGACCTTCATGCGTGCGTACGCCGAAGAGGACGGCGCCCGTTTTAGCTCCGCGGATAACGCGGCTTCCACGCGTTCCCGTTCTCCCTCCGCAAAAAATACGTCCGTCGCGGCTAAGATATCGAGCCGTTGTAGTTGCGGATAACGTTCCGCTGTAATCTCGTCGTAAGGCTTGATCGCTTCGATTTCGTCGCCGAAAAAATCCACGCGGACGGGATGTTCGCAATTAATGGGAAAAATATCGAGGATATCGCCGCGCACGGCGAAAGCGCCCTTGGCTTCCACGGAATATTCCCGCGTATAACCGATTTCGATGAGACGGCGCACAAGCGCGGTAAAATCCATTTCGGCGCCCACGGAAAGGCGAACAAGTCCCATTCTTTTCGGAATAAGCTGTATCGCCGATTCCACGTCGCAAATCAGAAAAGAAGCGCCCGTCTGCCATTCGTAGACGGCGTTCAATCTTCGGTAAAGCGCGTCTTTGGAAAACGCTTTGCGATAGGTTAACACCTCGTCCTTGGCGGTAAGCAGAGCGCATTTTCTGCCCGACAACGCGGAGATCGCCTCGTACGCCTTCTTTGCCGAAAGCGCATCCGCCGTAAGATAGACGCATTTCCCCTCGCAAAGAGAGGCGATCAAGTATTTCTGCTCATCGGAAACCCCGTAAACGGCGGTCGGAACGCCATGCGCGACGTCTTGTCCTAAAAGGGCGTATTCCCCGTATAAATTGTCGAAAGTAAAAAAGCCTTTCATGTTCTAATTGCGTCTGTTATCCGTTATATTTCGTCATGACGAGCTCCATACTCCCGCCTTCGGCAAGAGATACGGCGGCTTCCGCCGCGCGTCCGCACGCCGAAGCGAACAGATCGTAATCGTCCCTGTTTACTTCGGAAAGAACGTAATCGATGATGGGAACGTTTACTTGTTCGTCGCGAATCCCAATGCGGATACGGGCAAACTCCGAAAACCCAAGCTCCGCAATGACCGATCGCATCCCGTTATGCGTACCCGCGCTACCCGACGGACGAATGCGGACGTGACCTTTGGGGAGGTCGTAATCGTCGTATAATACGACGAGTTTGTTCGGCGAAATTTTATACTTGGACACGAGCTGTTTCACCGCCCGTCCCGAAGCGTTCATATAGATGAGCGGACGGGCGATAATAATCTTTTCGCCGCCGAAAAAGCCTTCCGCAACGCTTGCTTCGCATTCCTTTTTTTTGAATTTCGCATTTAAAAGCTCGGCGCAATCCCCCGCCGCAATATAACCGAGATTATGAAAGGTCTTTTCATATTTCTTGTCGGGATTTCCCAATCCTACGATTAAAAACATAGGTCCCTCGCAAAAGACAAAAGCCGCTGAAAAGCGGCTCGTATGAGCAAAAGCTCAGTCGTAAATTTTACTCATCGGTTTATCGAGATAAACGTTCTCGATCGCCGCCGCGAATATCTCCGCCGTGGAGAGAATTTTTACGTTCGGCAGTTTCTTTTCTTCCGGCAGCAGAATCGTATCGAGCATGACAAGTTCCGAAATCGCCGAATTTTTCAGCCGTTCGATCGCGGGACCGGAGAGAACGGCGTGCGTACAACACGCATGAATCTCTTTCGCGCCCTGCTCGACGAGCGCCTGCGCGCCTTGGACGATTGTTCCCGCCGTATCGATCATATCGTCAACCAGCAAACATTTCTTGCCCTCAACGTTGCCGATAATGTTCATAACTTCCATAACGTTCGCCTTGGGACGGCGTTTATCGATAATCGCCATCGGGCAGTTCAGCCGCTCCGCAACCTTTCTCGCGCGGGTAACCGAACCGATATCGGGCGACACGACGATATAATCTTCGTCCATTTTGTCGGCAAAATATTTATAAAGAGTCGGTCCGCCCAACAGATTATCGACGGGAATATTGAAAAATCCCTGTATCTGCGCGGCGTGCAAATCCATGGTAAGCACTCTGTCCGCGCCTGCCGAAGAGAGCAGATCGGCGACAAGCTTCGCCGTGATGGGATCGCGCGAGCGCGCTTTTCTGTCTTGGCGGGCATAACCGAAATAGGGCATAACCGCCGTAACTCGCCCTGCCGATGCGCGTTTTGCAGCGTCGATCATGATAAGAAGCTCCATCAGATTATCGTTCACGGGCGTGGACGTGGATTGTATGATAAACAAATCTCTGCCGCGAACGGTCTCTCCCAAATGAACGCTTGTCTCGCCGTCGGAAAACTTTCCGACTTCGATCTCGCCGAGCGTCGTGTTCAGCTTTTTTGCAATCGCTTCCGCAAGCGGACGGTTCGAATTTCCGGCAAACAGTTTGATTTCATTTCCGTGTGTAATCATGTTTCCTTCCTCTGTCGTTTTTGCGTAATTATTGTATTCTTTTTTTTCGGCGAAGTCAAATGTTTCTCCGTCTGTTTTTATGCAAATTTTTCGTAATTATACTTTCTCGAACACGGGAATCACGTCAAGCGGGGCGGAAACCGTTGTCTCACCCGCGCCAAACATAGCGCCGTCATGAATGCTTTTCCAATTCCCCCGAGGAAAATAAACGTTTCTTTCCCGCATTCCTTCGTACAAGACGGGAGCGACCAAATACTTCCCGCCGAACATATACTCGTCGGAAATTTCCCAGCAGCGTTTGTCTCGGGGAAATTCGTAAAAAAGCGGACGGATAACGGGAGAACCGTTTGCACTTGCCTCTTCGAAAAGAGATTTGATATAATCCTTCATCGAAAAACGGAGATCGAGATATTTTTTGAGGACGGCGTACACTTCTTCGCCGTAACTCCAAAGCTCGTTCTCTCTGCCCGTGGGAGAAAATCCGCCGCCGTAATCAAGTCGGGAAAGCGCGGGAATATCGTGCGGTCCCCTGTCTCCGTGCAAACGCAGCACGGGCGAAAACGTGGAAAATTCAAACCAGCGAATCAAGAGTTCGTTGAATCCGGGCTGCGTGACGTCGCCGAAAAAGCCGCCCGTATCCGTCGTCCACCAAGGGATTCCGGCGATTCCGATGTTCAGACCCCCCGCAAGCTGATCGCGCAGAGCCGTAAAATTAGACAAAATATCGCCCGACCATACGACGGCGGCATATTTTTGGCTTCCCACCCAAGCGCTGCGCAAAAGGTTGACGATATCGCGCTGTCCCTCTCGCTTCATGCCGTCGTAAAACGCTTTGGCATGATACATGGGATATGCGTTGCCTTCTTTTAAGACGGAGCCGGTGTAATAACGGAAGTGATCGAAATCGTAGGCGGCAAATTCCGGCTCTGCCTCGTCTAGCCAAAAGCAATCCACTCCCATATCGTAATAATTTTGCTTGACTTTCCGCCAAATGTACTCCCGCGCTTCGGGGTTCGTCGCGTCGTACAAGACGGTATCGCCTTGAAAATCGAAGCACTGCGCCGAACCTCTTTCCGTTCGTACAAGCAGCCCCTTCGCGCGCATTTCTTCAAAATTAACGCTCTTTCTGTCTACCGTCGGCCAAACGGAGACCATACATCTCGTTCCCATCTCGCGAAGTTCTTTCGTCATGGCGGCGGGATCGGGGAAATATTCCGGATCAAACGCCCAATCGCCCTGTCGCACCCAATGGAAGAAGTCGATTACGATTACGTCAAGCGGTATATTCCGCTTATGATATTCCCGCGCAACGGAGAGTACTTCTTCCTGCGTTCTGTAACGCAGCTTACTCTGCCAAAGCCCCAACATATTTTCGGGAAACGCAGGCGCGCGTCCAACGACTTCGGTATAATTTGCCATTATTTTTTTCGGCGTATCATCTGCCGTAATCCAATAATCAAATTCCGTTGCGCTCTCCGCGGTAAAGCGGGTCATGTTTTCGCCGAAAACCGCTTCGCCCACGCTTGCGCAATTCCACAAAAAACCGTAACCGAGCGAAGAAAGATAGAACGGCACGCTGATCTGCGAATTGCGCTGCGCCAGCTCTAAAACGCAGCCCTTTAGATTGAAATTAGGCTGCTGATATTGCCCCATACCGAAGATTTTCTCTTCGGTTCGGCTTTCGAAGCGCAGCGTCAGCGCGTAATCTCCGCCGCGGAGAGGTTTATATTCCCGCGCAGTGAGTTTCATGCTCGGACTATGCTCGTTCGCGCCCGAAAAATCGCGACTAAACTCTTTGAGCAAAAGCTTGTCCTCACTGTAAAATTCTATCCATCCGTTATTGTGTATAAAACAACGAAGTCTTCCGTTTTCGATTTGCGCTCCGTTTTGCAGCATAACAACGTCCGCCTTGCTCTCCGACGGCACGGAGAGCGCCTTATCCGTCCCTGAAAAGGAGGCGCATTTTGTGGCTTTGACGCGCAAAGCGTTTGTCCCCCACGCTTCGATTCTTACCGTCTCGTATTCGTATTTCGCAACGAGCGCGTTCTTTTCTACCGTAAAAAACATATCATTTCCCATCCTTTTTTCGTTTCTCTCTCATCCTCATCTCCGTAAAAAACGAGGTAAGTACCGCCGCGCACTCTTCTTTCAGCACGCCCCCTTCGACTTCCGTCTTATGGTTTAAGAGATTGGCTTTCGCAAGCTCTTCGGTCAGACTTCTGCCCTTTTGTTCGTAAGCTCCGAAATACGCCTTGTCGATGCGGGCGTTTAAAATTGCGCCCATACACATGGGACAGGGTTCCAACGTGACGTAAATTTCCGCTTCGGGAAGCCGCCAGGAGCGCAGCTTTTTACACGCCTTGTCGATCGCGCGGATTTCGGCGTGCGCCGTCGCCATTTGCAGCCTTGTCCGCAGATTATACCCCCGCCCGATTATTTTTCCGCGGTAAACGACAACCGCGCCGATGGGGACTTCCCCCTTCTTTTTCGCTTTTTCCGCAAGGCGGATCGCCTCGCGCATAAATCGTTCTTCCATATTAAAATCCATTAAAATCCTTGCGTAAGATCGTTAATCGCATTGAGATTGCGCTTGATGATTTCTTCCAGCGCGCCGAATCCCAGCGGATGCACAAACTTGTCGCTGCCCGTCTCTACGGTAAAAGCGGGAATTTTCAGCTTTTCCGCGCACCAATCCTTATATCCGCCCGCAGAGCGGTAATCCTTTAAGGGATACCCCGTACTGCCGCTTAAAATTTTCGCGTATCTTTTATCGCGGCGCAAACGGAAAAGCGGCTGATGAAACCGCCAATATATTTCTTCCCCCTTGGTGTGCCAACTCAGCGTAAACTGCGGTTTTACCAAATAAGTGAAATCTTTTAACGCCAAACTTTCGGGTGCACAGAAAGGTTTTGCTCCTATAAAATTTTCCGACGCGGGGCGGGCGACGTTTTTTCTGCCCGTACCCCAGCGGGCGTCGAAATTCACGTTGAGATCGACGGCCTCCGCATTGGCTTTCCAAAGCGAAAAATCGCCGCCTCCGTTGACGCGCAACAAAAATTGCTTGCGCCATGATTCGTTTATACTCTTAATCCCTTCTGAGCAAAGCAACGCGCCGTCGGGATTGACAAGCGGCACAAACCAAACGCCGCCCCGAAAAACGCCGCGGCGTATATGCGCGAGCGCAAGATACGACGTGATCCATTCCCGCGCGTGGATGGCGTATTGGGAAATTCCCACGGGTTCTTCGTGTACGCCGACGAAAAAAGCATACAAATTGCGACCTTCGCACGATTTTCCGATCATGCGTTTTTCTCCCCGATAACTCTCATAGAAACAAGCAATTTCGTCATAAACGTTCATTCGCCTATTTTATGCGTTTCCCGTCCGAAAAAGAACGACGGTTATGTCCGATTCTGCGTTTATTTGTGATATTCCGATCCCGATAAGATCATAAAGGCACGGTAAACCTGCTCCAAAAGCACGACTCTCATCATTTGGTGCGGAAACGTCATCTGCGAAAAAGAGAGCAATTCGTTTGCCTGCGTTTTTACGCTCGGATCCAGCCCGCATGAAGAGCCGATCACAAAAGTAATTTCTTCTCCGCGGTCGCAAAGCGTTTTGATGCGCGCCGCGAACTGTTCCGACGAACAGCCGCCGCCTTCCACGGCAAGCGCGATCGTATATCCGCGACAAGCGCGCAGAATCTCTTCCGCTTCCTCTTTGGGCGACGCGCGTTCGGGAAGTTCCCTTACTTCCGCTTTGCAAAAACGGGAGAGCCGTTTCGAATATTCTTCTTGCGCCGCCCGCCAGTACGCTTCTTTCAGTTTTCCGACAACGACAAACCGTACTTTAACCACCGACAAACCCCAAAACCAAAATGTAAATCCATTCGATCGCGCATACGAGAATGCCGACCGCAGCCGCCAAGAAAAAAATTTTCCCTTGTTTTGCTCCCCCTTTTTGTCCGTTGTTTCGGTCGAAAAAGATTAAGAAAACAAGCGTTCCCGCCAAACAGACGGCGGAGCAGATATAAATCGCTATATCGGCCGCCGGAGGGAAAGCCCATTCCGTTCCGTAACCGAACGAAGTAAGCGCAAGAATAACGGCGTTGTTTAAAAAGTGCGCGATCATCGTGGGCAATACGCTTCCCGATCGCAGCGCGACAAGCGTAAAACATATACCGCACGCAAACTGATACAACGTCTGTTCCGGACTGGCGTGAAAAAGCGAAAACAACGCGCCGCAAACCAGTACGGTTGCAGCGGTACCCCATCCCGCCCCGTGCATACTGCGCGTTATAATACCGCGGAAAATCATTTCTTCGAAGAGCGCAGGCAAAAGTGCGATTACGACGACTGCGGGAAGCAGATTCCAACCCGTAAGATCGGGCAGAGCGCTTTCCGATTGGGTATAACCGAACAATTCCAAAAAACTGATAAACCATTCGTTGACATAATTTAAGGAAAATAATAACCCGAACTGCAACAAAATCGCAATCGGGAAATAATACCACCTACAACCGCGGCAAGTTTGACGGAACGGCCGTTTCGTCCGTTTGAACCAGATGACAACGGCGACGGCAAAACAGAGCTGCGGAACAAGATAAGCGAGATATTTGTAAACCTGCGTAACTTCATAGCCTTCTCCGACGACGGAAGCGTAGACGGAGCCGACGAGAAACGTAACAAAGAGCGGAAGAACCGCAGCGAGCGAGTAAACGATCCCCGATTCTTTCAGTAGCTTGTCGGGCGGATTTTGCATTTGTTCCGAAGATGTTTTCATGTACTTATTATAGCGGAAATTTTTGCAAATCACAATAAAAAACTTTGCTTTTTGAAAAAATTATTCTATAATAACAGAAAAGGATTACGGCATGAAAACCATAGACACGCAAATCATAGCAGACTGTATTTTCCGTCTTGCGCAAAGAGCGGGATTATCGCTGACGGATAGCTGCCGCGAACAGTTGAAACGCGCCGCAAAAAAGGAAACGGGCGCGGCGAAGTTTGCCCTCGACGTCGTTCTTGAAAACGAACGTACGGCGCAGTCGGAGGGTATGCCCGTCTGCCAAGATACCGGCATGGCGGTCGTTCTCCTTGAAATCGGGCAGGATATCGCCTTAACGGGAAAACCGTTAAAAGAAGCGGTGGACGACGGCGTCCGCCGCGCCTACGCGCAAGGAAATTTCCGTAAAAGCATTTGCGATCCTCTCACGCGGAAAAACACAGGCGACAATACGCCCGCCCATCTTCACACGGAGATCGTTCCGGGCGACAAAATCTCCGTTACGTTTTTACCCAAAGGCTTCGGCAGCGAAAATATGAGCAGATTATTTATGCTTACGCCCGCCGAAGGCAGAGAAGGCATTATAAAAGCCATTGTTGAAACGGTACGGCTTGCCGGTTCTCGCCCCTGTCCCCCCGTTTACGTCGGCGTAGGGATCGGCGGAGCGTTCGATTCCTGCGCGCTGCTTGCAAAGAAGGCGCTCACGCGGGAAGTCGGAAGCCGAAATCCACGCGCGGACGTCGCCTCAATCGAAGAAGAAGCGCTTGCGAAAATCAACGCTTTAAAAATCGGCGCGCAAGGGTTCGGCGGCAACACGACGGCGATCGGCGTTTCGTGCGAAATCGCCCCCACCCATATAGCGGGTCTCCCCGTCGCCGTCAATATTCAATGCCACTGCGTGCGCTGCGAAAAGGAGCTGATCTCATGAAAAAGCTCACCCTTCCCCTCTCGCCCGAACAAATACAATCGCTGCACGCAGGCGACGCGACGCTGCTTTCGGGCACGATTTTTACCGCCCGCGACTGTGCGCACAAACGCATTTTCGAAATTCTCGATTACGGCGGAACGCTGCCTTTCGAGCTGAAAGACGCGTTTATCTATTATGCGGGTCCCTGCCCCGCTCCCGCGGGCAAAGCATGCGGAAGCTGCGGTCCTACGACTTCCGCCCGCATGAATTCTTTTGCTCCGCGGTTGCTTGATTTGGGCTTGGGAGGCATGATCGGAAAAGGCGAAATGAGCGAAGATGTAATAGCCGCGATCGTGCGTAACCGTAAAGTATATTTTGCCGCAATCGGCGGCGCCGGCGCAATATACGGAAACAATATCAAAACGAGCGAATGCGTCGCGTTTCCCGATTTGTTGAGCGAAGCCGTTTACCGTATGCAAATAGAAGATTTTCCGCTTGTGGTTGCAATCGACAGCGAAGGACGCAGCATCTATCGCAAATAAATTCAAAATCCCCGGCGTGCGGATAAAAAATTTTACAGAATGGCGATAAAAACGCTTGCTTTTTTCGGCGGTTATGATATAATCGTAACAGACGATGGGGATATAGCTCATCTGGTAGAGCGGTACGTTCGCAACGTACAGGTAACGTGTTCGAGTCACGCTATCTCCACCAAACGGAAAGATTGCCGCTATCGGCAATCTACGGGGGCATAGCTCAGTTGGTTAGAGCGCACGCTTCACATGCGTGAGGTCACAGGTTCAAGTCCTGTTGTCCCCACCATAAATAAAGAAATGGATTGATACAACCCTGTATCAGTCCATTTTTCTTGGTTCTACAATAAAGGAAATTTAATTGAAACTTTTTTCCATTTTAATATTGACTTTTCGTTACGCTTATGTTATTCTTATCGGTTAAAACAGGAGCAAAAGTATGAAATACGATATCAATTTATTTGTTAGGATCATTAACTTTATTATTTCACACGGCGACGAACCCGAACTGTACATCGAATTGCCGAATAATGTAACCGTTGATTTTACCTGCTATAAAGATTATATCGACGCAATCGTAATATTTGGAGATCGCGAAACTTTTTTTACAAAAACGGCAACCGAAATACAGGAAAGCACACAAAA
>CAYZTP010000016.1:7545-22750 GCA_964481555.1 uncultured Clostridia bacterium | reverse complement strand
TGCTTGCTTGCTTGCTTGCTATGAGATTGTACTCGAACTCTTCCATTCCGTCAACCCTTTTTTTACAACTTTTTTCCGACTTTTTTACGGTTCTTGCGGTTTGCGGCAAACAACTTTGCCTTCCGCCCCTTTCGTCACCTTTCGGCGACACCGTCTCGCGGGCAGTAAGGTCACCCCCTTTCGTCGCCTTTCGGCGACACCGTCTCGCGGGCAGCAAGGAGAACTGCCCGCTCGGGCACGATTTTTGCGAAATATGCAAAAATCTCAGTTCGCCTTGCCAAACAGCGCACTGCGCTGTTTGGAGAAGTCAAGTCTCACCCCCGCGTAGCGAGGGCAGGCAAGAGAAGCAGTCGCCCTTGCCATCACTACCCACAACGGGCAGGCACCCCAACCCTGCTGTCCCCCCTTGGGGGGGGAAAGTGGCACGAAGTGCCAAAAGGGGGAAAACAAGCCATAGTGAGGGGTGACTCAACCGCATTTCTATTTTATGATATCTTAGTTTACCGTATATCCTTAAAAATGTCAAGCAAAAATTATAAAAGAGTCCGAATTATTTTCGGACTCTTTTATGCGAATCGCCGTTTGTCTTGTATAAATTTAATTTCTTGGCTTTTCTTTTTGTTGTTTCCGATTTCCCGCGAGTATTTCAATTTCAGGGCGCTATCAATGCATTCGCTCTTTCGATCTCGCTTTATTTTATGCTCCGCTTCGTTACATTTTGGAAAGAAGTTTAAAGTCGATTCCCTTTTCGCCGATCTTGATGATTTCCACTTTAACGGTATCTCCTACGGAAAGCACGTCCTCCACCTTCTCCACGCGATGAGGCGCAAGCTTGGAAATGTGGATCATACCGTCCTTGCCGGGAGCAAACTCGACGAACGCCCCCATCGTGGACAGAATGCGTACGACGTTACCGATAAACATATCTCCGACTTCCGGCTCGTGTACGATGCTCTCGACAATCGCTTTGGCGCGGAGCGCCGCTTCCGAATCGCCGTAGGAAGCGATACATACCGTACCGTCCTCTTCGATATCGATTTTTGTTCCCGTTTCCGCAATGATCGAATTGATCACCTTGCCTTGCTTGCCTACAACGTCGCCGATCTTCTCGGGATCGATCTTGAAAGAAAGGATACGGGGCGCGTAGGGCGAAAGATCGGACGCAACTTCGGGTACGCATTCGAGCATTTTGGAGAGAATAAACTGTCTGCCTTCGTTTGCCTGCTCAATCGCCGCGTGCAAGATTTCTTCGGAAATCCCCTTGATTTTAATATCCATTTGAATGGCGGTAATTCCGTCCTTTGTCCCTGCGACCTTAAAGTCCATATCGCCGAGGAAATCTTCCAGTCCTTGAATATCGGTAAGCACACGGAATTCTCCCGTCTCTTGATTTTTAATCAGTCCCATAGCGACGCCCGCGACGGGAGCCTTAATGGGCACGCCCGCGTCCATGAGCGCCATGGTGGATCCGCATACGGAAGCCATTGAAGACGAGCCGTTGGAGGAGAGTATATCGTTTACCACACGGATTGCGTAAGGGAAGCTGACTTCATCGGGAATGACCGGTTCCAATGCGCGTTCCGCAAGCGCGCCGTGACCGATTTCGCGGCGGCCGGGGCTGCGCAGCGCCTTTGCCTCGCCCGTGCAATAACCGGGGAAATTATATTGGTGCATATAACGCTTGCTCGTCTCCTCGTCAAGACCTTCCAATTTCTGTGCTTCGGCAAGCATGGCAAGGGTACAAGTCGTGAGCGTTTGCGTTTGCCCTCTCGTGAACACCGCAGAACCGTGCACGCGGGGCAGAACGTGCCGCTCGCACCAAATGGGACGAACGTCTTTCAACCCTCTGCCGTCGGGACGGATTCCCTTATCGAAAATCTTCGCACGCACTTTCTCTTTGTTAAGATAGTACAAGCTATCTTTGATTTCGCGTTTATTATCGGGATAAGTTTCCGCAAAATGCTCCAAGGTTTCCTGTTCCACCTGCGCTTGACGCTCCTCGCGTTCGCGGCGGTCGAACGTTTCGATCGACCATTCCACTTTCTCCGTCGCATATGCGCGGACTTCCCGATCCAACTCCTCGGGAACGTGATACAGTTCGATTTCCTTTTTGGGTTTTCCTACGACGGGAACGATCTCCTCTTCGATAAACTCGCAGATTTTCTTGATTTCCTTATGGCCGAACATGATCGCGCCGACCATTTCGTCGTTCGTGACTTCGTTCGCGCCCGCTTCGATCATGAGAATCGCGTCTTTCGTGCCCGCAAGATTGAGGTGAATACGGCTCTTTTCACGTTGCGCGCAATCGGGATTGATCACATATTCTCCGTCTACCAATCCTACGACGACCGCTCCCGTAGGCCCCGCCCAAGGGATATCGGAAATTGCGATTGCAACGGACGAACCGATCATTGCAAGCGGTTCGGGTGCGATATCGGGTTCGACGGAAAGCGCGCTCGCAACGACTACGACGTCGTTGAAAAGTCCCTTAGGAAACAGCGGACGCAGCGGACGGTCGATCAAGCGCGCCGTTAAAATCGCTTTATCGCTCGCTCTGCCCTCTCTGCGCTTGAAGCCGCCCGGAATTTTCCCGACGGAAAACATTTTTTCTTCGTAGTCTACCTGCAAGGGAAAGAAGTCCATGCCGTCTCTGGGAGAAGCGGACATACAAACCGTTACCATCACGGCGGTATCCCCGCAGCGCACTACGCACGAGCCGTTTGCCTGCTCGGCGTATTTCCCCGTTTCGACGATAATCTCTCTGCCGCCGACCGTAAGTGCGAATTGTTTAAAATTGGGTGTCATTATCTATACTCCTTCATTCTTTTTTGTTCTTGTGCCTGTGCCGCCGCCCGACGACACGGCGATCGCATTCCGTAAATCATTCGGAAACGCAAAAAAAGGGCGGCAAAAACCGCCCGCTTTCTACTTTCTGAGGTCAAGCGCGGCGACTACCGCTCTGTAACGCTCGATGTCTTTCGCTTTGAGATAATCCAAAAGTCCGCGGCGTCTGCCGACCATTTTTAACAGTCCGCGGCGGGAATGGTTATCGTGTTTGTGCACTTTTAAATGTTCGTTTAAGTGATTGATGCGGTCGGTTAAAAGCGCGATCTGCACCTCGGGCGAACCGGTATCCCCTTCGTGCTGAGCGAATTTTGCAATAATTTCGTTCTTTTCCATTTGCGTTTATCCTCCTTATGGAATATTCGCGTTGCGCCAAGAAAAGCGTGGAGATTCGCTTGTCCTCGCGCACGTCTTTATTAGAATATCATATTTTTTTGTTCTTGTCAAAGGATTTTAAAGAATTTTAACGGAGAGCGGAAAAATATTTTAAAGAGAACGCCTTCCCCCTTATTTCTCCTCTTCTTCCGCCTCGCAAACGGGCTTAGCGAAATTAACGACTCCGTGAAGAAAACAGACGACGGCAATCGCGAAACATACCCGTATATTATTTACGCTAAGTCCGCAACCGTTATCCTCTTAATTTTCGAATAACGCGGTTCGTTCGGCAATCAATCGGTCTATTTTCTGCAAATATGCGGGAATGTCCTTGGGAGAGCCGATGCGCTCGATGCGCTCCTCGCGCAAAAAGAGCTTCTTGGAAACGGCATTCGCCCCGACGGCGAGATTATCGGCAATTTCTTCCATATTGTCGATATTATATACGGAAGCAAAGCCTTTTTTCGTCCATCCGACGTTTTCATGCGCGCCCGCCATGTATTTTTGGCGGTAAAGATAATAAGGGTCGTAGCCCGCCTTAGTAAGCGCTTCCCGGGAATAGGCGATCATCTCCGCAAGCGCTCCCTCCGCCAAGGAAGAAACGTCCTCTTTGAGCTTCGCCCCCTTTTTCAGACACAGCGTATGCACGGTGATATTTTCGGGAGAAAGAGAGATCGCCTCGTCCACGCTCGCGCAAAATTCGCCCAAACTCTCGCCTGTAAGCCCCGCGATCAGGTCGCAGTTGACGGCGAAACCGTACGGTTTCGCCAAAGAAAACGCCTGCCGCACTTGCTCCGCCGTATGCTTTCTGCCGATTGCGGACAGCGTTTTATCCGAAAAACTTTGCGCGTTGATGCATATCCTCGTCACTCCGTACCGTTTGCACAAATCAAGCTTTTCCCGCGTAAACGTATCGGGGCGTCCCGCCTCTACCGTATATTCGCAGCCGTTGTTTCGAAGAGGCGCGACTGCCCGCAAAACGCGCTCTAAATCCCGCGCTTCCAACGCAAACGGCGTTCCCCCGCCGATATAGACGGAACGCAAATTTTTGATCAGCGGTTTTGCGGTCTCCAATTCGCGCTCCAACGCGGAAAGATAATCGGGTATGAACCGACGCGTTTTCTCGATGGGCGCGGTGATAAACGAGCAATACACGCAGCGGGTGGGACAGAACGGAAGGGAAACGTATAAATCGCAATGCCCCTCTTTCCGCTCGTAAACGCCCTTTTGACCCTCTAACACGCGTCCGACAAGCGCAATATTTTGCTCGTTAACCCCCATCTCTTCGAACAGCGGTTTAAAATCCCTGCCCTGTTCCAATTCCGCATAGGCGAGCCGCGTGGGACGAATCCCCGTGAGCGCGCCCCAGGGAAGCGTTTTTCGGAATCTGTCGCATAAGACGCGGTACAATCCGAGTTTCGCATACCGTTTTGCAAGGCTCTTAAAGACGAGTTCGTTTTGCGGGGACGCTTGATTCGTAAAACAAAATTCGCGTTCCTCCAAGAAAAAACGATTGCGAAACGTCCCGCTTTGAAACTGCATTTCGTGCGAGATCGAAAGCTCTTCCGCGCCGTCGAAGAGTCTGATAATATCCATCAATTCCGGTTGAAGAAAGGGTTGATTTGAAATCATTGTCTGATAAATTCGTTATATTTGCGTTCGAAGTCCAGCGTGCTGTTTTCGCCGTGTCCGGCATATACCGTACGGTCGCCGTCCATCTCGTATAATTTTTTCACGCTGCGCTCCAACGCCGCGCCGTCGCCCGTGGGAAGATCGCACCTGCCGACGCTTCCTTGAAAGAGCGTGTCCCCCGTAAAAAGCGCGTCGCCGATCGAAAAACAAACGCCGCCCGCCGTATGCCCGGGCGTGCCGATCACGAGGATATCCAAACCGCAAAGACGGAGTTGCTCCCCGTCCGTAAAGGTGAAGTCCACCGTAAAAGGAGATAAATCCAGCCCGTGTTCGACCGCAAGATTATCTCTGCCGAGAACAAGCGGTTTTTCCGTTTCGCTACAACCGATTTTCGCGCCCGCCTTTTGCAACGTCGCACAGCCGCCGATATGGTCGAAATGCCCGTGGGTGAGCAAAACATATTCTACTTCCAACCCGCGTTTTTTCGCCTCCTGTAAAATGCGCGGCTGCGCGGGATCGACGGCGACCGCCGTTTTCCCGTCCGTTGTAATGAAGTAGCTGTTCGCGGCAAAGCCGACAGGATATATTTTATAAATCCGCATATCTCTCCTTTGGCGCCGCCCCTAATTGGCGCTTCTTCTTACTTCAAAAATATTTGCGTGCGACTTAATTTTTTTAATCAGTACCTCGATATCCTGGCGGTTGGTTAAAATTACCGTTACGTCAACGATCGCGCATTCGTTTTTATCGTATCTGCCGTTGATGGAAGTAATACTCAGCTTCATTTCGGCAACGCTGCCCGAGATCGCCGAAAGCGCCGCGCCCTGTTCCGCCGCCGTCACGACGATCGCCGCCTTAAAGCGCGCGCCGCCCTCGTCCTGAATCCACGCCGCGTCCTGCAAACGGTTCTCCTCAATTCCGCGCATATTGGGACAATCCCTCCGATGCACGACGACTCCTCTGCCGCGCGTAACGAATCCGACGATGTCGTCTCCCGGAACGGGAGAACAGCAACCCGCAAACGAAACGAGCATACCCGTTTGCCCGTTAATGGTAACGGCGCCTTTTTCAATTCTGCCCTTATACGCAGTCTGTGTTTGCGACTGAATGGGCTGCGGCACCGATTTGCGGAAAAAATCGATGAGTTTAAAAATGACCTGGTTGATAGAAACCGAACCGTAGCCGATCGAAGAGAACATTTCGTCCTGTGTGGAAAACTCCAGCTTTTCGGCCACCTTTTTGAAGCTTTCTTCCGTAAGAATATCCGAAAGCGCATATCCTTTCCGTTTTGCCGCTTCTTCGAGCATACTTTTGCCGAGCTTGATATTATCCTCTTTCATCTCCTTCTTGAAGAAGGATTTGATTTTTGCCTTTGCGGAGGAAGATTTGATAAATTTCAGCCAATCGCGAGAAGGTCCTTTGGAGTTGGGCGAGGTGATAATTTCCACCACGTCGCCGATTTCGAGACGGGAAGAGAGCGGCACGATTTTTCCGTTCACCTTTGCGCCCGTGCAATGATTACCGACTTCCGAGTGAATGGCGTAAGCGAAATCGACGGGCGTTGCGCCGAGCGGAAGAGAGATGACCTTACCCTGCGGCGTAAACACAAGAAGTTCTTCGCTGAACAGATCCCCCTTGATCGTATCCAAAAATTCCTTGGAATCTTTCAAGTCGTTCTGCCATTCCATCACTTCGCGAATCCAGGAGATGCGCTGATCGAGCGAACTCTCTTCGTCCCGCTGTTCCTTATATTTCCAATGCGCCGCGATGCCGAATTCCGCCGTGCGGTGCATTTCTTCCGTTCTGATTTGAATTTCGAACGGCTGTCCGAAATCCGTAACGACCGTAGTATGCAGAGATTGATACAAATTGGGCTTAGGCGTTGCGATATAATCCTTAATCCTGCCGGGAACGGGTTTCCATTTTTTATGGATCCTACCGAAAATTTCGTAGCATTCGTCGATGGTGCCCACGATCACGCGAACCGCGGTTAAATCGTAAATTTGATCGAGCGTTTTATTCTTCGTTTTCATCTTTTTATAGATGGAATAAAAATGCTTGGGTCTGCCGAACACCTCGCCGTAAATATTGCATTCCGTGAGGATTCCGTTGATTTGTTCGACTACCGTATCGACGAAGCGGTTGCGTTCTTCGAGTTTCTGGTGGATGTTTTCCACCAAATATTCAAACGCAACGGGATCGAGATATTTCAAACACAAATCTTCAAGTTCGCACTTAATTTGCGAAATACCCAGCCTTCCCGCAATCGGCGCATAGACGTCGAGCGTTTCCTGCGCCATTTTGCGCTGCCGTTCCTCGGAAAGAAAGTTTAAGGAACGCATATTGTGCAGTCTGTCGGCAAGCTTTATGATGATAACGCGGATATCCTTCGCCATCGCCACAAAGATTTTACGGAAATTTTCCGCCTCCTCTTCTTCCTGCGATTTAAAGACGATTTTATCGAGTTTTGTCACGCCGGAAACAAGCGTTAACACCTCTTCGCCGAATTCTCTTCTGATTTCGTCCTCGGTAACGGGCGTATCTTCGATAACGTCGTGCAGCAGCGCGGCCATTATCGTTGCGGTATCCAAACCGAGATCGATCAAAATTTCCGCGACGGCGCACGGATGAATAAAATACGGTTCGCCCGAAGCGCGTTTTTGGTTGATGTGCGCGGCTTTGGCGAAATCGAATGCGTGCAACAGCATATTGCGGTTCTCGCCCGTATAATTCTCGTAAATTTTCATTAAAATCGTTTCCATGTCAACCTCCTGATAGCCCGTTCGATCCCGTATAAATCGCCGAGGCGTTTAAATCCGTCTTGACGCCTCTGACGAGATTCATTTTGCCGTCCGTACGATCGATTAAGCCAAGCTCCTCGAACACCGCCAGCGCAAACACGAACAATTCGGGGTCGAAGCCGAGCGAACGGCAACGCTTTGCGGCTTCCGAATATGTGGCGCCTTCTATCCCGCTCTTGCGGAGCGAAGCAAACACCTGCAAAAGCTCTTCGCGCGTAGGGATCGTATCGCCGCTTCCGAACACGGTTTCGCCGCGGTTGATATAAACTTGCGCGCCGCCCGTTTTTACGGGAATTCCCGACGGCGTTTCTAGGAAAAATATCTCCCGAAAAGCGGAAAGGTCGAGTCCGGGATCGGGCGCGAGCAATATAACGCTCTGCACGTTGCCCGACGAGGGGGTAAACGCTTCCACCGGAAAACGGGAAAGCGCGGAAAAACGCGCAAGGGTCGATCGACGGTACGCGATAACGCACACGCCGTAAAAAGAATCCTTCCGTTCTTCCAACATATTTGCGATTTCATTTTCCGAACAGGACGTAAAACGGGTTTGATACGCGGTTTTCCGCGAAAGCACCGCGTTTTCGAATAAATCGAGCGACGCTCCTTTCGAACCGTCGTATATTACCGAGCGAACAAACCCTTTCAAATATTCTCTGCCGCGGAACTTCGAAAGATTGTATTCGAATACCAGCGTTTTGGGAATGTCGCTCTTTAAAAGCCGCAGTTCTTTTTCCCCGCCGAAATACATAAAATTTAAATTTTCACCCGCAATCGAAACATGCGGCGAAAGCGGTTTTACAGGACTTGCATTCAATTCCTCCGCCTGCACGGTAAAAAGCGGACGGCGATTCCCCACGCCGAACGGTTCGAGCAAGGCAAGCTCGCGCGCAAGCTTCACGGGAGATTCGTCGCCTAATTTTTCACTGACGTAAAGCGCCGGAATCAATTCCTCCCGCGTATAGCGTTCACCGATATAAGCGTCGAGCGCGGCTTTCAACTTATCGAAATTTTCCGCTTTCACATTCAGCCCCGCCGCCTGAGAATGCCCGCCGAACTCTTCGATATAATCGGAACAAGCCCGAAGCGCTTCGTATATATTCACATTTTCCACGCTGCGCGCGCTTCCGCGGAGCATATCCCCGCGCTTGACGAACAGCAACGCCGGACGGGAAAATTCTTCCGCAATCCGCGCCGCGGCGATTCCGACAAGACCGGACTGCCAATCCTCGTCCATGGCGAAAACAACGTTGCCGTACGCGCCGTCCCTTACGATTTTATCGCGGGCGGATTCGTACAAACTGTCGCACAGTTTCTGCCGTTCGAGATTGTAAAGATTGAGTTTTTCCGCAAGCAGGGCTATCTCCTCTTCGTCGTCCGTCGTAAACAGCCTGAGAGCGGCGCGCGCGTCCCCCATTCTTCCCGCGGCGTTCACGCGCGGGGCGATCGTAAAAGCCAGCGTCTGTGCCGTAATCTCTTCCGCCCCGCCGCAAAGAGCGGAAAACGCAGGGCGCTGGTTATTTCGTATCAGCGATAATCCCTCTTGTACGATGTCGCGATTTTCGCCAAGCAGCGGAACGCTGTCCGCCACCGTGGAGAGCGCGCAAAAATCGAGCAACGCGTTCGCCCGTTCGCCGATGAGCGCATACGCCAATTTATAAGCGACGCCCGCGCCGCAAAGATTATCGTAAGGATAGTCGTCTTGAAATTTCGGATTGACGCAGATGCAATCGGGCAGCGTTTCGGGCAGCTCGTGATGATCGGTAACGATAACGAACGCGCCTAATTGCCGTATATACTGCACTTCGCGCGCGCACGAGATGCCGCAATCCACCGTTACGATAAGATCGGGCAGAAATTCGTCGAAAATTTTATCGATCGCCCCGACGCTCAATCCGTAACCTTCGCTGCGTTCGGGCACATATAGATAAGCTTCTATTCCGAATTCCCGCAGCGCGCGGAAAAGAATCGCGCAAGCGCCCACGCCGTCGGCGTCGTAATCGCCGAATATGGCAACGCGCCATTCTTCGTCTCTCGCCCTTGTCAAAAGCTCTTTTGCTTCACGCATTCCGCTCATGAGTTCAGGCGGAAGAAAATGTCTGCGGGAAGGAGAAAGAAAAGCGCGCATTTTCTCTTCGCTGTCCATACCGCGCGCATAGAGAATACCCGCCGTAGTAGCGGTAATTCCGACCGAGCGCGCAAGCGCGTGAACGAGATGAAGTTGTTCCGGCGTGAACGTGTGTTCACAAACGATGCGTTTCAACCTTTTTTCTCCGTGATAACAAAAAACGGCGGAGTATTCCCGCCGTTTTTATTTTTCCTAATATTATTCTGCCTGTTCCGCTTTCTTTTTCCCGACATAGCGTTTTTGTTTGGCTTTCATCTTGTCGAATTTCGCCTTGACGGGGACAAAAACGGAAGTCGTAAACACAAGCGACGAGTAGGTGCATACGGCGACGGGTATGATCGCGGGAAGGATAAGCATCCGTACGCCGGAAGTTGCAATAGCGCCCAGCACGATAAGCAAAACGACAAGCGCGGCAGATACGATCAACCCAAGCTTGAACGAACTCTTATACGATTCTCCCACCGCCTCTTCTGCGGTAAGCGTAGCGTAAGCGGGATCTTTAAAGTTCTCGCGCATCTTCATGCACTGAATCGTCCAAAGGAAGACGGACAGGAACACGGCAAGCGCGGCATAAAGAACGGGAGAGAACGCATACAGCGGAATACGGAAGATTGCGAGAAGCGCCAAAGTGAGCGCGGCGTCGTGTATGCAGGCAATGAATCCGACAAGCGCGCTGCCCGCAAAGCCGCGTACGCGCAGCATTCCGCTCACGCCGAGATAGATAAACGCAACGAGCGCGCCGACCGCCAAAGCGATCGCTCCGCGCCATTCCGCTTCGTGGAAACTTTCCGCATTCAACGTATGACTGCTCACCGAAACGGTTGCGAGAATTTCATCTCCGCCGCAATCTGCTTCAATCGTACCGACCGCGGCGACGAGAGCATCGTCCGAAACGCTTTCGTCAAACGTATAGCGCAACACCGTTTCCCCCGTTTTGGTCGCATAACTGATGTTCAGCGTCTCGTCGAAATATTTTTCCGAATAATCGATATTCTTCGCAGCGAACGCTTTTTCGCAGATATCCTGCAATTCTTCCTCTTTTTCGTTGATGGATACGACGGAACTGTACGTCAATTCCACCGTCTTTTCCGTAGATTGATAATTATAACCCAACAATGCAAACAAAACGATTCCCACTATAATGACCGCTGCGGAAAGCGCGATCCAAACGGGCATGAGTTTTGCAATCTTAAACCGCTTATTCATCGTCGTCCACCCCCGTATCTCTCTTGAAATGGCAGAACTTGCCTTGATCTTTTGCAAAAACCATCATAATATGCCACAGGAAGCGGTTGAACAGCAACGAGCAAACTCCCGAGAAAAACGCGCCGAATGCAAGCGCAAGTCCGAACACGCTCAATTCGGTAAGCGCGATCCAATAAACGAGCAGACCGAGAATAACAAGCGCCAAATGAAGATCGAACAACGACCAAGTACACTTTCTGTATCCGCTCTTTACGGAGAACGTCATCGTTTTACCGGTTGCGTATTCCTTTCGCGCATATTCAAACGAAACCGCGTTGCTTACGCACAGCAACAATGCCGTAACCGCAAACGCAATGATCGTACCAACCCCCACGTAGAACGCGGATACCGCCCAATAGCACAACGTCATCACGATGACGAACGTTAAATAGGAATACAGATGCGCAAACGCAAGACGGCGATAGCGAAGGAAGAAGTAAACCAACATGATCAGCGACAACGCGCCCACCGCGATATACACGTAAAGAAGCGCGTTCTCGCCGGCCTGCGCGTGCTGAAAAGAGATATTTCCCAATTCCAGCGTCATATCGTCCGAATCGCCGTAAGAAATCGCGCTGTCGATAAGCGCGGCGACGATCGCCGCCGATTTTTCCGTATAAGTTCCGCTGATGTACAACGTTTCCTGATCGATCGTTTCGCTGACCGTAAGCGAAAGAATGAGGTTATCGCCCACATAAAAATACAGATATCCCGATCCGTCCACCGTGGCGTCGGCAATCGCCTCCTGCCCTTCTTCGGTAAATTTAATCAGAAGATATACCGTGTCGCTTTGCGTTCTGACGCTTGCGCTCTCAACATAATAATCGGTAGGACGGATTTTTCCCTTTTGGGAAGGTATAATCTGCTCCGCAGACGTTTCGTCCGAACCGAAACTTACGCTGAATTCGCCCGTATAAGCAAGATATTGGAACGCCACCGCCGCCTCGTCCATGTATTGGGGAAGCGTCACTTGTACGGTATAGCCGTCGCGGATTTCCAACGTCATGTCCGAAACGCGCAACGCCTCGTACCGTGTTTTCAGAAGAGAGACAAGATTGTCGAAATCTTCTTGAAAGCTCTCGCTCACTTCGTCCGATCCCGCCGCGCAAACGGTCTCTTTTTCCAAATAGATCGCGCCGTTCGCGTAGGAAACATATTTGTCCTCGTACTCTTTCCGCTCATCCTCGTCCATATCTCCGACGGTTTCGTCATATTCTCTCGAAGAAACGACGCCATCCGGATAATATACGACGGAATACGCTCCTCCGACGTAATCGGTTTCGCCGATGAGATATTCGCCAAGATCGGCGCTTTTATCCGTCAAAGAAAGGAGCGAGTTATAGTAATATATCTCTCCGCAAGGGAACGAGACAAAACATACTATACACAAAACGGCGATAACAAGCGTGATTAGCGTAAGACATATCGCCGATTTCTTTTTGCTCATTTTAGCCTCCTGTTCGAAAAGGAATCTTCCGTATAACCTCGTATGAAAAATTCCGTCTTTTCCATTATATATTAATCAATCGCGCCCGTCAAGCCGAAACGAGCCGCTTTTGTGTTTTTTTCACTTAATTTTCCCGCGCTTTTCTCTCCGCAAGAATATGCATCGCGCATTCGATGCGCTTCTTCATCATGGCGCAGGTCATTTCGTACGGTTCGTTCACGTCGCCGTTGTAATGATAGTTGTTTGCGCTGCAACCGCCCGAGCAAATAAACTTTGCAAAGCAGTCCGCGCATTTTTTACGGGTAAACAAACAGTTTTCGGCGAACTGCGCGCGTATTTCCGCGTCGATCTCCCCCGTAAACACATTGCCCATCTTCCATTTTCGATCCCCCGCGAACTGATGGCAGGGATACAGATCGCCGTTCGGCACGACGGAAAAATATTCGTTGCCCGCTCCGCACGCCGAAACGCGCTTTTGCAGACAGGGTCCGCCTTCCAAATCGATATTAAAATGGAAAAACAAGAATCCTCTTCCTTCCGCTTCGCGCTTCAAGTATTCGTCGCACAAGCGTTCGTATTCTTTTTCGATCGCGGGAAGATGCTCTTCTTTGATTTGCAGATCGGGAAGATCGGTTACGACCGGTTCCATCGAAATATTTTCGAATCCTTCGTCCGCCAAAAACAAAACGTCGTTTGCAAAATCGATATTCTTCGCCGTAAACGTACCGCGCACGTAATAACGCTTGTCCCCGCGCGATCGCACGAAACGCTTTATTTTGCTTATCACCGCGTCGAAACTGCCCTTTCCGTTTACCGTTCTGCGTACCGCGTCGTGCACCTCTTTTCGCCCGTCGAGAGAGAGTACGACGTTCTCCATTTCCTCGTTGAGAAACTTCGTCGCATCCTCGTCGAGCAAAAGTCCGTTCGTCGTGGTGGTAAACAAAAACCGCTTGTCGCGTTTTGCAGCCTCTTCCTTGGCGTAATATACCGTATTTTTGACTACGTCGAGATTCATAAGCGGTTCGCCGCCGAAAAAATCCACTTCAAGTACGCGGCGGTTTCCGCTTTCGCGAATGAGAAAATCGATTGCGGCTTTCGCGGTTTCAAGACTCATCACTTCGCGCGCCGAATGATATGCGCCCTCGTCCGCAAAACAATATTTGCAGCGAAGGTTGCAATCATGCGAAACATGAAGACAAAGAGCCTTGACTTCACGGCTTTTGATCGGACGGGCGTTTGTTTCTTCCCGATATAACAGACCCGCTTTTTTCAGATTTTCGATCTCGTCAACCGTTTGTTTTAATTCTTCATCCGTAAATTCCGCCGTCCCGCCTCCGAGGTAACGCGCCGTTTTTTCGTCGCATTCGTGCAAGGATCCGCTGCCCGTGTCGTATATGTAATTTTTATCGTGATAAGAAAAAACGTGAACCATGTCTTTAACTTTTGAAAGGCAGCGAAAAAAGCGCATACGTCCCGTTCCGCCGAATTCGGCGGAACGCATTGCGGAACAACCGCGCCGAAACGGACGGCGGACGCCGCCCGACGCTCCCGAACGCCGTTACTTCCTTTCGATCTTTTGTTCCCTCGTCACGCGTTCGCAGGATTGGTTGCCTACCGTACAGCTCGTTTTACAAGCCGATTGGCAGGTGCTTCTGCATTCGCCGCAACCCGTAATCTTCTTTTCCTCAGGTTTTGCAATCGTTTTGATCATAACAATCTCCGTAAAAATTTTATTTATTGTAAATATTATAACCCTTTATTGAAAAAATAGCAAACGATTTTTTACTCTTTCCGCAATTTCTTCCCGCAAACCGCGCCCGCCGCGCCGAAAATTACGCCCAAAAGCAGCCAAACGGGAAAAAGAAAGCTCAAATGAAATCCGCCGATCGCCCCGAACGCGAGCGTTGTAAATAAAACCGTAAAAAAACCGGCGGCCGCCCCTTTCCAAAGAGCGCGTTCTCCCCGAACGCAAATCAACGCGAACAGAAAAGCCCCCGCGCACTTGATGCATTGACAGCAAACGGCGATCGCCGCCTGCGACGGCGCGAACGCCCGAACGAACACCGCGAGCAACGCGACGGCAAACAGACAGAACGCCGTGCCGAGCAAGCTCGCGCAAATCGTTTGTAAAACCGCGCTCTTCCAAAAATCCCGCATAAAAACCTCCGCACACCTTCGTTCTAAGGTATGCGGAGAAATTGAATCTTATGATTTATTTCGTTTCTTCATCCGTTTTCGGCGCTTCGGATTCGGGTTCCTTCTTTTCTTCTGGTTGCGCTTCCGCCGTTTTCGTCTCGGGCGAGCCTTTCTTCGCCTGCTTTTCCGAAGCTTTCTGCGCTTCCGCCCGTTCCCGCGCGATTTGCGTGGGACCTTTCGCGTCCGTCTGCGCAATACATTCCTTATCCATCTTTACAAAAGAATATCCCGATTGCTCGCTGCCCGTGCGTACGATCACCGTATTGTCGTCGCACACTTCCACTACGACGCCGCAGATGCCGCCGATCGTCTTTACCTTATTATTAGGACCGATCGCTTCAAGCTGTTCGGTGTACTCCTTCTGCCGTTGTTTGTTTTTTCTGCCCGAAAACAGCAGATACACGATAAACAGCACGACAACGACGGCGAGTACGATATATATCATATATTGGCTCGTCGCGGACGTAGTCGCAGATGTATCTTCCAATAAATTCCAAATCATTCTAAATATCTCCTTTTTATATTATCTTTATCTTAACT
>CAYZTP010000016.1:0-7445 GCA_964481555.1 uncultured Clostridia bacterium | reverse complement strand
AATAAATTCCAAATCATTCTAAATATCTCCTTTTTATATTATCTTTATCTTAACTGTTTTTTTGGATTTTGGCAAGTATTTTTGGATAATTTTTACCAATCCCGCCAATTTTCATACAGATTTCATTTATTTCCCGCCGCGCGTCAAGCGCTTTCCTGCTTTTTATAAAATTCTTTTGCAAAGTCCTTTACATATCCGCCGAGAATACTTTCGCGCAAGCCCCTCATCAACGTATGAAGATAATAAATGTTATGCAAAGACAGTAGCATGGAGCCGGCCATTTCCCCCACGTTAATCACATGACGGAGATAGGCTTTGGTATAATTTTTACAGCAATAGCAATCGCAATCCGGATCGAGCTTTGTAAAGTCCTCTTTGTATTTCCCGTTGCGCACGACGACTTTTCCGCGCGAAGTGAGCGCCGTGCCGTTGCGGGCTACTCGGGTTGCGAGCACGCAATCGAACATATCGATCCCGCGCATAACGCCTTCCACAAGACAATCGGGAGACCCGACGCCCATAAGATAACGCGGAACGTCCGTCGGGAGACGGGGCTGCAAATCGTCCATGAGTTCGTACATGAGCGATTTCGGCTCTCCCACCGAAAGCCCGCCGATGGCGATACCGTGTTTTACGAAAGGCCGACAGCGTTCCAAACTTTCCCTGCGCAGATCCTTATAAAAATTGCCCTGCACGATGGGAAACAGCGCCTGATTGGGATTTTGATGCGCCGCAAAACAACGTTCCAGCCAATCCCCCGTGCGCTTCATGGCGCGCTCCGCTTGATCGTGCGTATATCCGTACTCCGAACACTGATCGAACGCCATAATGATATCCGAGCCGAGATTATGCTGGATTTGAATTGCTTTTTCGGGCGTAAACATATGATAGCTTCCGTCTACATGAGAGGAAAAGCGCACGCCGTCGTCCGTGATATTATTCAGTTTTGCGAGCGAAAACACTTGAAAGCCGCCGCTGTCCGTTAAAATAGGCTTGTTCCAGTTCATGAACTTATGCAACCCTCCTGCGCGCGCGATAAGCTCGTCGCCGGGACGCATATAGAGATGATAAGTATTCGAAAGAATAATTTGCGAGCCGATTTCTTCCAACGTATCCGGCAGCACGCCTTTAACGGTCGCCTGCGTGCCGACGGGCATATAAACGGGCGTTAAAATATCGCCGTGCGGCGTATGGAACACGCCCGCCCGCGCTCCCGTTTCGGGATCGGTTTTTTGTACTTCAAAAGAAAAAAATTCGTTATTCATAAAGAATTTTAAGCGGTCAATCGTTTCTGTTTTTTATCCGTTCGCAGGCGAGAAAATAAATTTCTTCCGTTGCAAACGAAATTTTCGTGAGCTGATCGCGCTTATTTACGGGATGCAGCCAATAACTTTCGTCCTTCGTCGAAATATCCACGCAATCGCCGAAAATATTTTTTTTGTATTTCTCCTTGCGGAACGGATAATCGTATTCCACATGGACGCTCTCCAATTCCGTACCCGCCCACTGCGCGTCGACCGCTTCGCCGTAGGCGGTGCAAATAAGACGGGTTCCCTCGCACGTCTGCACGAGCCTGCCCTTGCCTTGATCGTAAAACCGTTTGGCGTTCGGCAAAGTATGTACCGTAACCTCGTCTTCGAAACGGTAAACGCCGCTGCGCACTTCTTCGCGCACGTTCGCGCGCTCCCACTTCGTCCAATCGGGAATATGCGTAAATTCCGTCTCTCCCTCGGTTGCGGAAAGTTCGCCGTATTCGCTCATCTCCCACGTCTTTTTACAAGCGTTGCACCAAAGTTTCGTTCCTTCCGAATACATTTCGAATTCTTTTTTACAGTGCGGACATTGATAGAGAATATTGTGCAGCCCGTGCGCACGATTTTCGTATGCGTTTTTGATTTTATTCTCTTTCTGCCAAGCGTATTCGTCCCGTTGCATGGCTTTACGAATCCGTCCGTTAAGCTCTTCCGCGGAGAGCGAAACCGCCTCTTCCGCCGTCGCGATCAGTTCCAATTCGGCGCGGAGCGGCAAGCGCTGCTCCGTCTTGTTCCACTGCGGCGAGGAAATAAACGTTCCGTACATTCTGAGTACGACGACGGGTACTTTCATCACCTTACACATTTTTCCCAGCGAATCGGGCAAAAAGCTCGTCGTGCCGTCGAGCGTATAGCGCGCTTCGGGATAAACGCAGACGATCTCTTTGTACTTTTCCGCGCAATAACGCATATTTCTGATAAGATAATAATCTTTTACGAATTTTCGTTTGCAGATACAACCGAGCCGCCGCATCAGCCAATCTCCGACGTCGCGGATCGCGTCGATCGCGACCACGTTATTGGCGTTATACGGGCTGACCGCTTTGTACATCAAAGGAAAATCGATCATGCTCGCGTGCGTTGCGAACAGAAGATAGGGAGGTTTGACGCCCTCCATACCGATTCGATCGATCGTCGTCGGTCTGCCTTTAAAATACGGATTGATTGCAAACGCCCGCGCGATCGCCATCCAAAATTTACTCGGCTTTTGGGGACGGCGCGCAAAATTATATCGTTTCACCTTTTGTTTCATATCATCTCTCCCGCGCTTATTATATCATTCCCACAGTCGGTTGTCAACAAATTTTACAATTCGGCGTTTTCGGAGCGCAGCCGCTGCGCCGAAGCCCGTTCTTTGGCGTATGCATATATTTCTTCCGCCGCCAAAGAGATTTTCATTAAACGGTTGGCGCAACTCAGCGGATGCAGCCAATAGCTGTCGTCTCGGGTGGAGATTTCCACGCAATCGCCGAAGTCGTTGTTCCTGCGTTTTTTCTTATGCGCGGGATAGTTGAATTCGATATGCACGCCTTCCAGCTCGTTCGCTTTCCATACAATGTGCTTTTTTTCGCCGTAAGCGGTACAGTCTAACGTCGTCTCCTCCGCCGTCTGCACAAGAAAACCCTTTCCTTGGTCGTAAAAATGTTTGTAATGCGGCAGAGTATGAACGGCGACCTCCGATTCGAACTTATAAAGACCGCCGCGCACTTCTTTCCGCACGTTTTCGCGCTGCCACTCCATCCAATCGGGAATGTGCGGAAATTTTGTCTCTCCGTTCTCGGCGCGAAGCTCGCCCAGTTCGGTCATCACCCAGCTCTTTCCGCACGCGGCGCACCAAATGCGCGCTCCGTCCGAATCCGTTTCGTATTCCGTTTTGCAATGCGGGCATTGGTAAAGGATATAATGCAATCCTTTCGCCCGATTCGGATGGGAAAGTTCGATTCGGTTGCGTTTCTGATAGGCGTAATCGTCCCGCTGCAATCCGTTTTTAATGCGTTCCTGCATTTCGTCTGCGGAAAGCCGTTTTGTCTCCTCCGCCGTAATGATCTGTTCGAGTTCGCATACGATGGGAACCTTCTTCCAACGACCGTCGTTCCACTGAGGGAGCGTAAGATAATTTCCCGACATACGGCACACGACGACGGGCAATTTTAAAAGGCGCGCCGTTTTTCCCAGAGAATCGGGCAAACGGTTGCACGTTCCGTCGAACGAATAGCGCGATTCCGGAAATACGCAAAGGATATCGTTATAATGCTCGGCGCAATAACGCATATTCCGAACGGTATTGAGTTCGCGGACAAACACCCGTTTGTAAAAACAGCCTAACCGCGATAACAGAAAATCGCCCACGTCCCTTACGCCCGAAAGAGTCGCGACGAAATGCGCGCCGTAAGGGGCGATCGCCTTATACAAAACGTAATAATCGATCATGCCGGAATGGGTGCTGTAAAGCAGATAAGGCGGCTTCAATCCCTCCATTCCCGTCTTTTTGAAAGTAACTTGTCTGCCCTTCAAACACAACGGTACGACAAAAATGCGGGCCAACTTCATCATCAACCTGTTGATTTTGCGCGGCTTTTTGGAAAAGTCGTACCGTTTTATCTGTTTGATCCCGGAATGCTTTCCGTTCCGTTCGTTATCTGTTTCCATTATAACAGTATTATAACAGTATGAAAACGGAATGTCAAGAATCCTTTCAATTTATGAACAAATGATTACGGAAATTTACAGCAGCCCTTCGAGAAGAAGCTTTAAGCCGATTGCGACGAGGATAAAACCGCCTGCAATCTCCGCTTTATCGGCGAATTTATCCCCCGCCGTTTTGCCCAGCGTGACGGCGATCGCCGAAAGGAAAAAGGTAACAATCCCGATTACGACGGCGCAATACACCGCCGCAAACGGCAGCGATCCCGCTACTTCCTGCGCAAGAAGAGACACCCCCACTGCAAGCGCGTCGATACTCGTAGCGATCGCCTGCGCCAACAATTTTCCCAAACCGAGCGTTTTCTTTTCGACAAGCGGCTGTCCGCCGCCGAGCGGCGTAAGCCCTTTCCCCTCTCCGCGGACGCACTCCCAAATCATTTTTCCGCCGATAAAAGCAAGCAAAATGAAAGACAATACGGGCGCGATTTTTTCTACGAGGGCGGAAAAGACCGAACCGCCGTAATAGCCCGCCATCGGCATAAGAAACTGAAAGCCGCCGTAAAAAGCGGCGATGAGCAGCGTTTTGCGCTGCTTCATATGCGGTTCGACCATACCGTTCGTAAGTCCGACCGCAAAAGCGTCCATAGACAGCGCGCCGCCCAGCAGCACGACTTCGATTACCGTCATTTTTCTCCGAATCTCCGAATCAATAAAAGAGACTTATGCGCAACACTCCGAACCCGGTAAGTATGCGCATAAGTCTCGTCATTTCATGAAATGCCCGCGGCGCGAAGCCGCATTCTGTGGACATAACAGCTTTCGCCGCAAGAGGGCGGAAGCCGACTACTCCCTTATCTCGATATCAGTTTATCATGTTCCATTCGTTTCGTCAACGGTTTTTACGCCCGTTTTGTAATATTTGGGAAGTAATGTTATCCCATTTCAGCCCAAAACAGACGATTTTGTTTGTAAATTACAGCTCGTAGGATATTTTGTTAATTTCTTGCAAGATATACTCTTGCAAATAGGTTGTGAAACCCCTGTCCATGCGTAAAGTCTTAACATCGGCATCAAACTCATAGCCTACCCATGTCATAACAAGTTCGTGATTACGCCTAATTCTTTATTTCATGAAAAATTTTCTCTCATATCTCATATTAAAAGAAATGAGCTCTGTGCAATACAGAACTCATTACCAATTCTAATTTATTATTTTGCCCAAACTCTGGGTTCACTTCAAACAGTCGCCCGCGGTGTTTTAACGTCTATATACTTGTAGCGGGTTATGAAACGGAAGAAGGATCACTTTCATTGCTTAACGTATTTATAGGGGTAACGACTCCCGTTTCAGAATTATACTCGAATACGGTCCACAGAGTTCCCACTCCTGAAGGCACATAATATGTTGCATATAAATTTCCGTCAAGATAAAGCGTTACCGTTGCGCCGCTGTTGGCGAGAGAGGTACTTGTCGTCCTTGACCTGTTTGTATAATCATGTACGGAGTATCTGTAAATGCCGTCTTTTACCGAATCAACGGTGATAGTTTCGGGACCGTAGCTTGAAGTATCGTCGCGGTCGAGAGAAACGCTTCCGTAAGTCATAGACTGATAATAAACGTGGAAACGACTTCCGGAACTTGTCGGTCCTGTGATGTGCGAATCCAAATCGCTCGGGGTTGAACCCCAAGTAAGCACTATTGTTAAAGAACCTGCGACATGACTTATTGAATTGGATACCGAGCCGTTTTGGTTTGAAATTGTTTTACCTGCTAAAACTTTAATGTTAAAACTACTTGAGGTATACCTGTAATTTTCATCTTCAAGCGTGCGTTCGTCAACTATAGTGACGGTATAATTGCCGGCTTCGAGATTAACGGAATAAGCGCCGTTGGTCGTAGTATAAATTATTTTCACTACTGTACTGGTTATGATATTAATACCGACTCTTATATATAGCGTCAGTCCTTCAACGCCCACATTACCCTGAACATTGGCATCATAAATCATACCGGAAACATATCCAATAGTTACATTCCCCGTAGATTCTGTTATTAATTCAAGCGCCATATTCTGCACAGCAGTTTGATTTTGGGCGACGGATATGTTTTGCGTTAAAACGATGTAACCGTCTTTTGAAACGACAATTTGATACGTACCTGCGGGAAGGTGAGAAAACGTATAGCTGCCGTCTGTTCCGGTAACGTAAGTATATTCAATCTTATTTGTTCCCGTAAGCTTGGTTATATTCACCGTTGCGCCTTCGAGGACGCAATTGTTTGAGCTGTCCATATCGGCGTCTGCTATCGTTACAATGCCAGTAATAGAACTGTTTTGAACGATATCGGCATAGTAGTTCGTCGTATCGGTGCCGGTTTGGATCGTTGCGTTGAGTTCAAACGTAATATCGTAATATCCGCTAATAGTAATAATAACGATATAATTTCCTAATATTATTTCATTAAAGCAGAAATAACCGTATATATCGGTTTTTGTTTCGTAGACAAGCGTATCGCCGTTATATAGTTTAATTGTTGCGCCGCTTAAAGGAGTGTTAGCGTTTTCCGAATCAGAAATCGAAGGATAAACATAGCCTGAATAAGAGGTAAGACCGTTTTGCCCACAATAAATACAAATGTTGTCAACATAAAGATGATCACGCCAATTATGTACTATATAACTTAAATTGCACCCGTCTACTATACATTCATATAAAAGATATCCGTCTTCATCACATTCATAACCGAATTGGGTAACATTGTATTCGTGCGTATGGTTTTCAGCAGATCCAAAAGAGTTAATCCATTCTTCCTCTGTCCCGGTAAATCCGTTTTTAACGGCTATTTCATAAGCGGATAATCCGTCCGCACCATCTGTACCGTCTGTACCGTCTTTGCCGTCGGCTCCGTCCGCGCCGTCTACACCGTCTGCACCGTCTTTGCCGACTACAACGCCGAGATTGACGGAAGTTCCGTCGGAATACGTAAGCACAAGTTCGCTGTTTTCGTTGATCACGGCGCTAGCAATTCCTATGCCGTCCGTACCGTCTTTCCCGTCTTTGCCGTCTTTCCCGTCAACGCCGTTCGTACCATCTTTGCCGTCGGCTCCGTCCGCACCGTCTGCGCCGTCTTTGCCGACTACAACGTCGAGATTGACGGAAGTTCCGTCGGAATATGTAAGCACAAGTTCGCCGTTTTCGTTGATCACGGCGCCGGTAATTCCTATGCCGTCCGCGCCGTCTTTGCCGTCCGCACCGTCCGCGCCGTCTGCACCGTCTTTGCCGTCCGCTCCCTTAATCGTCAAAAGCCAATCCTCATAACTCAAGGGAGTATTTCCTTCCGCTTCTTCGGCAGACGCATATAACTGATAAACGACATAAATATCACTGTCGTTGTCGGCGGTTTTATTATCGCTGCAAGCGGAGAAGCCAATCGCCCCCATCGTTACGCAGGCAACCGATAAAAAAGCTACCAAAAGTCTTTTTTTGAAT